>JBFGCT010000054.1:0-22205 GCA_041581055.1 Ilumatobacteraceae bacterium | reverse complement strand
CGGGCCGCCCCAACCGATCTGTGTGACCGAACATGTCGACCCCCGCGATATTCGGTCACACAAACGTCAGCGCTGGCGCGCCGATCCGGCTGGCGGGCGCGTGCGACGGGAGGTTGTCAGGGCCGGGTGAGCTCGTCGAGCATGCGGGCGCGCGTGGTCGCCAGGTCGGCGAGCACGGCGGCCAGGCCGTGGCCGGGCGACCGCGGGTCGACGGCGCCGAGCACCTCGGCGAGATCGGCCACCGACTGCGGACGAACCCGAGCGACGAGGTTGACCAGCACCGCGCGGTGCGCGGCGGCGAGGGCGCCGGCCTCGATCGCCGCGGCGAGCACCCGGCCGGACTCGGCGCCGGGCATCGTCGCCAGTCGTGCGAGGTCGGGCGGGATCGGCAATTCGGGCAGCTCGCCGAGCGCCTCCGGCGACACCGCGCCCGGCGGCTGCGCGCCAGCCAGGTCGGGGAGGTGCTCGACGAGCCACTCGGCGACCGGCCCCGCGGCGACGACCGCCCGCGCCCGGCGGACCGGGTCGCGGCGATGGCGGCGGAGCATCGCCGGGACGAGCTCGGGGGCGGCCCGCCAGCCGGTGGCGATCAGGGTGAGGGTCCACTCGTCCTCGAGGACCGGCCAGGAGGCGACGAGGTGCCGCCAGCGTTCGGCCGCCGCCGGCCCGCACACCGGGCGGGGGTCGGCCGGCGGGGCGGACAGCGGCGGAAGCGCCGGCCCGGGCACGAAGCCCGCCCGCCGCACCGCGGCGCACGCCGCCACCTGGGCCAACATGCGCTCCGACGGCGCGCTCCGGGCCGTGTCGGCGACCAGGTCGGCGAGCGGGCCGTCGATCGTCGGCGGGTCGCGGCGGTCGGCGCCGAGCAGCGCGGTGGTCACCAACTCGTCCCACTGGGCGTCGATCGTCGTCGCCGGGTCGGTCCGCGCGCCGATGGTCATGCCGCGCTCACGAACGACGAGTCGGCGCGCGGGCCGACGTCGATGGTCCGGTCCGGTAGGTGCACCGCCAGCGGGACGACGCCGTGCGGCGTCCACTCGATTGTCAGGTCGACCGGGCGGCCGGCCGACACGGCGAGCAACTCGGCCAGCCCGTCGCCGCGGACGACCAGCGGCAGGCTCCCGGTGTCGTCGGTGAGCGACCACCGGCCGGAATCGACCGCCGGCGATGCCCGCACGGTCGCCGGGAGACGATCGAGCCACGGCACGCCCGCCAGCACGCGGCCGATCTCGTCGCACGCCGCGGCGATGGACGACGCCGGAGGGTGGGCCGGCTCGACGGGCTCGCCGTGGCGCCGGCCGACGAGGGCCCGCAGCCCGCCGCCCGGATACCGGTGAAGGTCGGCGTGCACGGCGGCGCCGACGACGAGGGAGTCGTCGAGGCTCTGGCGGTACGCGGCGAACGACAGCACCATCGCCCAGCGCCCGGACTCGGCCCCCCTCAGCCAGTGGCGGCGAACCTCGATGCGGTCCTCCCGCGTGTCGCTGCGGCCGGCGACGATCCAGTGATCGGTGTCGGGGACGCCGCCGAGCACGTCGGCTTGGCGGACCTGCCACCCGACCGCGGTCGCCGCGTCGTCGGCCAGCGGGTCGGGGAGCGACGGCAGACGGCGACCGGCCTGGGTCAGCAGGTGCAGCAGCCCGAGCTCGGCCAGCACCTCGGCGTGCCACTCCGGCGACGCGCCGACCAGCCCGGCGAGCCGCCGCACCCGGTTGGCGAGGCTTCCGGCCTGGGCGTCGACGAGCCGCGCCGCGAGCGAGTCCCAGGTGGCGTATCGGGCGAGCGCCGGGTCGGCGAGGCCGGTGCGGATCCGGTCGTCGAGCCAGCGGTCGAGCTCGCTCAGCCCGGCGAGCATCCGGGCGACGCGCTCGTCGCGCGCCGAGTCCCGGTCGCCGTCGGGCGGGGGTTCGGGCGGCGCGGCGTCGCCATCGCGCTCCCCGTCGCCGTCGTCGCGCCCGCCGGCGCCGACCGCGTCCGCCGCGCCCGACCGCGAGCCGTCGCCACCGCCGGCGTCGCCCGACTCGCCCGACTCGCCGGACTCGCCCGAGTGATCGGCGGCGCCGGCGCGGGCGGCCGCACGGGCCAGTCGCCGGGCGAGCCACGCGTCGACCTTGGCCGGCGCGGCGCCGGCGGGCACCTGGCCCCGCGCCCACAGCAGGAGGAGGGCGATGACGTGCTTGCACGGCGTGCGCCGGCTGGGGCACGTGCAGCGGAAGCCCACGCCGACGTGGTCGACGGCGGTGTCGTACGGCTCGGCCCCACTCCCCCTGCACGAGCCCCAGACCGCCCGGTCGTCGGCGCCGGTCGAGCGCCAGTTGGTCGGTGAGGCGATCGCCTGGGCGGCGGTGACCGACGCCGGTGAGGACGCCACCGCCTCGACCTGCTCGACCGACCATCTCACGCCCTCCGAGCGTACCGATCGGGCGCCACAGCGAGCCGGTGCCGGCCCGCGGCGCGGCGTCGGGCATCATGGCGGCCGATGGCGCTGCGCGTGATGACCTGGAACCTGTGGTGGCACTTCGGGCCGTGGGAGCGGCGCCGGCCGGCGATCGTCGAGCTGATCCGCTCGGTCGACCCCGACGTGGTGTGCCTCCAGGAGGTGTGGTCGGACGGGTCCGCCGACGACGCCGAGCGGATCGGCGAGGCGACGGGACTGCACGCGGTCGGGACCGCGCCGATGCTCTACGACGGCCAGTCGTTCGGCAACGCGATCCTGTCCCGCTGGCCGCTCGACGCGATCGCCGACGAGGTCCTCCCCCGCGCCGACGGCGAGCCGGGCCACCGCCGCGTCGTCGCCGCCGCCAGCGCAACGCCGTGGGGCCGGTGGCCGGTCGCCTCGACCCACCTCGACCACCACTTCGACGGGTCGGCGACCCGGCAGGCCCAGCTGGCGCGCCTGCTCGAGCTCGCCGTCGGCTGGCGGGGCGTGCCGGAGCGGGACCTGCCGCTGATCGTCGGCGCCGACCTCAACGCGGTGCCCGACAGCGACGAGGTGCGGACGCTGACCGGCCGCCGCCCGGGCGCCACCGGCCTCGTGTTCTCCGACGCCTGGGAGCAGGTCGGCGACGGACCCGGCCCCACGTGGCTGCGCGCCAACCCGCACACCGCCGACAGCGCGTGGCCCGACCGGCGGCTCGACTACGTGCTCGTGTCGTGGCCCCGCCCCAAGCCGATCGGCAATCCCGAGCGGGCGTGGATCGTCGGCGACCGCCCGTCGACCGTCGACGGCGCGGAGGTCTGGCCCAGCGACCACGCCGCGGTCGTCGCCGAGCTGGCCACGCCGGACTGACGCTGGCGTCCGACTCCGAGCCGCCGGCCCGCCGGTCAGCGACCGAGCGCCACCGCCACCGGCGCGACCGCCACCGGCGCGACCGACTCGGCGGCGGACTTGGCGTGGTAGCTCGACCTGGTCAGCGGACTGGCCTCGACGTGGCCGATGCCGAACCCCTCGCCGATCGCCTTCCAACGGACGAACTCGGACGGCTCGGCGTAGCGGGCGATCGGGAGGTGGTGCGACGTCGGGCGGAGGTACTGGCCGATCGTGACGATGTCGACGCCGAGGTCGGCGAGGTCGGCCAGGCAGCCGACGATCTCATCGTCGGTCTCGCCGAGCCCGACCATGAACCCGGTCTTGGCCGGCAGCCCCGCGGCCTTCGCCCGGGCGAGCACCGACAGTGAGCGGGCGTAGCCGGCCGACGGGCGCACCGCCCGCTGGAGCCGGGCGACGGTCTCGACGTTGTGGTTCAACACGTCGGGGCGGGCGGCGAACAGCAGGTCGAGCGCGGCGTCGTCGCCCTTGGCGTCGGAGATCAGCGTCTCGACCCTCGTGGCCGGGCGGCGGGCCCGGATCGCCCCGACGCAGGCCGCCACGTGGGCCATCCCGCCGTCGGCCAGGTCGTCGCGGGCGACCATCGTCAGCACGGCGTGGTCGAGCGCCAGCCGGTCGATCGCCTCGGCGACCCGCGCCGGCTCGTCGGCGGCCGGCGCGAGCGGGCGCCGCGTGTCGACGAGGCAGAACCCACACGCCCGGGAGCACCGCTCGCCGAGCACCATGAACGTCGCGGTGCCGTCGGCCCAGCAGTCCGACAGGTTCGGGCAGCCGGCGTCCTCGCACACGGTGACCAGGTCGAGCGCGCGGATCGTCTTCTTCAGGGCCATCACCTCGGGGCCCAGCCGCACCTTCGGCCGCAGCCAGTCCGGCTTGCGGGTCTCGATCGACAGTCCGCCGGTGACCCCGGCCGCCTCGAGCCGGGCACCCGAACGGGCCGCTGCCGCCGGCTTGACCGGCTCACCCGGCCCGGCGCCGCGCGAGAACGCCGAGAGATCGCGCCCGTCGGCGGCGTGCCGCCACGCGACGTCCTGCCGCTCGACCGAGCCGTCGGCCCACCGCCGCGCGGCCAGCCGGGCGATCACATCGACGACCTCGTGCATCGAGACGTCGACGCCCTCCTCGGCGAGCGACGTGACCGGCTTGTCGCCGATCCCGCAGGGCACGATGTGCTCGCGCAGGTAGGTCATGTCGGTCGACACGTTCAGGGCGAACCCGTGCATCGTCCGGCCGCGCTTGAGCCGCACGCCGATCGCGCAGATCTTGCGGGCGTCGGGACCGTCGGGATCGAGCCACACCCCGGCGAAACCGGCGAGCCGGCCGGCGTTCGGCACGCCGAGCTCGGCGAGGGCGTCGATGACGAGGCCCTCGACGGCGCAGACGTGGGCCGTCGCGCCGAGCCGGTTGTCGAGGTTGAGGATCGGGTAGCCGACCAACTGGCCAGGGCCGTGGTAGGTGATGTCGCCCCCGCGGGTGACCGGCACCAACTCGGCGCCGACCGCGGCGGGTTCGCACCGCAGGTTCCCAGCGAGATCGGCGCGGGCGCCGTGGGTGAAGACGTGGGGATGCTCGAGCAGCAGCAGGTGCTGGCCGGCGCCGTGCTCGAACAGCGCCGTCTGCACCGCCAACGCCTCGCGGTACGGCACCCGCCCCAGCCACCGAACCCGCAACGGCTCAGCCCTGCTCATTACAGCTCCGTCGACCAGTCCTTGGTCTCGAGGATCTGCTTGACCCGCCGGAGGAAACCGGCCGCGTAGGCCCCGTCGAAGGCCCGGTGGTCCCAGCTCATCGCCAGGTTGCCGACCGGGTGGATGGCGATCGCCTCGCCGCCGTCGGGCCCGGAGGTGACGACCGGCTTGCGGACGATCGCGTCGGTCGAGATGATCGCGACCTGCGGCTGGTTGATGATCGGCATCGTCAGGACCGACCCGGCCGAGCCGTTGTTGGAGATCGTGAACGTCCCGCCGGAGATCTCGTCGGGGCTCAGCTTGCGGGAGCGGGCCCGGTCGGCGAGGTCGGAGATCTCGGTGGCGATCGCCGCCAGCCGCTTGGTGTCGGCGTCGCGGATCAGCGGGGCGAGGAGCCCCTCGTACTCGAGATCGACGGCGATGCCGAGGTCGATGTAGTTGTGCACGATCAGGTCGTCCTCGCCGACGCTCGCGTTGAGGTGCGGGAACTCGCGCAACCCGTCGACGATCGCCCGCGAGATGAACGGCAGGTACGTCAGGCTGAAGCCGTGGGTCGCCTTCCACTCGGCCTTGACCGCGCTGCGGACGAGGTCGACGTTGGCGAAATCGACCTCGACCACGCTGAACGCGTGCGGGCTGGCGGCCTTGCTCATCACCATGTGCTGGCCGGTCAGCTTGCGGATCTTGGACAGCTTGACCAGGGTGTCGCGCTCGCCCCCGGCGACCGCCGGCGCGGGCGCCGCGGCCGGCGCGGTGGCCGGCGCCGGCGGCGCGGCGGCGGGGGCCGACGGCGCCGCGGCCGGCGCGGTGGGCGCAGGCGGGGCCGGCGCGGCCGGCGCCGCAGACGCTTCGGTCGGCGTGGCCCCGGTGGCGTCGATGTGGTCGAGCACGTCGTCGCGGGTGATCCGCCCGCCCGGCCCGGACCCGCTGATCGCGTCGGGGTCGAGGCCGTGTTCGTTGACGAGGCGCCGGACGACCGGCGAGAGCAGCCGCTTGTCACCCGCAGCCGCCGTGGCGGCGGGCGCCGCCGGCTGCTGGGGCGCCGGCTCGGCCGCGGCGGCCGGGGCGGGGGGCGGGGCGGGGGCCGGCTCGGCGGCCGGAGCGGGCTCGGACGCCGCGGCCGGAGCGGGCTCGGACGCCGCGGCCGGAGCGGGCTCGGCGGCTGGGGCGGGCTCGGCCTCGGGCTCGGCGGCAGCCTCGGCCTCGGGCGCGGCGGGCGCGGCCGCGCCGCCACCGTCGCTGTCGACGACGGCGATCACCACGCCGACCTCGATCGTGTCGCCCTCTTGGGCGCGGATCTCGGTCACGACGCCGGCGACCGGCGACGGCACCTCGGTGTCGACCTTGTCGGTCGAGACCTCGAACAAGGGCTCGTCTTCCGCGACGGTGTCCCCGACGTTCTTGAACCATTGCGTGATGGTCCCCTCGGTGACCGTTTCGCCGAGTTGGGGGAGCGTGACGTCTGCCATGTGTGTTGGTGGTCCTTGTGAGGGTGTGGTGATCGATTGAAAACTACGGCTATCCGTTGAAGCTACGGCCGGTCATCGCCAGCACGGACTCGCCGAAGAGCTCCGACAGGCTCGGGTGGGGTTGGATGAACTCGGCGATCTCGTCGACCGACGCCTCCCAGTTGACGGCGAGGTAGCCGCCGCTGAGCTGCTCGGTGACCCACGGCCCGACCATGTGCACGCCGAGCACCTGCCCGGCGGAGCCGTCCGGGCGCCGCTTGGCGATGATCTTGACCAGACCCTCGGTCTCGCCGATGATCTGCGCCCGGCTGTTGAACTTGAACGGGTGCTTGGAGACGACGACGTCATATCCGGCGTCCTTGGCCGCCTGCTCGTCGGGGCCGGCCCAGGCGACCTCGGGATGGCAGTAGATCGCCCACGGCACCCGGTCGTATCTCACCGGCATCGGCGACTCGCCGAGCAGATGCTTGACGACGAGGATCGCCTCGGCGTAACCGACGTGCGCCAACTGCGGCGTGTCGATCAGGTCGCCGACGGCGTACACACCGTCCTCGCCGGTCCGGCAGTACTCGTCGACCTGGACGAAGCCCCGCTCGTCGACGACGACGCCGGTCCCCCCGAGACCGAGCTGGTCGGCGAACGGGCGGCGGCCGACCGAGACGATCACGGCGTCGACGTCGACCGTCTCGCCGTCGCCGAAGTGCACGGTGGTGGCGCCGGTCGCGTTCGGGGTGTGGCCGTTGACCATCACGCCGGTGCGGATCGCGATCTTCTTCTTCTTGAACGACCGCTCGACGACCTTCGCCAGGTCGGTGTCGAGGCCGGGCAGGATCTTCGGGAGCCCTTCGAGGATCGTGACCTCGGACCCGAGGTCGGCGAACGTCGAGGCGAACTCACACCCGATCGCGCCGCCGCCGATGACGGCGACGCGCGGCGGGACGACGTCGAGGTCGAGCACCTCGTCGCTCGTCATGATCGGGCCGCCGCGCTCGAAGTTCGGGATCAGCCGCGGAACCGAGCCCGACGCGAGCATGACGTGGTCGGCGGTGATCGTCGCCGCCGATCCGTCGGCCATCGACACGTTGACCGTCCGACCGGCCGCCAGCGAGCCGACGCCGTCGAACACCTCGACCTTGCGCTGCTTGCACATCGCGGCGATCCCGCCGACGAGGCCGGCGACGATCCCCTGCTTGCGCTCCTGCGTCCTGGCGAAGTTGACCGAGGCGGCGCCGGACTCGATGCCGAACGCGGCGGAGTGGTCGACGTGGCGCTTGACCGCCGCGGTCTCGAGGAACGCCTTGGCCGGGATGCACCCGCGGTTGAGGCATGTGCCGCCGAGCGCGTCCTTCTCGATCATCGCCACGTTCAGGCCGGCGGACGCTCCGTACAGCGCGCCGCTGTAGCCACCGGGTCCGCCACCGATGATCACGAGGTCGAAGTGGTCACTCATCGGCGCCCACCGTAGCGTCCGTTCCCGGCCGGAGCCTCCAGGTGCGCTGGTCCTCGCCGCGGCGCATCACGAGGACGCGGCTGGTCGACGCGGCCGCGCTGACGTCGAACTCCAGCCGGCACCGCTGCGGGTCGACGGTGAACGCGCGGCAGCGGCCGCCGCCGGGCGCGGCGACGGCGTCGAGGCGCTGGTCGCCAGTCACGAGGCGGAAGTCGTCGGTCCCGTCCGCGTCGTCGACGCCGCCGACCTCGATGTCGACCGCCATGACGCCGCCGGCCTCGGAGGCGTCGAGCACCGTGACCGTGACGTCGCCGAGGCGCGCCGGCTCGCCGACCACGCCGGTGGGCACGGTGTCGGACTGGTGCGAGAGCTGGAAGAGAAACGCCCCGCCCGCGATCAGGATCAACAACGCGGTCGCGACCGACAGCAGCAGCAGCGTTCTGGTCCTCACGGCCGACCAGCGTACGAGCGCCGGGCGCGTCGACCGCTCGCGGCACGGCGTCGGAGGTTGCGGGCAGTCTCCTAGCCGGCGATGCGGTCGAGCGGTGAGTCCTGGAGGTGGCCCTCGAGCGTGGCGAGCTGTGTCTCGGTCGACTCGACCATCCACGGCTGCGGATCCAGCGCGGCCGCCTCGGCCAACAGCTCGTCCTTCCTCGCCGCCTGACCCAGCCCGAGCGCGGCCTCGGCCTCGGTGGCGAGGATCCAGTACCGCTGCTCCTCGGTGCCCTCCCGGCCGCTCAGCTTGGCGCGCGCCGCCTCGCACAACTCGACGACGTGCGCACGCACCCGCCGCGCCAGCACGAAGTCGGTGATGGCGTCGGCGGGCTCGGCGTTCGCCGCCCTGACGTTCAGCAGGAAGGCGTAGTTGATCCCGTTGTAGTAGTCGTCGAGCAGGCGGTAGCCCTTCTCGTAGGCGGCGATCGACCGATCGAGATCGGCGGGGTCGCCGTTCTCCTCCCAGAATCGCTTGTGGATCGCCCCCCAGATGCCGAGGGTCTCGGCGTCGTTGGAGCTCATCGGATCGGGGTCCTTCAGGACGTCGCGGGCCTCTTCGAGCGCCGCCAGCACCGTCGGCTGCTTGGACTTGTAGGTCACCAGCGCGAGCTGCTGCACGATGTACGGATCGTTGGGCGCGATCGCCCGCGCCGCGCCGAGCAGCGTCTTGGCCGTCAGGAAGTCGTCGGCCGCCTTGGCCGTCGCCGCCTGGTCGAGCAGACCGGCGAGCGTCGGATTGTCGCCTGGATCGGATGGCGCCTCGTCGGCGGCGGCCGCCACCAGCGCCTCGACCTCGCCCATGCTCGGCGGTGTGAGCTGCTTGAGGAAGGTGTAGACCGGGCTGTCCGGTTTCGACTCCTCCAGAATCGTCTCGATCGCCGATTTCAGCTCGGGCTTGAAGCGGCCCACCTCGTCGATGTCGAGCACCTCCCCGTCGAGCCGGTAGGTCCGGATCGAGATGTGGTTCACGTCGAACGGGAAGGCGAACTCCTGCTCGGCGATGACGATCGTCGTCCGCGGCCGCAGCGCGTGCCGCACCCCGAGCTCGTAGGCCGCGTTGACGTTCGAGGTCGACAGGTCGGCGATCACGAGATCGGCCTCCATCAGCATCTCGTACATCGGGACGTCGATCGTCCCGGAATGCACGATCTCGTCAGCGCGGATGCACTCGAGGCCCGCCTCGGTGACGGCGGGCTTGATGATGTGCTTGTAGGTCTTGTCCAGATCGAGGAGGCGGCTCGTGCGGTAGTCGGTCTTCTTGCCGAACCCCATGATCACGAAACACTTCTTCTTCTCCGTCATGTCGTCCTCCAAACATCTGGCCGGAGCGGCGCGCCCGCTGATCGGCAACGTAGCACCGCGATGTCGGATGCTCGGACTGGCGCCGGCCGGCCCGCTGGCGCGACACCGACACCTCCCGAGACATGTGGGAACAAACTGAGAACGAGGGCCGGCCCGCCTCGTCCCGAGACACCGACACCTCCCGAGACATGTGGGAACAAACTGAGAACGAGGGTCGGCCCGCCTCGTCGGCCTCACCCGCCCCGGTAGCGTCACCACCATGAGCAGCACGCGCCGTTGGGCGGGACTGGCCGGCCTGGCGCTCGCCGTCGCGGCCTGCGGCGGCGGGACCGCTCCCGCCGGCGCGCCCGACCCCGCGTCGTCCGCCGCCGATCCGCCTGCGGCAACCGCCGCGCCCACACCCACCGACGCGGCGGCCCCGGCCGACCCGCAACCCGACGCCGCGCCCGACGCCGGGGCGGCGGCGATCGTCCCCGCCGCACTGCAGTTCGCCGCCCCGCTCGTCGGCGGTGGCGAGCTCGACCTCGCGACGCTGGCCGGCAAGCCGACCCTCCTCTGGTTCTGGGCGCCCACTTGAAGCACCTGCAACCGTGAAGCCCCCTCGGTCGAGGAGGCAGCGATCAGATTCTCCGACACGGTCAACTTCGTCGGCGTCGCGTGGACCGGCAGCGACGACGACTTCCAAAGGTTCATCGACAAGCACGGCCTGACCTTCCCGCAGATCAGCGACAATCGTGGCGACGTCTTCGCCCGCTTCGACGTCGCCTACCAGCCGGCGATGGCGATCGTCAAGGCCGACGGCTCGATCGAGACGGTGGCGGGGGCGGTCAACGGCGCGCTCCTCGACCAGATCATCTCCGAGTCGATCTGACGCCCGCAGAGTTCCCGTCACGATCTCCCGCCCGTGACGCGGCCGCCCTACGCTGACCGCCATGCGCATCGCCATCACCGGTTCGACAGGCCTGATCGGGACCGCGCTCACCGCCGCGCTCTCCACGGCGGGCCACACGCCCGTTCCCGTCGTCCGCCGGACCCCGCGGGCCGGTGAGATCTCCTGGTCGCCGGCTGAGCGGCGGCTCGATCCGGCCGACCTCGCCGGCGTCGACGCCGTGGTCCACCTGGCCGGGGCCGGCATCGGCGACCACCGCTGGACCGACGACTACAAGCGGGAACTCGTCGAGAGCCGGACGCGGGGCACGGCGCTGCTGTCCGAGGCGATCGCCGCGGCCGACGGCGGACCGTCGGTGCTGCTGTCGGGCTCGGCGGTCGGCGTCTACGGGGCGCGCGGCGACGAGCAGCTCGACGAATCGTCGGCGCCCGGCACCGGATTCCTCGCCGACCTGTGCGTGCGGTGGGAGGAGGCGACCGGCGTCGCCGCGGCCGCCGGCGCGCGCGTCGTCCACCTCCGCACCGGCATCGTGCTCTCGGCCCGAGGTGGCGCGCTCAAGAAGCAACTCCCGTTGTTCAAGCTCGGCCTGGGCGGGAAGATGGGCAGCGGCGAGCAGTGGCAGAGCTGGATCTCGATCGACGACCACGTGGCCGCGGTCGTCCACCTGCTGACCGCCGAGCACTCGGGCCCGGTCAACCTGACCGCCCCCCATCCGGTGACCAACGCCGAGTTCACCGACACGCTCGGCGCCGTGCTCTCCCGCCCGACGTTCGTGCCGATCCCCAAGTTCGGGCCCAAGCTGCTGCTCGGCGGCGAGCTGGCCGAGAACCTGCTGTTCACCGGGCAGAGGGTGCTGCCGGCCGTGCTGAACGGCGACGCCGGCTTCACGTTCGACCATCCGCATCTCGAAGCCGCCCTGCGCGCCGTTCTCGACCGGTGAGCGGCGACCCCGTCGTCGTCGTCGGGGCCGGGCTGGCCGGCCTCTCGTGCGCCCGGCTGCTGCACGAACGGGGCCTCCGGGTCCGCGTGTTCGAGGCGGCCGACGGCCCGGGCGGGCGCGTCCGCACCGATCACGTCGACGGGTTCACCCTCGACCGCGGGTTCCAGGTCGCGCTCACGGCCTATCCCGAGCTGCACCGCCAACTCGCCTTGGAGGCGCTCGACCTGCGGGCCTTCGAACCCGGCGCGCTCGTGTGGCGCGACGGCGCCGGGTCGGTCGTCGGCGACCCGTTCCGGCGGCCGCTCACCGCGGCGCGGACGGCGTTCGCCCCCATCGGCTCGCTGGCCGACAAGGCGCGCATCGCGCTTCTCCGCCGGCGGGTGCGCGGCGTCCACCCGGCGCAGCTGCTGCGCGGCGAGGACGTCCCGACGATCGACGCGCTGCGGTCGGCGGGGTTCTCCGACCGGATCGTCGAGCGCTTCTTCCGGCCGCTGGTCGGCGGCATCCAGCTCGATCCCGACCTCGCCGACAGCCGCCGCCTGTTCGACGTGATCTTCCGCATGCTGGCCGATGGCGACTCGGCGGTGCCGGCCGCCGGCATGCAGGCGATCCCGAACCAGCTCGCCGCGGCGCTGCCGCCCGACACGATCGACTACGGCCGGCGCGTCGAGGCGGTGAGCGCCGACCACGTCGCCGTCGACGGCGAGCGCGTCGCCGCGACGGCGGTCGTCGTCGCCACCGCGGGCCCGGCCGCCGCCGACCTCCTCGGACTGCCGCCGGTCGGGTCGAAGCCCGTGGGTTGCGTGTATTTCGCCGCCGCCGAGGCCCCGACCGCCACGCGCTTCGTCGTGCTCGACGGCGCCGGCCGCGGCCCCGTGCTCAACGCCGCGGTGATGTCGAACGTCGCCGCTTCGTACGCCCCGGCGGGCCGGCATCTCGTCGTCGCCTCGCTGCCGGGTCACATCGGGCCGACGATGGAGGACGACGCGCGGGCGCAACTGCGCGGGTGGTGGGGGCCCGCCGTCGACGCGTGGGAGCACCTCGCGTCGTACCGCGTCCCCCACGGCCAACCGCGCCAGCTCCCGCCGTTCCACCCCAAGCGCCCGGTCGAGTTGGCAGACGGGCTGTTCGTGTGCGGCGACCACCGGGACACGGCGTCGATCCAAGGGGCGATGTACTCGGGCCGGCGGTGCGCCGACGCGGTCGCCGGCCGGCTCGGCGTCGCCCCCGAGATGTCGACCGGACCCCGCGCGGTGTGAGAGCGTGGCGGGATGAGCACAACGAGCGACCAACCCGCAGCCGACCGCGTCGAGTCCCGATCCAGGGTCGTTCCGGCGTCGCCGCAGGCGATCTTCGACCTCCTCGCCGACCCGGCGGCGCACGCGACGTTCGACGGCTCGGGCACGGTGCGGTCGGCGAAGGACGAGGCGCCGGAGCGGTTGACGCTCGGCTCGAAGTTCGGGATGAAGATGCGGCTGGGCGTGCCCTACGGCATCACCAACGAGGTCGTCGAGTTCGACGAGCCCAACCTGATCGGCTGGCGCCACTTCGGCGGGCACGTGTGGCGCTACCGGCTGCGCGCCACCGCGGGCGGCACCGAGGTCACCGAGGAGTTCGACTGGGGGCGGAGCCACGCCCCGTGGCTCCTGCGGCTGGCCGACTACCCGCGGCGCAACGGGCGCTCGCTGGAGGCGACGCTGCAACGCCTGGTCGAGCACTTCGAAGGGACCGACGGCCCTGCCGCGACCGAGTGACCGGGGCTATCGTTTCGCGCATGGCCGTCGATTGGCTCACCCCCTCGGAGATGCGCGCCTGGCGCTCGTTCATCGAGACCTACGCGGACCTCACCGCCGCCCTCGAGCGCGACCTCGCCCAGCACGGCCTCACGCTCGGCGACTACCAGGTGCTCGTCTACCTGTCGGAGTCCGACGGGCGGGCGATGCGGATGTGCGATCTCGCCGACCGCCTCCAGCTCTCGCCGAGCGGGCTGACCCGCCGGCTCGACGGCCTCGTCGCCGCCGGCCACGTCGTCCGCGAGGGCTCCGCCGCCGACCGGCGGGTGATGATGGCGGTGCTCACCGACGCCGGGTGCGAGCTGCTCGAGCGGACGGCGCCGCACCACGTCGCCAGCGTCCGGCGGCACATCTTCGACCACCTCGACCCGGCGCAGGTCGACGCGCTGGCATCGATCTTCGAGTCGATCTCCGAGGGACTGCGCGCCGGCGACTCGGTCGCGGCCATCGCCTGACCATGCCGGCACGGGCGCCCCGCGCATGACCCGCCTGCCGCGTGGGTTCCACGCGCACGTCGCCAACATCGGGATCAAGGACGACACCGACGACTTCGTGGTGATCGCCGCCGACCGCGCCGTGCCGGTGGCCGCCGTGTTCACCCGGAGCCGCTTCGCCGGGCCGAGCGTGGCGATCAGCCGCGCCAACGTCGCCGACGGGCGGGCGCGGGCCGTCGTGGTCGTCTCCAAGAACTCCAACGTGGCGACCGGCGAACAGGGCCACGCCGACGCGATCGAGCTGGCCCGCTCGGTCGCCGACCGCCTCGGCGCCGACGCCAACGACATCCTCGTCACGTCGACCGGGGTGATCGGCCGCCGGTACCCGATGGACCGCGTGCGCGCCGGCGTCGCCGCGCTGCCGGCGTCTCCGGACTCCGACGACGCCGAGGGTCCGGCGCGCGGGATGATGACCACCGACACCGTGCCCAAGCTGGCCGAGGCGGTCATCGACGGCAGCGCGGCGCGGGTCGTCGGGATGGCGAAGGGCGTCGGGATGATCGAGCCGGACATGGCCACCCACATCTCGCTGCTCTTCACCGACGCCGACGTCGACGCCGCCGACCTGGACACGGCGTTCCGCCGCGTCGTCGACCGGACGTTCAACCGCGTCAGCATCGACACCGACACGTCGACCAGCGACTCGTCGATCCTGATGGCGTCCGGCGCGGCCGGCCCGGTCGACCTCGACGCATTCGAGCGGGCGTTGCACGCGGTCGCCCTCGACCTCACCAAGCAGATCGCCCGCGACGGCGAGGGAGCGAACTCGCTCATCGAGGTGCGCGTCGACGCCGCCGCCGACACTGCCCAGGCCCAGCGGGTCGCCAAGTCGATCGTCAACTCACCGCTGGTGAAGACGGCGGTGCACGGCGGCGACCCGAACTGGGGCCGGGTGGCGATGGCGATCGGCAAGTGCAGCGACGACCGCGACATCGACCAAGACCGCGTCGTGATCCGCTTCGGGGAGTCCGAGGTGTACCCCCGGACGCTCGACGACGACGCGCTCGCCGCGCTGTCGGCCTACATCGGCGGCGCCGACGTGCTGATCCACGTCAGCCTCGGCTGCGGAGACGCGGCGGCGACCGTGTGGGGCTGCGACCTCAGCGACACCTACGTCCGGTTCAACGCCGACTACACGACCTGAGGCCGCGGTCGCCACCGCCGCCGGGCGCGCGGCGGGTCACTTCCGGGCGCGCTCGATGTCCTGCACCAGGGCCATCGCATCGGCGTCCTTGAGCTTCCAGTTGTACGCCGTGTCCTTGGTCCGGACGGTGACGACGTCGCCGCCCATCTGCCGGTCGAGGCTCACCGACACGACCCGCTTGATCGGGATCTCGTCCTTGTCGTCGCGTCGCAGGCGCTTCTTGAAGCTGCGGACGATCTTGTCCTTGCGCACCTCGACGCTGCCGTTGTTGCCGCTCTCCTTGACCGTGTACTTCCCCATGCCCGCGCTCCTTCGCTGTGGTCCGGAGGCCAACGTAGCCCGGATCGTCGGGCGCGTCTGCAGGGGCCGTCGCGGGTCAGCTGGAGACGGTGACGACGGGGTAGAACGCGACGTGATCCTTGATCTGCGCGGCCTTCTCCTTCGGTGTCGGGTAATACCACGCGGCGTTCGGCGCGGTCTCCCCGCCGACGGTGACGTCGTAGTACGACGAGGTGCCCTTCCACGGGCAGACCGTCGCATGGTCGGTCGGCGTGAGGAACTCGGTCTTGACCGAGTCCGGCGGGAAGTAGTGGTTCCCCTCGACGACGACGGTGTCGTCGCTCTCGGCGATCACGGTTCCGTTGTAGACAGCTTTCATGCACGCGGACAACCGGCGGCGCGGCGACTCTGTTCCCGATGTCACCACGTCGATGCCCGGCGGGAGGCACGGACGAGCACGAACCCACCCGCCACCGAGCCGAGCGCCACGAGCGCGGCGAGCAGGTTCGCGCCGGTCGGTGGGAGTTGGTCAAGCGGGCGTCGGTAGTCCGCGGGCGGGAACTCTCCGAGTCGCAGGTGAACCGGCCGTTCCAGCACGACGGCGGGCGCATGGAAGGTCCCGACACCCTCGACCGTCAGGTTGACCTGATACGAGCCCGGCCCGTTCATGACCGTGTTGTCGATCACCTCCCACCGACCCTCCTGACCCGGGCCATCGCCACGAGTCAGGCCACCCTGTGAGTCGTCGTACAGGCGGAAGAAGCGGCCGTCGGCCAGGATGTCGAGCCCGACCTCGCCCGGGAGGACCGGGCCGAGCACGGACGTCTCACCGCACCGCACCCACGTCCCGACGAGCAACTGCTCCACCTCGGCGACCGAGGTCAACTCGACAGGACCGGCGGGCAGGCCGCACGGCCCGTCGCCGACACCCGCCGGCACTCCCAGGACCGTTGGGTCACCGGTCCAAGGGACGAACGCCGTTGCTCCACCCAGATGGGGCATCTGCACCAGCGACGGCTCGCCGAAGAACATCGGGACGGTGATGCTCGTTCCGCCGCCGAGGACGCGCGCGTCCAACTGGTAGGACCCCATGAGGTCGTCGAACAGCTTCCAGTCGCCCTCCTGCTCGAGGCCCTCGACCCGGATCAGGCCACCGAGGTCTCCCTCGTAGAGCCGGTAGAAGCGCCCGTCGGCGGCGAACTCCAGCCCCACGTGAGCCGGACCGCCGGTCGGCGGCACGAGGAAGTCGTCGGTGCAGCGAACCCACGTTCCGACGAGCAGTTGCTCGACCTGCGCGACGCTCGTCAGCTCGACCGGGTCCACCGCGTCCGGACACGACGTGACGATCTGTGTCGGCACCCGGTCCGGCGATGCGACCACCTCCGCGGCCGGGCCGACACCGACGCCCGCGGCGACGACCAGCCCGGTGAGCGCTCCGACATGCCGAGCCCAGCGCATGGTGCCTCCCGTCGTCGTCCTACCCCCAGTGCACAACGGATTACGCTCCGCGGCTAGAGTCCTTGGACAGGTCGCCCGTTCGGTTCGCCGTTCGGCCAGGCCCCTACTTGGGTGGCATGCGGATGCCGCCGTCGACACGGATCGTCTCGGCGTTCATGTAGCTGTTGGTGACGCACTCGACGACCATCGAGGCCAGCTCGGACTGGTAGCCGAGCCGCTTGGGGAACAGCACCCCCTTCTGGAGGTTCTCCTTGAAGGCGTCGCTGGCGTCGCCCTCGCCGTAGATCGGGGTGTCGATCAGGCCAGGGGCGACCGTGTTGACGCGGATCCCGATCGCCGAGAGGTCGCGGGCGATCGGCAGGGTCATGCCGACGACGCCGCCCTTCGACGCCGAGTAGCTCGCTTGGCCGATCTGCCCGTCGAACGCGGCGACCGAGGCGATGTTGACGATCGCGCCGCGCTCGCCGTCGTCGAGCGGCTCGGTCGTGCTCATCGCCGTGCCGACGACGCGGATGCAGTCGAACGACCCGATCAGGTTGATCTCGACGACCTTCTTGAACGCGTCGAGGTTGGCGGCCGACTCCAGGCTCCCGTCCTTGCCGACCGTGCGCTGTGCCCAACCGATCCCGGCCGAGTTGACCAGCACGCGGACCGGTCCCATCGACTTCGCCATCTCGACCGCGTCGACGATGTCCTCGGTCTTGGTGACGTCCACCTTGCAGAAGGATCCGCCGATCTCGGCGGCCAGCTGCTTGCCCTTGTCCTCCTGGAGGTCGGCGATGACGACCCTGGCCCCCCGCTCGGCGAGCAGCCGGGCCGTCGCCGCCCCGATGCCCGAGGCACCCCCGGTCACGATCGCGCTTGCGCCACTGATGTCCATGGCGGCGAAACCTATGCCGTCGCGGAATCGCCGACAAATTGCGGTCAGCTCGGCGGCGGGCCGATCGCGTTGCGGGTGTCGACCAGCCGCCTGGGCACGGTCCCGACGAACGACGGGTCGGCGCCGCCGGAGAACCAGCCGTTCACGTCGACCAGCACATGGGCGTCGGCGTAGGTGTAGACGCAGATCGTGCCGTCGGCGCCGATCGGCGCGATGACGCCGTTGGCGACGTCGACACCGGGGACGTAGTTGACGTTCGACGCGTCGGGCCGCGCCGCTCCGCACGGCCAGACGGTGGCGTACCCGGGCGCCGCGGCGCCGACGACGGTCAGGTTCAGCGCGACCGCGGCCGCCGAAGCGGGAACCGCGACCGGGCCGCGGTCGGTGACGACCGTCGCCCCGCGGATCGGCACGACGAGCGGCGCCGAGGGCCTCACGCGGGCGCCCTGCCTGGTGTCGACGACCCGGCGGGGGATGGCCGCCTGGAACCCCGCGCCCGGCGCGCTCGCCGGGAACCACCCGGCGACGTCGACCAGCACGTGGCCCGGCTTGTCCATGAACACGCAGAACTCACCGTTGTCGTCGAGCGGGGCGATGACCGTGTTCGGGACCGTGTCGCGGGCGCCGAAGTTGAGGTTGGAGGCGTTGGGCCGGGGCGCGGCGCACGGCCACACGGTGGCGAACCCGGCCGCCGCCGTGTCGACGGCGGTGAGGTTGACGGCCACCGCCGCCGCGTCCGCCGGGATCGTGACGCTTCCGCCGCCGGGCTGCGGGATGGCCGCGCCGCCGAGCCGGACGCGGAGCGGCGACGCGCTGGCCACCTTGCCGATCGGCGCCCCGACGCCGGTCCGGGTGTCGACCACCCGGCGCGGGGTCAGCTCCTCGAACGTCGACGACGCGCCGCCGGCCGGGAACCATCCGGCGATGTCGACCAGGAAGTCCGTGCCGACCGAGGAGTAGAAGCACACGGCGCCGTCGGGGCCGACCGGGGCGATCACGCTGTTCGCCACGACGTCGCCGGCGACGAAGTTCAGGTTCGAGGTGTCGGGCCGCGGGCTGGCGCACGGCCAGACGGTGGCGAACCCGGCGGCGACGGGGCCGACGCCGGTGATGTTCAGCGCGACCGCTCTCGCGTTGGTCGGAACCTTCATCGACACGCCGCTCGGGGAGTCGAGCGCGGCGCCGACGACCGACAGGTGGATCTTCTTCGGCGGGGCCAGCCAATGCGACGGCGGGACCAGGTCGGGCGAGACCATCCTCGCCCGCAACCAGAGCGCGAACTCGGCCTGCCCGGTCGTCGTCAGGTGGACCCCGTCGGAGAACCACCGCGGCCGTTCGGAGTGATCGCTCGCCGCGTCCCAGTCGAGGATCGTCAGGTTCGGCCAGCGCGCGGTCGCCGCCACGAGCGCTTGGTTGGACGGCCCGTAGTACGACCCGCCGCCCGACCCCTGCTTGATGTCGGCCATGTTGACCCACGCCACCTGCCGGGCGCCGCGGGCGTTGAGCGCGGCCATCATGTCGTCGATGTCCTCGTCGAAGCCGGGCGGCCAGTCGTTGTAGCCCAGCTCGACCACGACGAGATCCAAGCCGTAGGGGAGGCCGCCGGCCGCCTCGACGCCGCTCGTGCCGGAACAGAAGACGTTGGTCGTGCAGCGGCTGGAGACCACATCGATCGAGGCCGAGGCGAAGGTGCCGTCGATCAGCGTGACGAGCTCGGAGGCGCCGCCGGCGGCGATGCTCGCGCCGACCGAGTCGCCGATCACGCCGACCGCCATCGACGACGTGTCCTCGGTGACCACCCGCACCGTGAAGCCGGGAGACTTGAGTCCGTGGGCGCCGCGGAAATCCCACGCCTGCTGGCGGAACGTGCCGTTGGTGCCGGTGAGCACGATGTCGTTGAACCACACGCCGTCGAACTGCCGGTAGGCCGAGCTCGCGGCCTCGACCATCTCGGCGCCGGTGAGCTTGCCGAGCCCGTACCGTGCGGCGAGCGCGTCGGCGTCGAGGATCCGGGTCCACCGGTGGTTCGGGTTCTTCGACGTGCCGTCGCCCGGCGCGTCGTCGACCGGCGGGAAGGCCCCGCCGGCGGTCCGCGGGCCGTTGGACGCGGAGAACTCGGTCGACACGAGCTGCCCGGCCTGCGGATGGCCGGCGGGCCAGCGACGGACGGCGCCCGCCGTGGCCGCGATCGCCGCGTCGGTCCGGCTGTCCTCGACGACCGAGGCCGAGCCGGAGGCGCTGCCCCGTTTCGCCGCTCCGGCGTAGACCTGGCAGGACGTCGAGTCGCAGGTGCCGGCGTAGGAATACCGGCTCTGCCGCAGGCCGTACGACCGGGCTGCCACCGCCTGGGCGCGAACTGCGTTGACGCCCTTTCCGCCCCCGGCGTTCGCCCAGCTCGCCGAGATCTCCTTGGGCACGACGCCGCGCAGGTAGTCCTCGACCTTGACGTCGTTGACGACCCGGTTGCCGCTGCCGGTGTTCCACACCTCGAGCTCGCCCCGGTAATGGGCGACCGATCCGCCCGAGTCGCAGATGCCGAGGACGTCGGCGGGCGCCGCCGCGGAGGTCTCGCCGTTCGGGCTGGTGAACGTGATCGGCCCGGGGACCGCGGCGCCGATGAGCGTCCACGCCGCTCCCCCGGAGCCGGCGGCGATGATCGCCCGCGCCCGCTCGGCGTCGTCGAGGTCCCACACCCCGTCGGCCGGCAGCGACTCGGCGGTCTGCCAGTCGACCAGGATCGACCGGGTCTGCGGGCCGAAGTAGCCGTCGACGTCGATCGCGCTGTCGTGGAAGACGTCGAGGAACTGCTGCATCCGCCGGACGTCGGCGTCGAACGTCGGCGGCGGGGCGTACGCCAGCGGGCCGTCGGGGACGGTCAACGTCGCCGCGCCCGGACAGGTGACCGTCGCCGCCGAGTACACGTCGAACACGTCGGGCGCGATCTCCTGGGCGTACATCGACGCCCCGGCGTGGCCGCCCCAGCCGACACCGGGTCCGTGCGAGATCACGCCGACGGTCGAGCGCCCGTCGTGACCGAGCAGGCGGACGCGGATGCGCTCGCCGGGCCCGACGGCGCCGGCCTCGGTTCCGCCGAAGTAGTGGTCGAGGATCCAGCCCCACGATTTCGCCTCGTCGACCGCCCACCCGTAGGCCCCCCATTGGCTCATCCCCCGGCCGTGGCCGTGGCCACCGCCCTCGATGACGACCGCGATCACGTCGTCGGGAGCGGCCTGGGCCGATGGCGACGCCTGGCCGCCCGACGGCAGCACCGACGCGGCGACGGCGATCGATGCCAAGACCCCAACTCGGCGCATGTCACGAAACTGTAACATTCGACGCCGGGCGCGGGCAATCCTCATGTTGCTGTTGTCGGCGGTCGAACGGGTCCGCTTGAGCAATCCGCGCCGGCCTCGTGGCCCCCGTGGTCAGGCCGGGATCGCGGCCACCGCCAGCGCGTCGACGAGGTCGTTCATCGGGTCGCCGCTGTGGCCCTTCACCCACCGAAACGTGACATCGCCGGCGTTGACCAGCGCGATCAGCGGCTTCCAGAGGTCGGCGTTGGCCACGGGCTGGCGCTTGGCGTTCTTCCAGCCGTTGCGCTCCCAGCGGTCCCACCAGCGGTCCCGGAAGCAGTTGACGACATAGGTCGAGTCGGACACGACCTCGATCGCCGGCGCCCCGGCCGCGCCGTCGCCGCCGAGCACGCGCAGCGCGTCGAGCACCGCGTAGATCTCCATCCGCTGGTTGGTGGTGAGCGGCTCGCCGCCCGCCCCGGACGGCCGGCCCCCGGGGGCGACCGCCCAGCCCCATCCGCCCGGCCCGGGGTTCCCGCTGCAGGCGCCATCGGTGTACACCACGATCGGCTCGCTCATCAGACCGCCAGTGTGCCCGCCCCGGCGCAGATCGAGGCGATCGGGCCCCTGCCGCCGCTGGAAACCGGCCGTTCTCGCCCGATCCGGTGCGTACCGGCCGGTAACACTGCGAGAATGCCGCCATGATCTTCGACGGCCATGTGCACCAGCTGCCCGACATCGACCCGCTCGAGACCGAGGAGTGGTTGGACAGCCTGGACGCGGTGGTCGACACCCACGGCAAGACCAGGGCCCGCTACCTGTTGTCGCGCCTGATGCAGCGGGCCAACGAGTCGCAGGTGTCGTTCCCGGCCACGGTCTCGACGCCGTACGTCAACACGATCCCCCGCGAGGAGGAGCCCTGGTTCCCCGGCGACGAGCACATCGAGCGGCGGATCAGGGCGTTCATCCGCTGGAACGCGGCGATGATGGTCGTGCGGGCGAACAAGGCCGCCGACGGCATCGGCGGCCACCTCTCGACGTTCGCCAGCTCGGCGTCGCTCTACGAGATCGGCTTCAACCACTTCTTCCGCGGCAAGGACGACGGCATCCCGGGCGACCACGTCTACTTCCAGGGCCACGCCGCGCCCGGCGTGTACGCGCGGGCGTTCCTCGAGGGCCGCCTGACCGAGGACGACCTCGACCACTTCCGCCGCGAGATCGGCCGCGACGGCCGCGGGCTGTCCTCCTACCCCCACCCGCGGCTGATGCCCGACTTCTGGGAGTTCCCGACCGTGTCGATGGG
>JBFGCT010000053.1:0-22232 GCA_041581055.1 Ilumatobacteraceae bacterium | reverse complement strand
CGCATCGAGATCGAGCGCACCCGCGACAAGCTGCGCGTCGACGTGCACACCGCCCGCCCGGGCATCGTCATCGGTCGCCGCGGCGCCCAGGCCGACGAGCGGCGCAAGATGATCACCGACATCACCGGCAACCCGAAGATCCAGCTCAACATCGTCGAGATCAAGACCCCCGAGCTCGACGCCGCGCTGATCGCCCAGGGTGTCGCCGACCAGCTCGTCAACCGGATCGCCTTCCGCCGGGCGATGAAGCGGGCGGTGCAGAACGCACAGCGCGCCGGCGCCCTCGGCATTCGCGTGCAGTGCTCCGGCCGCCTCGGCGGCGCCGAGATGAGCCGCACCGAGTGGTACCGCGAGGGGCGGGTTCCGCTGCACACGCTGCGCGCCGACATCGATTACGGCATGCGCGAGGCGAAGACCACCTCCGGCCGCGTCGGGGTGAAGGTCTGGATCTACAAGGGCGACATCACGCCCTACAAGAAGCTCAACGAGGACAAGATCGCCCGTGAGGCGGCGATGGCCGTCGGGGAGACCTCGGGGCAGGCCGGACCGCGCAAGGTCGTGTCGTCGGCGGCCCGGCCGGCGGCTGCGGCGGCGCCCGAGCCGGACGCGCAGCCGTTGATCAAGGAAGCCGATCCCGAGCTCGAGAAGCTGCTCGACGAGGAAGAGGCGATCGCCCGGCGCACCGCGCAGGGCGAGGCCCACGAGACGCCGCACTTCCGCGGCGAGGACTGAAAGGGGACCGACTCATGCTGATGCCCCGCAAGGTCGCCCATCGCAAACACCATCGCGGCCGCACCCGCGGCCTGACCAAGGGTGGCTCCGGCCTGAACTTCGGCGAATACGGCATCCAGGCACTGGAGCCCGGGTGGATCACCGCCCGCCAGATCGAGGCCGCCCGTATCGCCATGACGCGCTCGATCAAGCGCGGCGGGAAGGTCTGGATCAACGTGTTCCCGGACAAGCCGGTGACCAAGAAGCCCGCCGAGACCCGCATGGGCTCGGGCAAGGGCAACCCGGAGTTCTGGGTGGCGGTCGTGCGGCCGGGCCGCACGCTGTTCGAGCTCTCGTTCCCCAACGAGGAGCAGGCCAGGGTGGCGCTCAACAAGGCGATCCAGAAGCTGCCGATCCGGGCCCGCATCATCACCCGCGAAGAGGAGATCTGAGATGGCCAAGAAAGCCGCCGACCTGGCCGACCTCAGCCTCGGCGAACTGATCGACGAGCTGAAGGCGACCAAGCAGGAAGCGCTCAACCTGCGCTTCCGCAACGCGACCGGCCAGCTGGACAACACCGCCGAGATCGGCAAGGTCCGGCGGCAGATCGCCCGCATCAACACCCTCATCCGCCAGCGCGAGATCGCCGCGGCCGAGGCCGCACAGTCGGCATGACCGAGATGACTGAAGGAACCGACATGGCAGAGACCGCAACCGCAACCGCGACCGCCGACACGACCGACGCCCCGACCGAGGGCGCCCCCGTCGACACGGCGACCAACACGGCCGTCGACACGGAGACCGCCGACCGGGCGGCGCGCAAGACCCGCGAGGGCGTCGTCGTCTCGGACAAGATGGACAAGACCGCCGTCGTGGCCGTCGTCGACCGCGTGCGTCACGCGAAGTACAACAAGTTCGTCCTGCGGACCAAGAAGCTCTACGCCCACGACGAGGCCAACGACGCCAACATCGGCGACAAGGTCCGCGTGATGGAGACCCGCCCGATGAGCAAGAGCAAGCGCTGGCGCGTCACCGACATCCTCGAACGGGCGAAGTGAGCCGACGATGATCCAGCAAGAGTCCAGACTGCGCGTTGCCGACAACAGCGGCGCAAAAGAAGTGCTGTGCATCAAGGTGCTCGGCGGCACCCGTCGGCGCTACGCCTCGATCGGCGACATCTTCGTCGCCACCGTCAAGGATGCGATGCCCGGCGCCGCCGTCAAGAAGGGCGAGGTCGTCAAGTGCGTCGTCGTGCGCACGAAGAAGGAGAAGCGCCGTCCCGACGGCAGCTACATCCGCTTCGACGAGAACGCCGCCGTCCTCATCAAGGACGACCTGACCCCGCGCGGCACGCGCATCTTCGGCCCGGTCGGCCGGGAACTCCGTGACCGCAAGTTCATGCGCATCGTGTCGCTCGCCCCGGAGGTGCTGTAACCGTGAAGATCAAGAAGGGTGACACCGTCGAGGTGATCACCGGCAAGGACAAGGGCAAGCAGGGCGAGGTCGCCTTCGTCTTCCCCAAGAAGAACAAGATCATCGTCAACGGGATCAACGTGGCGAACAAGCACCAGCGCCCGCTGCGGGCCAACGAGCCGGGCGGCATCATCGACAAGGACATGCCGCTGGACGCCAGCAACGTGATGCTCGTCCACAACGGCAAGAAGGTCCGGGTCGGCTACAAGATCCAGGACGACGGCACGAAGGTGCGCGTCGCCCGACCGAGCGGCGAGGTGATCAAGTGACCGACACGATGACCGGGACCGCGTTGGCGCCGCGGTTGAAGACCAGGTACCACGACGAGATCAAGGCCAAGCTGCAGAGCGACCTCGCGATCGCCAACGTGATGCAGGTTCCGACCTTCGAGAAGATCGTCATCAACATGGGCGTCGGCCGGGCCGCCGGCCAGCCGTCCCTGCTCGACGGCGCGGTCCACGACCTGACGGTGATCTCCGGCCAGAAGCCGGTCGTCACCAAGGCGAAGAAGTCCGTCGCCAACTTCAAGCTCCGCGAGGGCCAGGCGATCGGGGCGAAGGTGACCATCCGCGGCGATCGCATGTGGGAGTTCCTCGACCGGCTCGTGTCGGTCGCCATTCCCCGCATCCGCGACTTCCGCGGGCTGCCGGCCCACTCATGGGACGGTCACGGCAACTACACGTTCGGCCTCAACGAGCAGACGATGTTCGCCGAGATCGACCCCGACAAGGCCGACCAGCCGCGGGGCATGGACATCACGATCGTGACGACCGCCGACGACGACGAGGCCGGCACGGCGCTGCTCGAAGCGTTCGGCTTTCCCTTCAAGAAGGGCGTCGAGGCGGACAACGCGCCGCGCAAGAAGCGCCGCAAGAACCCCAACTTCGGCAAGCGCTAGTGAACTGAGAACCAGAGATACTTATGGCAAAGCAAGCACTCATCAACAAGGCCAATCGCAAGCCGAAGTTCAAGGTCCGCGGCTACACGCGGTGTCGCCGCTGCGGGCGAGCCCGCTCGGTGTACCGCAAGTTCGGACTCTGCCGCGTCTGCCTGCGCGAGTTGGCACACGCCGGTGAGATCCCCGGTCTGACGAAGTCGTCGTGGTGAGGGAGACAACACAATGATGACCGATCCAATCGCCGACATGCTCACCCGGGTTCGCAATGCGAACACCGCGAAGCACGACGAGGTGCGCATGCCCTCGTCCAAGCAGAAGGTCGCGCTGGCCGACGTCCTCCAGAAGGAGGGCTACATCGTCGGCTTCGAGACCAGCCCGTCGCCCAAGGGCGTGGGCGACGTCCTGACGATTCACATGAAGTACTCGCCGGACCGCGATCGCACGATCGCCGGCCTCCGGCGCATTTCGACCCCCGGCCTGCGCGTCTACCGCGGCGCCAACGACGTCCCCCGTGTCCTCGGCGGGCTCGGGGTCGCCGTCCTGTCCACCTCGCATGGCCTCATGACCGACCGCGAAGCGCGCAAGCGCAACGTGGGCGGCGAGGTCCTCTGTTTCGTCTGGTGAGGAGCCCCAATGTCTCGCATCGGTAAGGCACCCATCGCCGTCCCGTCGGGCGTCGACGTCTCGGTGTCCGGCAGCACGATCTCGGTCAAGGGCCCCAAGGGCGCACTCGTCCGCGACGTGCCCAGCCTGATCACCGTCGTCGTCGACGGCGAGTCCGTCAACGTCGAGCGCCCGAACGACGAGAACAAGACCAAGGCGCTGCACGGTCTGACCCGCAGCCTGGTCAACAACATGGTCATCGGTGTCACCGACGGCTTCAAGAAGGAGCTCGAGATCCACGGCGTCGGCTATCGCGCCGAGGCGAAGGGGCCGAACTCGCTGCGGCTGAACCTGGGCTTCAGCCATCCGGTCGACGTGTCGGCTCCCGACGGCATCACGTTCGAGGTTCCGCAGCAGACGCAGATCATCGTGACCGGCATCGACAAGGAGATCGTCGGCCAGGTCGCGGCCAATATCCGCAGCATCCGCAAGCCCGAGCCCTACAAGGGCAAGGGCGTCCGCTACGCCGGCGAGCGCATTCTGCGCAAGGCCGGCAAGGCCGGGAAGAAGTAACGGAGACCTCGATGAGCAAGACCGCCGAAAAACGACGCAGTGGCCGCCTCCGCCGCCACCGCCGGGTGCGCAAGAAGATCCACGGCACCGCCGCACGCCCGCGCGTCGCGGTGTTCCGTTCCAACAAGCATCTGTCGGTGCAGGTCATCGACGACGACTCGGGCACCACGCTCGCCGCGGCCTCGACCACCGAGGCCGACCAGCGGGCGGCCGGGTCGTGTTCGAGCGTCGAGGCCGCGGCCCGCGTCGGCTCGCTCGTCGCCGAGCGGGCCAAGGCCGCCGGCGTCGACCGCGTCGTGTTCGACCGTGGGGGCTTCGCCTACCACGGCCGGATCGCCGCCGTGGCGTCCGCCGCCCGAGAAGCAGGACTGGAGTTCTGATGGCAAACGGAAGCAACCCAGGTTTCGGCCGCGACAGCCGGGACGGCCGCAACGACCGCGAGGACGAAGGTGGCCTGCGGGAGTCCCGCGTCATCACGATCAACCGCGTCGCCAAGGTCGTCAAGGGCGGCCGGAGGTTCTCGTTCACGGCCCTCGTGGTCATCGGCGACGGCAACGGCCGCGTCGGGCTCGGGTACGGCAAGGCCAAGGAGGTGCCGCTGGCGATCCAGAAGGGCACCGAGGAGGCCAAGCGCAACCTGTTCGAGGTGCCGATGGCCGGCCGCACGATCATCCACCCGGTGATCGGGCGCACCGGCGGCGGCCGCGTGATGATGAAGCCGGCCGCGGCCGGTACCGGCGTGATCGCCGGCGGCGCGGCGCGCGTCATCCTCGAAGAGGCCGGCGTCCACGACGTGCTGTGCAAGTCGCTCGGCTCGGCCAACCACATCAACGTCGCGCGGGCCACGATCCAGGGGCTCAAGTCCCTCGAGCGGCCCGACGAGATCGCCGCCCGCCGCGGCCTGCCCGCCGAGGAGTTCGTGCCGAAGGGCCTGCTCAACGCATACAACGAGCGCCAGAAGGAGCGCAAGGCCGAAACCGCCGGCGCCGGAGGTGGCTCGTGAGCGACACGATCACCGTCACCCAGACCAAGTCGGCGATCGGCACCAAGCCGAAGCACCGCGGGACGCTGCGCGCCCTCGGCCTCGGCAAGATCGGCTCGACCAACACCCTTCCCGACCGGCCCGAGATCCGCGGCATGATCGCCCGGGTCCCGCATCTGGTCCACGTCGACCAAGAAGGAAGCTGACCATGAAGGTCCATGACCTCGCACCGGCGCCCGGCGCCAGGAAGAGCCCCAAGCGGGTTGGCCGGGGGACCGGCGGCAAGGGCGGCAAGACCGCCGGCCGCGGGACCAAGGGCCAGCGCGCCCGCAACACCGTCGCCCGCGGGTTCGAGGGCGGCCAGATGCCGCTCAAGCAGCGCGTGCCGAAGCTCAAGGGGTTCAACAACCCGTTCCGCGTCGAGTACCAGGCCGTCAACCTGCACGCCCTCGCCGCGCTCGTCGAGGAGACCGGCGACTCGAACGTGACGTTCGAGACCCTCGTCGCCCACGGGCTCGTCCGCAAGGACGCGTTCGCCAAGATCCTCGCCCGCGGCGAGATCACGACCAAGGTCGACGTGCACGCCCATGGCGTGTCGAAGGCCGCCGAGAGCGCGATCACCGCGGCCGGTGGATCGGTCACGCTGATCGAACTGCCGTTCAAGGCGGAGGGCAAGGCCGGCCGCCCGGCGGTTCGAGGCAACCAGTTCGCCAACCGCTGATCGAGCCGGCGCGGCATCGGCCGCTACGCTCGACCAACCACGGCTCGGCTCCGACTCGGACCGGCCCCGTGACCTCCCGACATCGACCCGAGAAAGCGAGCACGCTGGCGTGATCTCGAATCTGCTGAACATCTTCAAGATCGGCGACCTGCGCAACAAGCTCCTGTTCGTGATCGGGATGGTCGTCGTCTATCGCCTCGGCGTGGCGATCCGCGTGCCGGGGGTCGACGGGGCGGCCATCGAGCAGCTGCGCGATCAGGCGAGTCAGCAGGGGGCCCTCGGATTCCTCAACCTCTTCTCCGGCGGGGCGTTCGAGAGCTTCTCGATCTTCGCGCTGGGCATCATGCCCTACATCACGGCGAGCATCATCATGCAGGTGCTCGGCGTCGTCATCCCCAAGCTCGAAGAGCTGCAGCAGGAGGGCGCGGTCGGCCAGCGCAAGATCACCCAGTACACCCGGTACGTCACGATCGGCCTGGCGACGCTGCAGGCGACCGGCCTGGTCTTCATCTTCGGCACCGGCCGGGGGACGGCCTTCTTCTCCGCCGCGTCGGCGGCGCCGACCGTGCCACTGCTGCCCGACGGCCTCTGGCCCCGCGGCTACCTGATCATCCCGACACTCGTCGCCGGCACCGCCGTGCTGATGTGGCTCGGCGAGCTGATCTCGCAGCGGGGGATCGGCAACGGCATGTCGATGATCATCTTCGCCTCGGTCGTCGCGTCGATGCCCGGCGGGTTCTGGAGCATCCTCCAGCTGAGCGGCTACGGCTGGTTCGTGGCGATGGTGCTGCTCACCTTGTTCATCATCGTGGCCGTCGTGTTCGTCGAGCTCGGGCAACGGCGAATCCCGGTGCAGTTCGCCAAGCGCGTCGTCGGCCGGCGGATGATGGGCGGCCAGAACACCTACATCCCGCTGAAGGTCAACCAGTCCGGCGTGATCCCGATCATCTTCGCCAGCTCGATCCTGCTGCTGCCGGTGATCATGTCGAACGTCCTCGGCTCGGGGGAGGGCTGGCGGGGCGACATCGCGCGGTTCGTCGACGAGTACATCGTCAACCCGCAGAACTGGGTCTACATCACGATCTTCGCGCTGATGATCGTCGCCTTCGCCTACTTCTACAACTCGATCGCCTTCGACCCGATCCGCCAGGCCGACCAGCTCCGGCGGCAGGGCGGGTTCATCCCCGGCGTGCGCCCCGGACCGCAAACCGAGAAGTACCTCGGCAAGGCGGTCAACCGCATCACCCTGCCCGGGGCGGTCTTCATCGCGGTGATCGCGATCCTGCCCTACATCCTGCTGCTCGTCGCCGGTATCAGCACGTTCGGCTTCGCCGGCACCAGCGTGTTGATCTCCGTGGGTGTCGCCCTGGAGCTGATGCGCCAGATCGACAGCCAGCTGACGCTGCGCAACTACGAGGGCTTCCTCAAGTAGGTCGGCGTGATCCCGGGCGCCCGACTCATCATTCTCGGGCGACAGGGTGCGGGCAAAGGCACGCAGTGCGTGCGATTGTCGAGGCACTTCGTCGTTCCGCACATCTCGACCGGGGAGATGCTGCGCGGCGCCGCCCGCGAGGGCAGCGAGCTCGGGCTGATGGCGAAGAAGATCATGGACGACGGCGGGCTGGTCGGCGACGACGTGATGATCGGGCTGGTCGAGGAACGCCTGGCCGCCGCCGACGCGGAGACCCGCGGGTACATCCTCGACGGTTTCCCGCGCACGATCGACCAGGCCGACGCGCTCGACGACATCACCGCCGGCAAGCCGCTCGACGTCGTGCTCGACCTCAACGTGCCACGCGAGATCGTCCTCGAGCGGCTCTCGTCGCGGCGCGTCTGCCAGGACTGCGGCACGAACTACACATCGACCGGATCGATCGACCCCGACCCGTGGATCTGCGAGGTGTGCGGCGGCGACGTCAAGCAGCGCGCCGACGACACCCCCGATTCGGTCAACCGCCGGCTCGATCTCTACGAGGAGCAGACGTTCCCGCTGATCAAGCACTACGGCGACCAGAACCGCCTCGTCGTGGTCAACGGCGTCGGGCACCCGGATTCGGTCTTCGACCGCCTGGTGACCGCCGTCGAGTCGAACCGGACCTGACCTGCCGCCGAAACTCCTGGTCGTGCGCTCCGTCCCGCCGCGAGACGGGGCGGAGCGTCATACTCGGGGGATGGTCGTGGCAGAGAGCACCGGGCGCAGGCGGGGCCGCCCGCCGGCGACCGACTCCGCCGAGACGTGGCGGTCGATCCTCGACAGCGCCCGGCGGTTGTTCGGCGAGCGCGGGTACGGCGCGATCACCAACAAAGACGTCGCCAACGAGGCCGGAATCACGACCGGCGCCCTGTATCACTACGTCGAGTCCAAGCTCGACCTGTACGTGGCCGTCGACGTCGACCTCCAGGACCGCGTCTACGGGCGCTTCGTCACCGCGGTCGCCAGCTCCCCGACGTTCGTCGGCAAGCTCGAGGCGGTCCTGGAGGCCGCCCACGACATGGCGGCCGACGACGAGACCGTCGTCTTCTTCATCGGCGCCGTCCGGACCGACATGCGACGGCACCCCGAGGTCGCCGAACGGCTGGCCGCGGCGGTCGAGGCGCGGGAGCGGTTCTTCGTCGGGCTGGTCAACGTCGGCGTGCAGACCGGGGAGATCGACCCCGCCAACCGGCGCCTGGTCGCCGAGTTCATCAGAACCGTCCTGCTCGGCCTGACCGACGGGTCGACACCGTCGCTCGACCACCATCGGCGGGCGATCGACGGGATCAAGGCGCTCATCCGAGGCGAGCTGATCACACCGCGCGACTGATCGAGCGGCCGGCCGGCGCACCCGCTCGGGGGGCGGTTCGGCCGTGACCGGCGGCACAGCGGCGTCCCTCTAGCACAGACGGACCGAGATCAGGGGGATCGGGCCAGTGGGGAACGGCCGATGCGCCGCTACCATCACATGCCGGTCTGCCCGCAGATCGTGATGGCTTCTGTCGTCAAACATGTCCGTGTCGGTGGCCACCAGGCCGCCGCCGTCGTCACGGTGAGGAGAATCCCCTGCCCAAGCCAAAGGAAGACGCGATCGTGCTGGAAGGCACGATCAAGGAATCGCTTCCGAACGCCATGTTCAAGGTCGAACTCGACAACGGCCACGCGGTCCTGGCGCACATCTCCGGCAAGATGCGGATGCACTACATCCGAATCCTGCCCGGCGACAAGGTGCAGGTGGAACTCACCCCCTACGACCTCACCCGCGGTCGTATCACGTATCGCTACAAGTAGAGAGAACCATGAAAGTCCGACCCAGCGTCAAGCCGATGTGCGACAACTGCCGTGTGATCCGGCGCCACCGTCGCATCATGGTCATCTGCACGAACCCCCGCCACAAGCAGCGGCAGGGCTGAGAAGAAGGTAACGGAGCCCCATCAATGGCACGAATCGCCGGCGTCGACATCCCCCGCGAGAAGCGGCTGGAGATCTCGCTCACCTACATCTACGGGATCGGCCTGCCGACGGCGCAGAAGCTCGCCGCCGACCTCGAACTCGACCGCGACACGAAGGTCTCGAACCTGACCGACGACGAGGTCAACCGGATCCGCTCCTACATCGATCAGAACCTGAAGATCGAAGGTGACCTGCGGCGCGACGTGCAGGGCGACATCAAGCGCAAGATCGAGATCGGCTGCCTGCAGGGCGTGCGGCACCGCAAGGGCCTCCCGGTCCGCGGCCAGCGCACGCACACCAACGCCCGGACCCGCAAGGGCCCCAAACGCACCGTGGCGAACAAGAAGAAGGCAGTGAGGAAGTAACGAATGGCCAAGCAGCAGAGCGCCAGCCGCCGGCCGCGCAAGCGCGACCGCAAGAACATCAGCTCGGGCGTCATCCACATCAAGAGCTCGTTCAACAACACGATCGTCTCGATCACCGACACCGAGGGCAACGTCATCGCGTGGGCCAGCTCGGGCGCGGTCGGGTTCAAGGGCAGCCGCAAGAGCACCCCGTACGCCGCGCAGCAGGCCGCTGAGAAGGCCGCCCGCGCCGCGATGGAGCACGGACTGCGTCGCGCCGAGGTACAGGTGAAGGGCCCGGGCTCCGGTCGCGACACCGCCGTCCGCTCGATCCAGAACGTCGGCATCGAGGTCGTCTCGATCAAGGACGTCACCCCCGTCCCCCACAACGGTTGCCGCCAGCCGAAGCGCCGGCGCGGCTGAGGAAAGGTGATCTGAGGATCATGGCTCGCTACACCGGCCCGAAGGTGCGCATCTCGCGCCGCCTGTCGACCAACATCTTCGAAAACGAGAAGGGTCGCCAAGCGCTCGAGCGCCGGCCGTTCCCGCCCGGCCAGCACGGCCGCACCCGCCGCCGCAACTCCGGCAGCGAGTACCTCGCCCAGATGCAGGAGAAGCAGAAGGCGAAGTACATCTACGGGCTGCTCGAAAAGCAGTTCCGCAAGACCTACGACGAGGCGATCCGGCTCCACGGCCCGACCGGCGAGATCCTGCTGCGCCTGCTCGAACAGCGCCTCGACAACGTTGCGTACCGCGCCGGCTGGGCCTCGACCCGCCCCCAGGCCCGCCAGTTCGTCAACCACGGCCTGGTGTTGGTCAACGGCAAGCGGGTCGACATCCCGAGCTTCCGCTGCTCCAAGGGCGACGTCATCACCCTGTCGCCGAAAGCGCAGAAGATGATCGTCGTCCAGCACAACATCGACGTCCTCGACCGCTCGCTCGTCGGTTGGCTCGAAGCCGCCGACGGGGGCAAGCAGGTGACGGTTCGCAGCCTCCCCGAGCGCGAGCACATCGACGTCCCGGTGCGCGAGTCGCTCATCGTCGAGCTGTACTCGAAGTAGTCCGCGCCGAGCTACTCGGCATCCGTCCCGTCTCGTTCCGCCTCTTGTTCATCGCCTGAAAGGTCCCGGCCCAATGCTCGTCATGCAGCGCCCATCCATCGAACCCATCGGTGAGGAGTCCGCCAACCGTCAGCACTTCGCGATCGGCCCACTCGAGCCAGGGTTCGGGCACACGCTCGGCAACTCGCTCCGCCGCACGCTGCTGTCGTCGATCCCAGGGGCGGCGATCACCACGGTCCGCTTCGACGAGGCGCTCCACGAGTTCGACACGATCACCGGCGTCGCCGAGGACGTCACCGACATCATCCTCAACCTGAAAGACGTCGTCGTCACCTCGGTCGCCGAGGAACCGGTCACGTTGCGCCTCGACGCCCGCGGCCCCCGCGAGCTCACCGCCGGCGACATCCAGTGCCCGTCCGACGTCGAGATCCTGAACACCGACCTGCACATCGCCAGCCTCAACACGAAGGGCCGCCTGGCGATCGACGTGACCGTCGAGCAGGGGCGCGGCTACCTGTCGAGCAATCGGGAGGACGACGGCCGCACGATCGGCATCATCCCGATCGACGCCATCTTCAGCCCGGTGCGCCGGGTGTCCTTCGACGTCGAGCCGACCCGCGTCGAGCAGTCGACCAACTACGACCGCCTCGTGATCGAGGTCGAGACCGACGGGTCGATCTCGCCCGCCGACGCGCTGGCCTCCGCCGGCGCCACGCTGCGTTCGCTCGTCGACCTCGTGGCGACGATGTCCGACGAGCCCAAGGGCCTCGAGCTCGGCGAGATCGTCGACGCCGCGGTCAGCTCGCCCGACCTCGACCTGCCGATCGAGGACCTCGACCTCTCCGAGCGCCCGAACAACTGCCTCAAGCGGGCCCAGATCAACACGGTCGGCGAACTGCTGACGAAGAACGAAGACGACCTGCTCAACATCACGAACTTCGGGCAGAAGAGCCTCGACGAGGTCAAGGCCAAGCTCGACGAGCGCGGCCTCACCCTGCGGGGCTGACGCCTCCGGGCCGACGACACACGAAAGACGATTGAACCATGCCGACCCCACGCCGAGCACGCAACTTCGGAAAGTCCGCCGCCCATCAGCGGCTGATGATGGCCAACCTCGCGGCGTCGCTGTTCGCCGCCGAGGGGATCACCACGACCGAGGCCAAGGCCAAGGCGCTCCGCCCGATCGCCGAGAAGCTGATCACCAAGGCGAAGAAGGCCCAGGACGAAGGTCCGGCGCAGGTGCACCGCGTGCGCCAGATCCAGGGCTACCTCGGCGACCGCGAGATGACCTACAAGCTCGTCCACGACGTCGCGCCGCGCTACCTCGACCGCAATGGCGGGTACACACGAATCCTGAAGCTCGGCCCGCGCCACGGCGACAGCGCCCAGATGGCGCGCATCGAACTCGTCTGACCGCGACGTCGACGTCGAGGTCGGGTCGGGGTCGCGGTGCGGAACGTGCGGCTGCTCGTCGCGTATGACGGGGCCGGCTTTCGCGGCTTCTCGCCGTCGACCGGGGTGCGCACCGTGCTCGGGCTGTTGAACGACACGATCGGTCGGATTCTCCGCCAGCCGGTCGAGCTGACCGGCGCCGGGCGGACCGACGCCGGAGTGCACGGGTGGGGCCAGGTGGTGACCGGGTTGATACCGGCCGACGCCGATCTCGGGCGGTTGCGGCACTCCGTCAATCGGATGTGCGGTCCGGAGATCGCCATCCGCGCGGCGCAGTGGGCCGATCCGAGCTTCCACGCCCGGTTCTCGGCGTCCTCCCGCTCGTACCGCTACGACGTCTGGAACGACGCCGCGCCGAACCCGCTCGCCGCCCGCACCACGTGGCACGTCCGCCAGCCGCTCGATCTGGCGGCGATGAACGCGGCGGCCGCGCTGTTCGTCGGCGAGCACGACTTCTCCTCGTTCTGCCGTCGCCCGAAGGTCGCCGCGGGCGAGCCGGCGCCGAGCCTGGTCCGCGCCGTCCGGTCGGCGGGGTGGCGACGGGTCGACGACGCGCCGCTGCTGCGCTTCGAGATCACCGCGTCCTCGTTCTGCCATCAGATGGTGCGCAGCATCGTCGGCACGCTGGTCGACGTCGGCCTCGGTCGGCACGACGGGGCGATCGCCGACACGCTCGCGGCCCGGGACCGATCGCGCGCCGGGGCCGTCGCGCCGCCGTGGGGCCTCGTGCTGTGGGAGGTCGGCTACGACGACGTCCGCTGGGACGTCTGAGCGTCGTCGGGAACGATCACCGGGATCATCGCCATGATCTCCTGGGCCGACACCGCCTCGGAGTAGAGCCAACCCTGAAACGCCTTGCAACCGAGCTCGCCGAGCCGCTCGCGCTGGTACGGCTGCTCGACGCCCTCGGCGACGCAGCTCAGGTTCATCCGCTCGCTGAGCCCCAGGATGGCCGTCGTGAGGTTGGTCGCCGCCGACTCGACGTCGATGCCGGCGACGAACCGACGATCGATCTTCACCCCGTCGACCGGCAACTCGAGGAGGTGGGCGAGGCTGGAGTAGCCGGTCCCGAAGTCGTCGATGAACACGTGGATGCCCGCCCGGCGCAACGTCTGCATGTTCGACAGCGACGACGCGCCCGGCGCCAGGAGGTCGGTCTCGGTGATCTCGATGACGAGCCGTGCCGGGTCGGCCCCGATGCGGTGGCAGCGGTCGAGGAACAGCGCGCCGAACGCCGCCTGGGCGATGACCTTGGGGTCGACGTTGACGTGCACCATGACGCCGGAGTCGGCCGCCGCCAGTCGAACGGCGAACTGCAGCGCCGTCTCGAGCACCTGCTCGTCGATCACACTGGCGAGCCCAGCGAGCTGGGCGAGCGGCAGGATCTCGCCGGTGCCGAGCACCCCGCGCAGGGGGTGCACCCAGCGAACGAGGGCCTCGACCGAGATGATTCGGCCGGCCTGGTCGTAGATCGGCTGGTAGAAGGGTTGGATCTGGCCCTCTTCGAGCGCGTTGCGGAGATGGTCGACCTGGCGCCGGCGCTGGGCGATCGCATCGAACGAGATGCCCTCGGTGCCCTCGGCCTCGGTGCGGCGCTTGATCGACATCAGCTCGTTGCTCGCCCTGACCAGCAGCGAGTCGAGCACCTCGGGGCGGGACTCGAAGGCGATCGCCGTGCGGATCGCGACGTTGATCTCCTGGTCGTCGACGACCACCGGCCGGGCGACCTCGCGGCGGACGCGATCGCGCAGCGCCCTGATCAGCTCGTCGTCGGCCGACCGGACGGCGACGACGAACTCGTCGCCTCCGAATCGCGCGGTGACGACGTCGGGCAGGCGAATCTGATCGATGCGCTCGGCCACCGCCGTGAGCACGCGGTCGCCGACCGGCTCGCCATAGAGCTCGTTGATCGAGCGGAAGTGCTCGATGTCGATCACCATCAGCCCCAGCCCGCTGCCGGCGCGGATCAGGTCGTTCGCGCTCCTCATGAACCCGTCGCGGTTCAACAACCCGGTGCGGGCGTCGTGCTCGGCGAGGAACGCCACCCGGTCGCGGGCGTCGGTCAACGCGTCGGCGACGTGCCCGCTGAACACGTAGCAGCCGACGACCGGGTCGTTGAGCAGGTTCTTGACCGTGAACTCGCACACCACCGTCGACTGGTCGCCGGCGACGAAGCGGGCGTCGAGCGCCAAGGACTGCTCGGACGACACCGATTGCCACGCGGCGAGCACCTGCTCGCGGTCGTCCTCGTGGACGAGGTCGTCGAAGTGCCGGTGCTTCACCAGCTCGGGGTCGTGGCCGAGCAGCCTGGTGACCGCGCCGTTGACCGCCTGGACCCGGCCGTCGACATCGACGAGGAGCACCATCGCGTGCATGTTCGCCATCACGGCTCGGAGCACCTCGACGTCGTCCTGGTCGAGGGCGTGCAGGTTGCGATGGGTGGTGTCGCGGGCGACGAGCGCGATCAGCTGCTCGTCGCCGACGGCGATCGTCGAGCCCCGGATCTCGAGGTAGATCCATGTCCCGCGGCTCGTGCGCACGCGGATCGGAATCAGATCGCCGACCTGCTTGGTCACGATCGTGCCCAACGAGGCGGCGGCGAGCGCGAGGTCGTCGGGGTGGACGAGGTCGAGCACCGATCGGCCGACGAACTCGTCGCGGTCCCACCCGAGTGTCTCCTCGGACGCGGGGTTGGCGAATCGCAGGACGCCGTTCGGCTCGATCACGATGACCGGGTCGCCCAGCGAGTTGATGTCGGGGACCGGGACATCCGCGGCGGACTGCACGCCCTCGTATCGGTCGGTCGAGGCCTGGACTTGAGGAATTCTCGGCGAGGAGTCCTGGTCGGGGGGTCGGGTGTCGTCCATGAGCGCGGCCACAACGGTACGCGGCGCGTGCCCCGCTTCGCAGGCATGGTGCGCGGTCGACCGGAATAGCCGCGAAGACGCCGACGTTGACCGTCGGTTGTGACGCTCGATCGGCTGCGTGTCCTGCTCGCCTCGACCCCGGTCGGCCCACTCGGCTCGGGGATCGGCGGCGGCGTCGAGCTGACGTTGCAGTCGCTCGTCGACGGGCTCGGCGCGGCCGGGCACCACGTCGAGGTCGTCGCTCCGGAGGGTTCGCGGCACGTCGGCGCCGACGTGCACCAGATCCCGGGGTCGCTCCAGGTGAGTGCCCAGACCGTCGGGCGCGGCGCCCCCGTCGAGCTGCCGGCCGGATCGGTGCTGGCGGCGATGTGGCAGCACGTCGCCAGGCGCCAGCACGATTTCGACATCGTCGTCAACATGGCCTACGACTGGTTGCCCCTGTATCTCACCGGCTGGCTCCAGGCGCCGGTGCTCCACCTCGTGTCGATGGGCTCGCTCAACGACGCCATGGACCTGGCGATCGACGACGTCGCCCGCCGGTGTCCGGGTCGCCTCGCGGCCCACAGCGCCGCGCAGGCCGCGACGTATCGCTCACCGGAGGCGTTTCGCCTCGTCGGCAGCGGCATCGTCACCGAGCGCTACGAGGTGCGCGTCACGGCCGACAGCCCGCCGCACCTCGGATTCGTCGGGCGGATCTCCCCGGAGAAGGGCCTCGAGGACGTCGCCGCGCTGTCGGCGCGCACCGGCCTGGCGGTGCGCGTGTGGGGCAAGCTCCAGGACGAGGGGTATTGGAACGCGGTGCGCGCCGCCCATCCCGCCGCCCGGCTCGACTACCGGGGGTTCCTGCCGACCGACGCCCTGCAGGCCGAGATCGGCGGGTGCACGGCGATGATCATGACCCCGAAGTGGGTCGAGGCGTTCGGCAACGTGGCGATCGAGGCGATGGCGACGGGGGTTCCCGTGATCACCTACGACCGGGGCGGCCCGGCGGAGATCGTCGTCGACGGCGAGACCGGGTTCGTCGTGGCCGCAGACGACATCGGCGCGCTCGTCGCGGCGGTCGAGCGGGTCCGCACGATCGACCGCGTCGTGTGCCGCCAGCGCGTCGAGGAGCTGTACTCGGCGGCGGCGTTCGCCGCCAGGGTCGAGTCGTGGTTCCGGAGCGTGCTCGCCGCCGAGCGATCGACCGCCGGCGCGTGACGGCCCGTCGCTGGGCGTCGCCTAGCGGGTCGACGCCGACGTTACGCGCCCGGCGCGTTGCCGCCGAAGCTCGGCGGCCGTATCATTTCACGGTTCCCTCTGGGCGGCCGACGTTCGCATGGCAGGGGTCCGATCGAGAAGCCGAGAGCGCACGGAGATGCCCGTCATGGCGACGTACACACCAAAAGCGAGTGAGATCGAGCGTGCCTGGCACGTCGTCGACGCCGACGGCCTCGTGCTCGGCCGGCTCTGCACCGAGGTCGCCCGCCTGCTGCGCGGCAAGCACAAGCCGTCCTACACCCCCAACCTCGACACCGGCGACCACGTGATCATCGTCAACGCCGACAAGGTCGTGTTGACCTCGGGCAAGGCCGACCGCACGATGGTCTACCGCCACAGCGGGTATCCGGGCGGGATCAAGTCCGAGAGCTACGGCCATCTGCACCGGCGCAAGCCCGCTGACGCGGTCCGCAAGTCCGTCCGCGGCATGCTCCCGAAAGGCCCGCTGGGCCGCCAGCAGCTCACCAAGCTGAAGGTCTACGCCGGCCCGAACCATCCCCATTCCGCGCAGGCGCCGACACCGCTGGTGCTCGACCACGCCAAGGCCCGCTGACCGCACGACCGGAAGACGACGACATGGCAACCGCACCGCTCACCCAGACCACCGGCCGCCGCAAGGAAGCCGTCGCCCGCGCCCAGCTGCGGCCCGGCACCGGCCAGTTCGCGATCAACGGCAAGTCCCTCGAGGACTACTTCACGACCGCCGCCTCGCGGATGGTCGTGTCGGCGCCGCTCGACGTGACCGAGACCCGCGAGGCGTACGACATCACGGCGTCGATCCACGGCGGTGGGGCGAGCGGCCAGGCCGGCGCGCTGCGCATGGCGATCGCCCGTTCGCTCGTCGAGCTCGACCCCGAGCGTCGCCACGTGCTCAAGACGGCGGGACTCCTGCGGCGCGACCCGCGCAAGAAGGAGAGCAAGAAGTACGGCCTCAAGAAGGCCCGCAAGGCGCCGCAGTTCACCAAGCGCTGAACCGGCCTGGTCGGTCTCGGCGCCGTGACGCTCATGTGCGGCCCCTCCACGCCGCGGATCCGCCGTTGAGATTCGGCACCGACGGGGTGCGCGGCGTCGCCTACTCCGAGCTGACCCCCGAGTTTGCGACGCGGCTCGGCCGCGCCGCCGCCCTGGTGCTGCGCCACGATCACCCCGAGTCGGTCGTCGTGCTCGGCGGCGACACTCGCGAGTCCACGCCCGACATCGAGGCGGCGCTCGCCGACGGCTTCACCGTCGAGGGCGTCGACGTCGTCCACCTCGGCGTCGTGCCCACGCCGATGGTCGCCTTCGAGGCCCAGCGGCGCATGGCGATGGGGGCGGTCGTCTCGGCCTCGCACAACTCCTACGCGGACAACGGCATCAAGCTCTTCGCCCGCGGTGGCACGAAGCTCTCCGACGACGTCGAGACCGAGATCGAGTCCGAGCTGGAGACCCTCGCCGGGAGTGGGGCCGCCCGCCCTGGCTCGATCACCGGTTCCGACGACCACGGACCGTACGTCGACCACGTCCTCGCCTTCCTCGGCGGCCGCCGGCTCGACGGACTGCGGGTGGTGCTCGACTGCGCCAACGGGGCCGGAACGAAGGTCGCCCCGGAGGTGCTCGCGGCCGCCGGCGCCGATCTGGTCGTGATCGCCGATCGGCCCGACGGGCGCAACATCAACGACGCCTGTGGCGCGACCCACCCGTCGACGGTCGCCGCCGCGGTCGTCGATCACCGGGCCGATGTCGGGATCGCGCTCGACGGTGACGCCGACCGGTTGATCGCCGTTGACCACACTGGCGCGATCGTCGACGGCGACCACGTGATCGCGATCTGCGCCCGCGACCTGCGCGACCGAGCTGCGCTGCGGCACGGGGCGGTCGTCGTCACGGTGATGACCAACCTGGGCTTCCGGTTGGCGATGCGCGAGCAGGGCATCGGCGTCGTCGAGACCGCCGTCGGCGACCGCTACGTTCTCGAGGCGCTGGCGGCACACGACCTGTCGTTGGGGGGCGAGCAGAGCGGGCACGTGATCTTCGCCGACCACGCCACGACCGGTGACGGGGTGCTGACCGCTGTGGCGCTGCTCGATGTCGTCACCCGCGCCGCCCGCCCGCTCGCCGACATCGCCGCGCAGGCGATGACGTCGTTGCCGCAGGTGTTGGTCAACGAGCGCGTCGCCCGACGAGTTCCCGACGTCGCCGATCGGCTGGCGGCCGACATCGCCGCGGTCGAGGGCGAGCTCGGCGAGTCGGGCCGCGTGCTCGTGCGGCCCAGCGGAACCGAGCCGCTCGTGCGGGTGATGGTCGAGGCGGCCACCGAGCACGCCGCGCGGTCAGCCGCCGATCGGCTCGCGTCGATCGTCCGCCGGCGGTTCGGCTGACCCTGCTCCACGACGTGGCGTCGGTAACCTGATCGCCCATGTGCGGCATCATCGGCATCCTGAGCCGGCCCCCGACGCGACCGACCCCGACGGCCGACGAACTCGTCGGCGGCCTCGATCGCGCGCTCGCCGCGCGGCCCGACGTGGCGGCGGTCGTCGACGGGCTGATCGGCGTCGATCGGCTGCTCCGCGGGCTCCCGGGCGTCCTGGCCCTCGCCGGCCGGGTCGACGTCGTCGCCTCGCTCACGGCCCGCCTCGACCAACTCGACGGCTTCGTCGAGACGACCGAGGCGTCGCTCGACGCCAACGACGGCGGGCTCGACCCCGACGCGCTCGAGCGGGCCGCGGCCGGGTTGATCGCGCTCAAAGACGTGCTCTGGGCGATCCGCAACGACCGCTTGCGAGCGGTCCGCGAGGTCGAGGCGCTCGCCGTTGGTGACGTCACCGCCCCCAAGCTCGCCGGCTACCTGGCGGTGCAGCAGGCGTTGGCGGCGATCGACCGGCTGGAGGTCAGGGGACGCGACTCCGCCGGCATCCACCTGTTCGTCTGGGGTCACGCGATCGAGCCGGCGGCGCTCTCCGCGCTCCTCGACGAGCGCGGCGTCGACCCGCTCTTCCAGTCCGGTTCGGTCGTGCTGGCCGGCGACTGTCTGTCGTTCGTGTACAAGGCGGCCGCCGAGATCGGCGAGCTCGGCGACAACACGGCGGCGATCAGGGCCGCGCTGGCCGCCGACCCGCTGCTGCGCCGGGCCCTCGAGTCCCCGACCGCGCGCGTCGCCCTGCTCGGCCACACGAGGTGGGCCAGCGTCGGGATCATCAGCCAGCCGAACACCCATCCGCTGAACTCCGTCGAGATGGAGCAGCCGGCGGGCGAGCCCCCCGCGCCGTACGTCGTCGCCGCCCTCAACGGCGACGTCGACAACCACGCCGACCTGCGGGCGGAGCACGCGCTGCGGATCCCCGGTCCGATCACGACCGACGCCAAGGTCATCCCGACGATGATGTCCCGGTCGATCGCCGCGGGGCTCGTCGCGACCGAGGCGTTCCGGCGCACGGTCGCGTCGTTCGAGGGGTCCGTGGCGATCGGGGCGGCGTCGGCCGGCGAGCCCTCCCGGCTGTACTTCGCGCTGCGCGGCAGCGGCCAGGGGCTCTACGTCGGTCTGGCCGACGACTGCTTCGTCGTCGCCAGCGAGCCGTACGGCGTCGTCGAGGAGACCGCCGAGTACGTCCGCCTCGACGGCGAACACGGTGGCGAGGTCGTCGTGCTCGACGCGGCGCACGCCGGGGAGCTGCGCGGGATCACCCGGCTCGGCTACAGCGGGGCGCCGGCGCCGGTCGACGCCGGCGATGTCGTCCGGGCGGAGGTCACGACGCGCGACATCGACCTCGGAGACGCGCCGCACTTCCTGCTGAAGGAGATCTGCGAGGCGCCGGCGAGCTTCGCCAAGACGCTGCGCGGCAAGATCGTCGACCGCGACGGCGCGCTCGCCGCCTCCGTCGGTGAGCGGGCGATGCCGCCGTCGGTCGCCGCCCGGCTCGCCGACGGGACGATCAGGCGGGTGCGGGTCATCGGCCAGGGGACCGCCGCCGTCGCCGGGCAGAGCATGGCGGCCATCCTCGACGAGTTGACCGGGTCGGCGCTCGACATCGACGCGGTCACCGCCACCGAGCTCTCCGGGTTCGGCATGCGCCTCGACATGTCCGACACGCTCGCCGTCGCCGTCAGCCAGTCCGGCACGACGACCGACACCAACCGCACCGTCGACCTGTTGCGGGCCCGCGGGGCGAGCGTGATCGGCATCGTCAACCGGCGCAACAGCGACCTGACCGACAAGGCCGACGGCGTCCTCTACACCTCCGACGGGCGCGACGTCGAGATGAGCGTCGCGTCGACCAAGGCGTTCTACGCCCAGGTCGCGGCCGGCGCGCTGCTGTCGTGCGCGATCGCCGACGCGGCCGGCCTGGGAGACGCCGAACGGCGCGCCCGGCTCCTCGCGTCGCTGCGGGCGATCCCCGAGGCGATGACCGAGGTGCTGCGCCGCCGGTCGACCGTCGCCGAGGCGGCACATCGCCTGGCGCCGTCGAGGCGCTACTGGGCGGTCGTCGGCAACGGTCCGAACAAGGTCGCCGCCGAGGAGGTCCGGATCAAGCTGAGCGAGCTCTGCTACAAGTCGATGTCCTGCGACGCGACCGAGGACAAGAAGCACATCGACCTGTCGTCCGAGCCGCTGATCTTGGTCTGCGCGGCCGGGCTGGTCGGGTCCAACGCCGACGACGTCGCCAAGGAGGTCGCCATCTTCAGGGCGCACAAGGCGACGCCGGTGGTGATCGCCGACGACGGCGAGGCGCGATACCACGCCGACGCGACGATCGAGGTTCCGCCGGTCGACCCGTCGCTCGGGTTCATCCTGTCGGCGATGGTCGGCCATCTCTTCGGGTACGAGGCGGCGCTCGCCATCGACGCCTCCGCCGACCCGCTACGCGTCGGCCGCGAGTCGATCGAGCACCTCGTCGGCACCGGTCGAACGGGCGACGAGGTGGTCGCCGAGCTGCGCATGTCGCTACGCCGGCCGGCCAACGTCTACCACGACATGCTCCGCTCGGGGATCTACGACGGGCAGCTCGAGGCGTCGACCGCCGTGCGGTTGTCGACGCTGCTCAGCGACGTGATGTCCGACCGTCCGATGGAGCGCTACCAGGCCAGTTCGGGCAAGGTCGGGACGCCGGGCGCCGTGATCGACGACCTGATGAGCGCGCTCACCAGGAGCATCGACGAGCTGACCCGGCCGATCGACACGATCAAGCACCAGGCCAAGACGGTCACCGTCGGCATCTCGCGCAGCGACGAGGGCATCATCGACCGCCCGCTGGTGCAGGCGACGCTGGCGGCCGGCGCGGGTCGCGACGTGCTCACCTATCGGACGTTGAAGGTGCTCGCCGACCTCGACCCCGCCGTGGCCGATGTTCGCGGGTACACCAGGTACGGCGTCGACGGCGACCAGGTCTCGGTGATCGACCGCGGTGGGATCTCGCGCGACCTGACCAGCCGCGTCGAGCGCGACGGGTTGCTCGTCGGCACCAAGCGACGGGTCGTGTCCGAGCAGGAGATCCTGGTCGCCATCGGTCGACGGGACGGCCGCACGGTCATTCTCGTTCCCGAGGTCAAGTCCGGCGAGACCACCGGCATCACCTTGTTGCACGTCGGGTTCCACGACCGGCTGCCGGCCGACGTCATGCGCGGCGTGCTCCAGGGCTACGACCGGCGGTACGACCGCCTCGTCGACTGGGTGTCGGAGACCGAGGGGACCTTCGACGAGTCCCTGCTCGGCGAGCTGCCGGTGCAGGAGCTCCTGATCGGCCCGATCTCGGACACCGCTGACCACTGGCGCCGCGGGGCTTGATGATCGGGATCGGCGTCGACCTGGTCGACATCGAGCGCTTCCGGCGGTCCCTCGAGCGAACCCCGTCGATGCGCGCCCGGTTGTTCACCGCCGTCGAGCTCG
>JBFGCT010000052.1:0-22571 GCA_041581055.1 Ilumatobacteraceae bacterium | reverse complement strand
GGCCGACGGCCTCCACGTCGCGACCGGCCGGTTCCGGACCGAGATGCGCGTCGAGTTGGTCAACGACGGCCCGGTGACGCTCCTACTCGAGGTCTGAGTCGTCCTCGAGGTCTGAGTCGTCGTGGTCCGAGCCGGGCGCCGCGGCCGCCCGGTATAGCGCCCACCGCTCCCGCCCGGCGGCGAACCACAGCGACATCAGGAGCGCCAGCGACACTGCGATGATGAACGGCGCGTCGCCCGCCGCCGTGTACCACGTGAGCCCGCTGCGCAGCTCGACCTCGCCGCGGATCACCCGCCGCTCGCTCACCGAGGTTCGCTCGAGCACCGTGCCGTTCGAGTCGACGAGCGCGGTGAAGCCGGTCGGGGCCGCCTGCACCACCCACCGACCGTTCTCGATCGCCCGCAGCCGGCTCGACGCCACCTGCTGGGTCTGGACGATCGTCCCGGTGTAGCTGGCGCCGTTGGTCGGGTTGAGGATCGCCTCGCCGCCGTCGCGCACCCCCTCGCGGGCCCGCCCGCCGAAGAACACCTCCCACGAGATGACGACTGCCAGCCGGGTGCCGTCGGGGAGCTCGACGGACGCCGGCTCGGTCCCGGCCACCGCCTCGCCGACCCGGTCGACCTCGGACGTGATCTTCTCGAGCAGTCCGCGAAACGGCACGAACTCACCGAACGGAACCCGCCGCACCTTGTCGTAGCGGTCGACGACCGCGCCGTCGGGGGCGACCACGACCTGGGCGTTGAGGAAGCGGTTCGTTCCGTCGGGGGCGTCCTCGGTGATGCCGATCGCGATCGGGACGCCGAGCCGGGCCGCCTCGGCGGCGACCGCGTCGTGTTCCGGTGAACCGTCGAACAGCGCGACGTCGATCGTGTTCTCCGGCCAGAACACCAGGTCGAGTCGCGGGTCGACGGCGATCGACGCGGTGGCGTCGAGATGGCGCTGGGTGACCAGCGACGACGGCACCTCGAGCGCGGTCGTGCCCTGCTCGCCCCCGCCCTGCACGGCGGCGACCGAGATGGTCTCGCCGGTCGCCGAACCGCGGGGCGCGACCAGCGCGACCAGCAGCACGGCGACGACGGCGGCCAGGGCGATCGTGCCCTGCGCCGCCCCGGTGGCCCTGGGTCGCAGCCGGCGGGCGAACGCCGGGACGGCCGGCGCCAGGCCGGCCAGCGCGAACCCGATCTGGAACACGATCCAGGTGACGAGGACGGTGCCGCCGACGCGCGCCGGGCCGACCAGCGGGCCGCTGACCTGCGAGATCCCCATCGTCGCCAGCGGGACGCCACCGAAGGGGAACGAGAGGCGCACCGCCTCGACCAGCGTGTGGGCGGCCGGCCGGCCGATCACCCGCCACCGGCCGCCGGGCGCGACGAACGCCGCGGCGGCGTGGTACGTCGTGAAGATCAGGCCGGCGGCGACGTATCCGGGCGGCGTGAGCTGCACCATCCAACCCATCCCGAGATACATCCAGCCGGCGCCGAACAACGCCCCGTTGACCAGCCGCGCCCGCCGCGCCGGCGCGTCGCCGAGGCTGATCTCGAACAGCACCACGCCGATGATCGCCAGCGGCCAGAAGCCCCACGGCGGCATCGACAACGCGACGAGTGCGCCGGCGCCGAGCGCGAGCGCGGGGCGCGCCAGGCGCGAGTGGAGCGGGGCACTGGCCGGGGAGTCGTCGTTCAAGGGGTCAGTTCGAGGTTGACGACGATGCGCTGGCTGATCGACCCGGGGGGATGGCAGGCGAACAGCGTGGCGGTCGGAGTCTTGGTCGGGGTGACGATCCACATTGCGTCAGGCTCGACGATCTGGGTGCCGGTCACGACGTAGACGCTGTCGCCGGCGGCGGTCGAGAACTCGACGGTGTCGCCGGGGACGAGCTGATCGATGTTGCGGAACGGGCCGCCGTGGCTCACGCGGTGGGCGGCGACGACGACGTTTCCGACCTCCCCTGGCAGCGCGGTGCCGGGCCAGTGCCCGGGGCCCTGGTCGAGGGTGGTCAGCCGGATGCCCTCCCGCAGCGGGCTGGCCACGCCGAGCTTCGGGATGGCGATGCTGCCGAGCTCGATGCCCTCCTCGTCGCCGCGCGGGTCGGAGGGGGGCACGATCGGCTCGGCCGGCTGGGCGGGCAACGTCGCGGCGGGGGCCGACTCCGCCACGGCGGCGACCGCGGTCGTCGGGGGCGCGGCGGTCGCCGTCGGGGTGGCCCCCGCTGGCGCGACGGTGGTCGCCGGCGGAGCGACGGTGGTCGCCGGGGGCGCGGCGGTCGTTGTCGGCGCCGGGGTGCGGGTGACGGTCGGCGCGGTCGGCGGCGCGGTCGGCGGCGCGGTCGGCGGCGCGGCCGGCGCCGACCGCTCGGTCGCGGTGGCGTCGGTCGCCACCTCCTCGACGACCTCGACGAACGCGGGGGACGGCGCAGGCGGCGCGGTGATGGAGGCCGAGGCGCCAACCGTGGCGTCGGTGGCGGGTCGGTCGCCCACGGCGAGGGCGAGGCCGAGCCCGGCGGTCAGCGCCGCGCCGAGCGCGGCCGCGGCGACGCGTCGACCGCGGCGGTCGCGCTCGAGCCGGTACTCCATCGTCACGAGTCTGGCACGGGACGGGGCTGATCCGTGCAGCGCCGGGCGATCGAACGGGCCTGGCGGATGCAGGCCGGGATGCCGATGCCGCGGTAGCCGGCGCCCGTGACGAACACGCCGGCCGGCAGCGCCCGCTCGACGTCGTCGACCCACGCTCGGTGATGTGGGCGGTACTGGGCGAACGCCCCGGGCCAGCGGGAGATCCGCACGTCGAGCGGCGCCAGCTCGACGCCGATGTGCCGCTCCAGGTCGGCGACGACGTGGGCGACGACCTCGTCGTCGTCCAGGTGCAGCACGGGCATCCCGTCGCGCCCGAGCGAGACGCGGAGGATCTCCCCGCCGCCCGGCGGCCGCCAGTGCGCCCACTTCTGCGACCCGAACGAGACGGCGGTCACCCAGCGCTGGTCGGGTTTCGGCACGAGATAGCCGCTGCGCCCGCGGAGGCGGGCGGGCCACTGGTCGGCGGCGACGTGCAACGTCACCATGACGACGTCGGCGCTCTCGGCCCGGGCGAGGAGCGTGCTCGCCGCCGGGGCGTCGGCCCCCAGGAGGGCGGAGGCGCCGGCGGCGGGGCAGGCGAGGACGACGGCGTCGAACCGCTCGCCGTCGACCGTCCATCCGGTGTCGCCCGGCGCGCCGCACCGGGCGAGCTCGCCGACCGGTGTAGCGGTGCGGATCTCCCCGCCGGCGCCGAGCAGCGTCGCCGCCCCGGCCGCCACGAGGTCGCTCATGCCGGCCCGCGGCGTGGCGAACACCGGCGCGGCCGCCGCCGAGCCGGTGCCCGGCGCCGCCGACGAGCGGGCGCCGAGGAGGACGCTCCGATGGTCTTCGGCGAGGGCGGCGAGCTGGGGCACCTCGGCCAGGCTGAAGCGGTCGGTGTCGGCGGCGTAGATGCTCCCGACCAGCGCGTCGACCAGGAGCTCTTGCACCTCGTCGCCGAAGCGGGCCCTGACGAACGCGCCGACCGAGTCGGGTTCGAGCGAGGTGCGGGGAAGGAACGGCTCGAGGGCGGCGCGCGCCTTGCCGCGCCACGACAGCAGCGGTGTGCGGGCCAGCGGTGCGAGCCGTCCGGGCAGCCCGAGCACCAACCCGTCGGGGATGTCGATCAGCGCGCCGTGCCAGACCGCCGCGCCCACCGGCGCCGGCGAGACGAGCGAGTCGGCGAGGCCGACGAGGCCGGCGAACTCGAGCGCGTCGGGAACGCGGGCCAGGAACGCGTCGGCGCCGGTGTCGACGCCGGCGACACCGGCGAACGGACCGCCGCCGATCAGGCCGCCGAGCGTCGGCGCCGCCTCGAACAGGGTGACCCGCGGCCGGAGGTGCTCGGGCGCGCGGCGCAGTTCGACGGCGGCGGCGACGCCGGAGATCCCCCCTCCGATGACGGCGACTCGCGCTGGTTTCACAACTCGCCCGGTCAGTCCCGGGCGGGGGCGAGGTCGGCCTCCCGGGCGCGGGCCGCGACGCGGGCGGCCAGCGCCCGCATCACCGTTGGCTCGTCGTTGACGCAGGCCGTGCGGTCGAACTCGATCCCGGCCGTGCGCGCCCGGTCGGCGGCCTCGATGTCGAGGTCGTACAGCACCTCGAGGTGGTCGGCGACGAACCCGCAGGCGCTGACGACGACGCCGCCGACCGCGGCGTCCGCGCCCAACCCGTCGATCACGTCGAGGATGTCCGGGCCGATCCACGGCTCGGGGGTGCGACCGGCCGACTGCCAGCCGATCGACCAGTCGCGACCCTCGACCAGGCCGAGCCGGGCGGCGACCGCCTCGGCCGTCGCCCGCAGCTCGTCGGGGTAGGGGTCGCCGGCGTCGATGATCCGCTGGGGGAGCGAGTGGGCGGTGAACACGACCCGCACGCCGCCCTCGACGCGCGCCCGCATCGCGGCCAGCCGATCACCGAGGTCGGCGGCGAGGAACTCGACGAACGCGTCCTCGGTCGCCCAGCTGTCGATCCCGACCACCGTCGCCTCGCCCCCGGCCTGGCCGACCCCGTCGCGGGCGCGGCCCAGGTATTGGCCGATCGAGTACGACGAGTAGTGGGGCGCGAGCACGAGTCCGACGATCGGGTCGAACCCGGCCTCGGCCAGCGCGCCCGCCGCGACCTCGACCTTCGGGTCGGCGTGCTTGAGGCCGATGGCGACGTGGAAGCGATCGGGACCGAGTTCGTCGAGCGCCGCCTGGAGCGCGTCTCGCTGGGCCTCGGTGCGCTCGGCCAGCGGTGACACGCCGCCGATCGCCGCGTAGCGGGCGGTGAGCTCGGCGAGCGCCTCGGGCGTCGGCGGCCGTCCGCGCCGGATGTCGGTGTAGTACGGCTCGATGTCGTCCGGGCGGCGGGGCGTGCCGTACGCCATCACCAGCACGCCGACCCGGTCGGCGGCGCGGTCGGCCCGGTCGGGCGGGTCCGCGGGCGGGTCGGAGGGCGGGGGATCGGGTCGCCGGTCGTTCATCGTCGACACCTTGCCTCGGTGCCGCCGGTCATGGGAGATCGGGCGGCCGGTCGACCGCGGTCCGCTCGTGCACGAAGTCGACCACGTCCTGGAGCACGGCCGGGTCGGTGTCGGGGTTGACGCCGTGGCCCAAGTTGAAGATGTGCCCGGGATGGGCCGACCCGTCGGCGCGCCGGTTGTCGCCCAGCACGTCGGACGCGCCGGCGAGCGCCGGGCCGGCCCCGGCGAGGACGAGCGCCGGGTCGAGGTTGCCCTGCACGGCCACCTCCGCGCCGAGCCGGGCTCGGGCGTCGCCGATGCGGGTCCGCCAGTCGAGGCCGATCACCGTCGGACCGGCGGCGTACATCGACTCGAGGAGGTGGTCGCATCCGACGCCGAAGTGGATCCCCGGCGCCGCCGGGTGGCGCGTGCGCAGCTCGTCGAACACGCGCCGCGAGTGCGGGAGCACGAACCGGTCGTAGTCGCCGCGGCCGAGCGCGCCGGCCCACGAGTCGAAGAGCTGGAACGCCGCCGCGCCGTGGCTCAGCTGGGCGTCGATGAACGTGATCGCCGACTCGGTCAGGCGCTCCATCAACCGGTGCCACAACGCCTCGTCAGAGTGGATCAGGCCCTTGGTGTGTCGGTAGTCCTTGCTCGGCCGGCCCTCGATGAGGTAGCTGGCGACGGTGAACGGCGCCCCGGCGAACGCCAGCAGCGGCACGGTCAGCTCGCCGACCAGTCGCTCGACGGTGGCGATCACGTAGTCGACGTCCTCGAACGCCAGCGGGCGCAGCCGGGCGAGGTCGGCCGGCGATCGCAGCGGACGCTCGGCGACCGGGCCGGTGCCCGGCGCGACGTCGATCCCGAAGCCGACCGCGTGGGGCGGCACGACGATGTCGCTGAACAGCACCGCGGCATCGACGCCGTACCGCTCGACGGGTTGCCGCGTGATCTCGGCGGCCAGGCCGGGCTGCTTGATCGCGTCGAGGATCGAACCGTCGCCGCGGACGGCGCGGTACTCGGGCAACGATCGGCCGGCCTGACGCATGAACCACACCGGAGTGTGGTCGACTCGCTCACCGCGGGTGGCGGCGAGGAACGGGCCGACCGGCTGCCGGTCGGCGGAGGCGGCCGCGGCGCCGACGGGGGCCGGGACGGCGGACGGGACGGGGGCGGGGGCGGCGCGCTCCATGGCGGTTCGCACGCTACTGGCCCGACGTGCACCGCCGCGCGGGCGTCCAGGCCGATAGCATTGACGGACCCCGATTATGACCCAGCAGCATCCTGATCTCGCCGACGAGCAGGCCTACGTCGACCACGCGTACGACTGTCTGGCGACCAGCCGCGAGGCGGCGTGGCGCCTTCGCGACCTCAACGAGGCCGACCTCGGCGGCACGTTCCAGGCGCGGTTCGAGCGCAATGCGTTCGACGAGGCGCTGGTCAAGCGGCTCACCGACCTCGATCTCGGCGACGCGTCGCTGGTGTTCGGCCGGATCGACCGGTACGCCGAGTCGCCCGACACGCTCGAGAGCTTCCACATCGGCCGCCTGGCCGTCGCCGACGAGGACCGCGAGCCGGTCGTCGTCGACTGGCGGGCCCCCGTCGCCGAGCCGTTCTACCGGGCGACCGGGCGCGACCCGATGGGCCTGGCCCGGCGCCGGCACTTCGTCGTCGAGGGCCGCACCGTCCTCGGCCTGGAAGACGAGTTGTTCGGCGAGGGACACCTCGGCGTCGGCCACGACGAGGGGCTCGACGGCGGGGCCCCGGGCGCCGGGCTGCGCGGCTACTCCACGCTCCTGGCGTCGCTCGAGCGCGGGCGGACCGGCACGCTCGGCGACATCGTGGCCACGATCCAGGCCGAGCAGGACGAGATCATCCGCTCCGCACAGCATGGCGTGCTCGTCGTCCAGGGCGGTCCCGGCACCGGCAAGACGGTGGTCGCGCTGCACCGGGCGGCGTACCTGATCTACACCCACCGGTTCCCGCTCGAGGACCAGGGCGTCCTGGTCATCGGCCCCAACCGCGTCTTCCTGCGGTACATCGAGCGCGTGCTGCCGTCGCTCGGCGAGGCCGGCGTCGAACAGGCCGTGCTCGCCGACCTCGTGCGCGGCGTGCGGTTCCTGCGGCCGGGAGACCCCGGCGACGACGCGCCGGCCGCCGCCCGGCTCAAGGGCGATCAGCGGATGTCGGCCGTGATCGACCAGGCGGTCCGCGACCGCGAGCGCCCGCTCACCGACGACCTCGAGTTGCCGTTCAGGGCCGGGTACGTGCGGTTCCGGGCGCAGGACTCGGCGCGCATCGTCAGGGCAGCCCGCCGCCGGTTCCGCCGGCACAACGCCGGGCGGCGGTTCGTCGAGTCCGAGTTCTGGGCGGCGCTGGCCAGCAGCTTCCGCGACCCCGACGTCGGCGCCCGCGACATCAAGGACACGCTGCGCTCCGAGCTGGCGGTGCGCGAGGCGCTCGACCGGATGTGGCCCGTCCTCACGCCGGCCCAGCTGCTCCACGACCTCTTCGGTTCCAAGGCGCTCCTGCGGTCGGCGGCCCGCGGCGTGCTCGACGAGCACGAGGCCCTGACGCTGTTCCGGCCGCGCTCCGACCACGTCGACGACGTCCGGTGGACGCAGGGCGACGTCGCGTTGCTCGACGACGCGTTCGACGTCCTCGGCCCGCGGGTCGGCAAGAACGGCAAGTCCGACGAGTCCGACGAGATCCGCACGTACGGCCACATCGTGATCGACGAGGTGCAGGATCTCACCCCGATGCAGTTGCTGATGGCGACCCGCCGGTCGCTCAACGGGTCGATGACGATCGTCGGCGACATCGCCCAGGCGACCGGGCCGCTGGCGCCCGACGATTGGGACGACGTCCTCCGGTTCCTCCCCGACCGCAAGCCGACGCGGGTGGTCGGGCTGTCGGTCGGCTACCGGATCCCGGCCCAGATCATGGAGCTCGCCAACCGGGTGATGGCCGCGGCCACGCCCGGGCTGCGGATCCCCGACTCGGTGCGGGTCGGCGACTCGGCGCCCCGGATCGTCGCCGCGCCGTCGCCGAACGATCTGGCGGCGACCGTGGCGGCCGAGGTCGGCGCGATGCAGGAGGCGCTGCCCGGCGGCAGCCTCGGCGTCGTGGCGCCCGACTCGCTGATCGACGATCTCTCCGAGGAGCTCACCGCCGCCGGGATCAACCACGGCACGGCGACCCGCACCGGGCTCGACGCGGGGGTCACGCTCGTCCCGGTCAGCGTTGTCAAGGGCCTCGAGCTCGACGGGGTGGTCGTCGTCGAGCCGGCGCGCATCGTCACCGACACCGAGCACGGGATGCGGGCGCTGTACGTCGCGCTCACGCGCTCGACGCAGCGGCTGACCGTCGTCCACGGCGAAGACCTGCCCGCCCCGCTCCGCTGACCGTCACGGTCGGCGCGTCACGGTCGGCGCGTCACCGACCGTTCACGGCGTGACGAGGATCCGCTCGGTGGCGAAGGCGCCCACACCGACGTGTTGGCCGGCGATCTCGACCGTCAGCGTGCCGTCCGGCGACGACGCGGTGACCGTGCCGCGGCTGCCCGGCTGGATCGCCGACTCCTCCAGGAATTCGAGGAGCCCTGGCTCGAACTCGAGCTCCTCGGTGATCCGGCCGACCGTGAACTCGTGGCCGACGGCGATCTCGGCGAGGGGGGCGAAGTCAGGCGCCTCGTACTTCGAGCCGGGGATCGGGTTCCCGTGCGGGCACGTCGTCGGCTCGCCGAGCAACTCGTTCATCGCCCGCTCGACCGAGTCGCTGATGACGTGCTCCCAGCGCCCGGCCTCGTGGTGCGCCTCGGCCCACGACAGTTTGAGCACGTCGGTGAGGAAGCACTCGGCGAGCCGGTGGCGCCGCACGACGCGCTCGCCGAGCGTGCGTCCGCTGGCCGTGAGGCGGATGCCGTCCGCAGCGTCGATCAGCCCCTCGCCCTCGAGCCGCTTCATCATCTCGCTGACCGCCGGCCGGCTGACCTGGAGGCGCTCGGCGATCCGCGCCTGGATGACGTCGACGTCGTCCTCGTCGAGCTCGAAGATGCACTCGCAGTACTCCTCGAACGCGGGATGGTGCTCTCCGGGGGCCGGCATCCCACGAAGGATACTGAGCATTCCGGGTCGCAACCCTCTCCGGCCGCGCCGGTTCGCTCGACTATGGTCGACGGCGATGACCGACCGTTGACCGGCCCCCGTTCGTTTCGCTCCGCTGGAGGTGCCTCATGGCCGCGTCGCTCATCGCCCGTTCCCTCTCCGTCTCACACGGCCCGCTGGTCGTCCTCGACGCGGTCGATCTGACGCTCGCCGGCGGGTCCCGGGTCGGGCTGGTCGGCCCGAACGGCGTCGGCAAGTCGACGCTGCTGCAGGCGCTCGCCGGCGCGGTGGCGCTCGACGCGGGGACGGTCGAGCTGGCCCCTCCCACGGCCACTGTGGGGTTCCTCCCGCAGGAGCCGGAGCGCAGGCGCGACGAGACGGTGCGGGCGTTCCTCGCGCGGCGGTCCGGCGTCGCCGGCGCGCGCGTCGCGCTGGACGCCGCGACGGCGGCGCTCGCCGACGGCGTCGCCGGGGCCGACGACCGCTACAGCTCGGCGCTCGAACGGTGGCTCTCGCTCGGCGCCGCCGACTTCGACGCCCGAGCCGGCGAGACGTGGGCCGACCTCGGTCTCCCGCCGCGCCTGCTCGACGAGTCGACCGCGACGCTGTCCGGCGGCGAGGCGGCGCGGTGCTCGCTGGCGTCGCTGCTGATCTCGCGCTTCGACGTCTTCCTGCTCGACGAGCCGACCAACGACCTCGACATCGACGGGCTGGAGCGCCTGGAGGCGTGGGTCACCGGCCTCGACGCGCCGGTGGCCCTGGTCAGCCACGACCGCACGTTCCTGGAACGGGTCGTCACCGAGGTCGTTGAGATCGACTTCCACACGCACCGCGCCCGGCGGTTCGGCGGCGGGTGGACGTCGTACCTCGCCGAGCGCGAGTTGGCGCGGCAGCACGCGCGGCAGCGCTACGACGAGTTCGACGCCAAGCGCACGGCGCTCGCCCGGCGCTCGCGGCGCGAGCGGGAGTGGGCGACGCAGGGGCGGGCGAAGGTCCGCCGCTCCGCCGAGCCGGACAAGCACATCCGGGCGTTCAAGATCGACCAGACCGAGCAGCTGGCGGGTCGGGCGGCGCGGACCGAGCGGGCGATCGAGCGGTTGGAGGTCGTCGAGGAACCGCGCGAGCGGTGGGAGCTGCACCTGACGATCCCGTCGGCGGGGCGCAGCGGCGATGTCGTCGCCTGGGCGCGCGGCGCGGTCGTCGATCGCGGCGAGTTCCGGCTCGGGCCGGTCGACTGCGCGGTCGCGTACGGCGACCGGATCGTGCTCGCCGGCCCCAACGGGAGCGGGAAGACCACGCTGATCGACCTGCTGCTCGGCCGCGCCGAGCCCGACCTCGGCGCGGCCGGCCTCGGGTCGAGCGTCGTCGTCGGCGAGATGGAGCAGGCCCGCGGCCGGTTCCTCGGGGGGCGCCCGCTCCTCGACGTCTTCATGGGCGCGACCGGGCTCGACGTGGCGGGCGGGCGGACGATGCTCGCCAAGTTCGGGCTCGGCGCCGAGCACGTGCTGCGGCCGTCGGCGACGCTGTCGCCAGGCGAGCGGACGAGGGCCTCGCTGGCGCTGATGATGGCCAACGGCGCCAACTTCCTGGTGCTCGACGAGCCGACCAACCATCTCGACCTGGAGGCGATCGAGCAACTGGAGCAGGCGCTCTCGACGTTCGACGGCACGGTGCTGCTCGTGACGCACGACCGGTCGCTGCTCGATCGGGTGACCGTCACCCGGGCGTGGTCGATGCACGCAGGGCGGTGGACGGAGGTCGATCCGCCGCGCTGAGTGGGCACTTCCACAAGATCACGACAAGAGGTCGGACCGCCACTTGATGTGACCATCTCCGATCCCTACCGTGGGGTGCGACGACGTCGCCCGGCGGGCGGACGGCGGGGTCGGAGGCGGCGGAATGGAAGCGACGCGACAGCGATGGATCGGGCGCCCGTGGGCGGCCCGCGCCGTTCGGAGCCTGTCGTACCTCGTCCCGTTCGCCGCGTCGATCGCCGTCGCCTTCGTCCTGTCGTCGTACATCCCCGCCGCGCCGAACCTGGCGATCGGGATCCTCCGCTGGGCCGGGATCGCCTCGGTGTCGACGGTGGTCCTCGTGCTCACCGACCGGGTGGCCCGTCGCATCCTGCCGCTGTCGGCGCTGCTCAACCTCACCCTGGCGTTCCCGGACCAGGCCCCGTCGCGGTTCCGGATCGCCATCCGCTCGGGCACCACCCGCCAGCTCGAGCACCGGCTGCGGGAGGCGGCTGACGGCGACCTCGGCGAGACGGCGAACCAGGCGGCGGTGCGGCTCCTCGAGCTCGTCGGCATGCTCGCCATCCACGATCGCCTCACCCGCGGCCACTCCGAGCGGGTGCGGGCGTACACCCAGATGATCGGATCCGAGCTGGGCATCTCCGGCGAGGAGCTCGATCGCATGCATTGGGCGGGCCTGCTCCACGACGTCGGCAAGCTGGCGATCGACACGGCGATCCTGAACAAGCCCGGCAAGCTCACCGCCGAGGAGTACGAGGTCATCAAGACCCACCCGATGGAGGGCAAGAAGCTCGTCGAGCCCCTCGTCGAGTGGTTGGGCGACGCGGCGCGCGCGGTCTGGGAACACCACGAGCGGTTTGACGGCGACGGGTACCCGGCGGGTCTCAAGGGCCACGAGATCTCCTACGCCGCCCGGATCGTGTCGGTGGCCGACACGTACGACGTGATGACGTCGATCCGCACGTACAAGAAGCCGATGCCCTCGGCGGCCGCGCGCGAGGAGCTGGCGCGGTGCGCCGGCACCCAGTTCGACCCCGAGGTCGTGCGGGCGTTCCTGAACCTGTCGCTCGGCCGGCTCCGCATGGCGATGGGCCCGTTCTCGTGGCTGGCGCAGCTGGCGCTGTTCCCCCAGGTCGCAGCGGCCCAGGCCGCAGGGTCGGTCGCGGCCGGCACGGCGGTCGCCGTCGGCGCGGCCGCCGGCACGATCGGTATGGCCGCGGCGCCGGTCGACGCTGACGAGGCCGTCCCGATGGCGTCGCCCCCGGCGGCCACCCAGGTCGACGACCGATTCCACGGCGGGTGGGCGGCCGCTGTCGCGCTGGTCTCGGGCGGCGAGGCGTTCGGCTTCGATCCGGCCGGCTCGGCGGCGCCGGTCTCGCCGGGGGATGCCGCCGCCCCCGCTCCGGACCTCGACGACGAGGTCTCCGGTGGCGATCCCCCGCCGACGACCACCGAGGCGCCGCCGACGTCGTCGTCCGTCGATCCGCCCGCGGCCACCGACGCGTCACCGACCGCCGAGGCGCCGCCGACGACGTCGTCCGTCGCTCCGCCCGCGACGCCGCCCGGACCGCCGCCGACGTCGACGACGTCGCCACCGCCCGCAACGACCACGACGACCACCAGCCCCGCCAGCCCCGCCAGCACGACGACGACGACCACCGTCCCGCTCGCTCGGCTCGAACAGGTCTATCTCGCGCCGTCCGGCCCCGGTGACACCGTCTCCCAGACCTACCTGCCGCTCGTCTCGACCTCCTTCCCGGACATCCCGCTGCCGAACTACGACACCGACCGAGACGCGTTCGCCGGGCTGGTGATCGCCAAGGACAAGGCCGGGGTCGGCGGCAGCGATCCGACCACGATCCAGCACTTCACGCTCAGCGCCAAGGAGCCGACGCTCGTGCAAGGGGAGGTGACCGTCCATGTCATCGTCGCGGCGAAGGACTTCTCGGACGTCGACATCAACGTCGAGGCCGGCCTGTACCGCTGCTCGACCTCGTGCCGGCCGCTCGCCGTCGGCGACAAGTGGGTCCCGAACGCCAGCAGGTTCAAGCCGGCGAACCTCGACCTGGGCGCGCTCGACCTCGTGCTCGCCGCGGGCGAGCGCCTCGAGCTGCGGATCGCCGTGCTCGACGGCTCAGGCGACGACGCGTGGCTGGCGTTCGGCACCCACCGCAACCGGAGCTGGATCGACGTCGAGACCGGGGACGACCCCGAGGATGCCGCGCTCGAAGAACGCGATGACGGCGAAGACGATTGAGCACGAGGCGGAAGGATGAACGAGCGACGAGGAGCGGAGCGGAGGGGCCAGACCGCTCCCGCGCGCGGTATCGGCCTGCTCCCGCTCGCCGCCGGATTCTGCGCGGCGGCCGCGGCCGCGTTCGCCATCTCGAGTTGGCTGCCCGCACCGCCGACCTTCGTCAGCGGCGTGCTCCGCTGGGTGACGATCGTGATGGTCTCGACCACCGTGCTCGTCGGCGTCGGCCGGCTGCTCACGGTCGTCAGCGGCGACCGCGGGCCGACGGTCGGGCGCGCGAAACGGGTCCGCGCCGTGCTGGCGGCCGGGGTGGTCGCCGGCGCCCTCGGCATCGCCGCGTCGCCCAGCCGCGCGATCACCTCCCACGACCTCGCGTTCCGTGATCCGCAACCGTTCGTCGGCGGCGACCCGTTCACCGACGACGGGGCCGCGTCGGCCGGCGCGGGCGGGTCGACGAACGCCGCCGCGACGGGTGGTCGCCAGGAGCGCACGGGTTGGGCCGTCCTCCTCGACGGCCTGCGGCTCGGGCGCAACGCGACGGCGTCGGCGAACGACGCCGCGGCCGAGCCGACCCCGGCCTCGGCGGTCGACGCGTCACCGTCGCCGTCGGCCACCGAGCCGGTCGACGCGCCGACGACCACCGCCGCGGGCGTCGCGCCGTCGACGACCCGACCGGCCGACACCGCCGCCGGCACCACCGCGCCGGCGCCACACACCACGGCCGCCCCGCCGACCGCCGCCCCGCCGACCGCCGCGCCTCCGGCGACGACGAGGCCGCCCGCGCCGGCGACGACCGCGACGACGAAGCCGCCGGCGACCACGACGACGACGAAGCCGACCACCACCACGACGACCACGACGAAGCCGCCCGCGCCGGCGGCGACCACGACGACGACCTCGACCACGACGACGAAGCCGACGACCACCACCACGACCATGCCGCACGACGCCGCCGGATCTCCGCCGGTCCACCTCGTCGCCCCGTCGACGGCCGACACGCGGTCGCAACCCGTGCTGCACCTCGGGTTCGCCGAGCCGCCTCCGATCGACCTGCCGAACTACGACGTCGACCGCGACGATCTGCCCGGCATCGTGGTCGAGCGCAGCGACGAACACCTGTACTCCCCAGATCCGCGCGATGTCCAGCGCTTCCGGTTGCCCGTCGGCGCGAAGACGCTCGTCGACGGGGCGGTGCGCACGGCCTTGTGGGTCGCCGCCGACGACTTCGACGACACGTGGGTCGGGGTGATCGTCGCCCTGTACGACTGCGAGGGAACGTCGTGCGCGAAGCTGGGCTGGGGCAAGCGGTGGTTCCGCGGTCACGCCGAGTTCCAGGAGTTGACGATCGAGCTGGGCTGGGTCGAACGGCTCATCCCCGCCGGCCACGAGATCGAGCTGCGCGTCGCCGCCGTCGGCGACTCGGCCGACGACCTCCTACTCGCCTTCGGCACCGAGCGGTACCCCAGCCGGGTCGTCGTCGGGCCTCAATCCTGTGCCGACGCGGCGCGCACCGGTGGCGCCTGCGGCGAGCCGGCCGACTGAACCGCAGCGACCGAACGCGCCGTCACACCCCCTCGGTAACCTCGATCGCATCGCTGACCACGACGTGCTCGGGGCGTTCTCGCCGGCTGTCCGGGAGTGGTTCGCGGCCTCGTTCCCGTGCCCGACGCCGGCCCAGGTGCAGGGTTGGCCGCACATCGCCGACGGCCGGAGCACGCTCATCTGCGCCCCGACCGGTTCGGGCAAGACGCTCACCGCGTTCCTCGCCTCGATCGACCGGCTGACCACCACCCCGCGCCCCGACGAGCGGTCGCACCGCACCCGGGTGCTCTACATCTCACCGCTGCGGGCCCTCGCGTTCGACATCGAGAAGAACCTGCGGGCGCCGTTGAAGGGGATCGAGCTGGCGGCCGACCGCCTCGGGCGGCCGTTCGTCGCCCCCGAGGTCGGGATGCGCACGGGCGACACACCGTCGAACGAGCGTCAGAAGCTGATCCGCCGTCCGCCCGATCTGCTGATCACGACCCCCGAGTCGCTGTACCTGATGCTCACGTCGTCCGCGCGCGAGACGCTCGTCGGCGTCGAGACGGTGATCGTCGACGAGATCCACGCGATGGCCACCACCAAGCGCGGCGCCCACCTCGCGCTCACGCTCGAACGGCTCGAGGAGGTCACCGGCCGGCCGCCCCAACGGATCGGGTTGTCGGCGACCCAGCGCCCGCTGGAGGAGATCGCCGAGTTCCTCGGTGGGTTCTCCGCCCCCGGGGTGCGCCGGCCGGTGCGGATCGTCGACGCCGGCATCCGCAAGCCGCTCGAGATCGAGGTGGTCATCCCGGTCGAGGACATGTCGAGCCTCGGCCAGGTCACCGTCGAGCTCCAGCCGGGCCCGGCGTCGGCGGCGCTGACCGAGCGGCGCAGCTCGATCTGGCCGAGCATCTACCCGGAGATCCTCGACCGCATCCTCGCCAACCGGTCGACGATCATCTTCTGCAACGCCCGCCGCGCCGCCGAGCGCCTCGCCGCCAAGCTCAACGAGCTGTACGACGAGCGCCGCGCGCTGGCCGCCGAGGGCGCCGGCGACGAGGCCGCCCCCGGCCCCGAGGGGGGCGCCGCCGACGAGCCCCTCGTGATGGCGCACCACGGGTCGCTGGCCCGCGAGCAGCGGGTGGTCATCGAGGATCGGCTCAAGCGCGGCGAGCTGCGCGGCATCGTCGCCACGTCGTCGCTCGAGCTCGGCATCGACATGGGCGCCGTCGACCTCGTCGTGCAGGTCGAGTCGCCGGGCGCGGTCAGCCGGGGGCTGCAGCGGATCGGGCGCGCCGGTCACAGCGTCGGCGAGCCCTCCCGCGGCTCGATCTTCCCCAAGCACCGGGGCGACCTGCTCGAAGCGGCGATCGTCACCCGCCGGATGGTCGACGGCGAGATCGAGACGAGCCGCTACCTGCGCAACCCGCTCGACGTGCTCGCCCAGCAGATCGTGGCGCACGTCGCGTCGGTCGAGGAGTGCGCGGTGGGCGAGGTCGCCGCGCTCGTGCGGCGCTGCGCCAACTTCGCCGAGCTCTCCGACGAGCTGCTGCACAACGTCCTCGACCTGTTGTCGGGCCGGTACCCGAGCGAGGAGTTCTCCGAGCTGCGGCCGCGGCTCGTGTGGGACCGGGTCAACGACCGCGTCCGCGCCCGCGACGGGTCCAAGCGGCTCGCCGTCACGTCGGGCGGCACGATCCCCGACCGGGGCCTGTTCGGTGTGTTCCTGCCCGACGGCACGCGGGTCGGCGAGCTCGACGAGGAGATGGTCTACGAGAGCCGGCCCGGGGAGACCTTCGTGCTCGGCGCGTCGACGTGGCGGATCGAGGACATCACGTTCGAACGGGTGACCGTGTCGCCGGCGCCGGGCCAGCCCGGAAAGATGCCGTTCTGGCACGGCGACCGCCCAGGCCGCCCGTTGGAGCTCGGCCGGGCGCTCGGCGGCTTCGTGCGCGAGATCCGGGGCTTGGACGCGGCAGCCGGCGCGACGCGATTGCGCGAGCACTACTCGCTCGACGAGCTCGCCGCGTCGAACCTCCTGCAGTACCTCGACGAGCAGGCCGAGGCGACCGGCGCCGTCCCCGACGACCGGACCGTGGTGGTCGAGCGCTTCCGCGACGAGATCGGCGACTGGCGGATCTGCCTGCTCAGCCCGTTCGGCACGCCGGTCCACGCGCCGTGGGCGATGGCGATCGAGCGGCAGCTGATCGACCGGTACGACATCCCGGTCGAGACGATGTGGGGCGACGACGGCATCGTGATCCGGCTTCCCGAGTCGGCCGACGAGCTGCCGGTCGACGCGCTGCTGATCGATCCGGAGGACATCGACGAGCTGGTCGTCGCCACGCTCCCGCAGACCGCGCTGTTCTCGGCCCGCTTCCGCGAGTGCGCCGGCCGCGCCCTGCTCCTGCCCCGCCGCCGCCCCGACCGGCGCACCCCGCTGTGGCAGCAGCGCCAGCGGGCGGCCGACCTGCTCGCCGTCGCCTCGAAGTATCCGACGTTCCCGATCCTGCTCGAAGCGTCCCGCGAGTGCCTGCAGGACGTGTTCGACGTCCCGGCGCTGCGCGAGGTGCTCGGCCTGTTGCGGTCGCGGGCGATCCGGGTGGTCAACGTCGACACCGGCAAGGCCAGCCCGATGGCGTCGAGCCTGCTGTTCAACTGGATCGCCGCCTACATGTACGAGGGCGACGCCCCGCTGGCCGAGCGGCGGGCGGCCGCCCTCGCTCTCGACCGCGACCTGTTGCGCGACCTGCTCGGCGCCGAGGAGCTGCGCGACCTGCTCGACCCCGACGTGCTCGCCGACGTCGAGCTCGAACTGCAGTGCCTCGCCGACGGGCGCCGCGCCCGATCGGTCGACGAGTTGCACGACGTGCTGCGCAAGGTCGGCGATTTGAGCGCCGGGGAGGTCGACCTGCGGTGCGTCGACGACCTGTCGGGAGCGTCCGCGATCGCCCGACTGCTCGACGAGAAGCGGGCGATCGAGATCTCCGTCGGCGGCGAGACGCGGTACGCGGCCGCGGACGACGCGGCCCGCTATCGCGACGCGCTCGGCTGTGCGCTGCCGCTCGGCCTGCCGATGGCGTTCACCGACCCGGTCGCCCGCCCGCTCGAGGAGCTGGTCGGGCGCTACGCCCGCACGCACGGCCCGTTCGTCGCCACCGACGTCGCCCGCCGCCTCGGGGCCCCGGTCGAGCGGGTCGTCGGCGCGCTCGCCGCGCTGGAGGGCGAGGAGCGGCTCGTCGTGGGCGAGTTCCGCCCCGAGGGCGTGTCGCGCGAGTTCTGCGACGTCGACGTGTTGCGCCAGCTCCGGCGGCGCTCGCTCGCCGCGCTGCGGCGCGAGGTCGAGCCGGTCGAGCAGCGGGCGCTCGCCCGCTTCCTGCCGGCCTGGCACAACATCCCCGCCGAGCGGCGGGGGGTCGAGGCGCTGGTCGAGTCGCTCGGCGTGCTGTCGGGGTCGGCGCTCGTCGCGTCGACGGTCGAGGCCGACGTCCTGCCCGCCCGGGTGCTCGGCTATCGCCCGTCGATGCTCGACGAGCTGTGCACCGCCGGCGAGGTCGTGTGGGTCGGCGCCGGCGCGGTCGGCGCGCGCGACGGCCGCGTCCGGCTGTGCTTCGCCGACCAACTCCGGCTGCTCGCGCCGGGCTGGGAGCAGCGGCCAGCGCCCGACGAACCCGTGCACGAGGCGATCCGCACGCTGCTCGCCGAGCGGGGCGCGAGCTTCTGGGGTCAGCTCCGCGCCGCCGGCCCCGGCGCGCGTGACGAGGAACTGCTCGCCGCGCTGTGGGATCTCGTCTGGGCGGGGGAGGTGACCAACGACTCGCTCGCTCCGTTGCGGGCCGTCGTCGCCGGCGCCAAGGTCAAGGCGGGCGCCTCCCGCTCGGCCCGCTCCCGGGGCCGACCCCGCCCGGGCCGCCTGAACCGGATCGGCCCACCGGCCGGTCAGGGCCGCTGGAGCCTGGTCGCGCCGTTGCTGCTGCCGGCGCCGTCGCCGACCGAGGCCGCCCACGCCCAGGCGTTGCAGCTCGTCGAGCGGTACGGCGTCGTCACCCGCGAGGCGGTGCTCGCCGAGGGGGTCACCGGCGGGTTCGCCGACGTCTACAGCGTGCTCAAGGTGCTCGAAGAGCGCGGCCAGGTGCGCCGTGGCTACTTCGTCGACGGGCTCGGCGCGGCGCAGTTCGCGATCCCCGGCGCGGTCGACCGCTTACGGTCGGCGCGGGAGACGCCCGACCCGCTGCTCCATCCCGCCGACGTGCCGGCGCCGATCGCCCTGGCGTCGACCGATCCGGCCCAGCCCTACGGAGCGACGTTGCCGTGGCCCGAGACCGCCGGGCGCCCGGCGCGCAACGCGTCGTCGCTGGTCGTCCTGCGGGCCGGCCAACCGCTCGTCTGGTTCGACCGCCGCGGCCACCATCTCGTCACCTTCCCCGGGGCGATGGCCGATCCGTCGTGGGCCGACGCGCTGATCGAGCTCGTCAAGAACGGCCGGGCGACGTCGGTCGAGGTCCGCAAGGTCGACGGGCAGCCGGCCAACCCTGGCGCCGCGCCGGACGGGCTCATCGAGCTGCTGCGCGCCGCGGGGTTCGCCGACGGCTACCGGGGGATGACCTACCGGGCGTGACGCGCGTCGGTCAGGCGACCGCGACGCGGTTCGGGCCCTCGACGCGCGACGCGCGGAGCGCGTCGCCGGCCCGGCCGACGAGCGAGGCGGCGTCCTCCGCCGGGCCCGCCGCCACGCCGGCTGAGATCGTGACCCGTCCGTCGGCCTGCAACGCAGCCGACTCGATCGAGCTTCGAATCCGTTCGGCGACGCGCCACGCCGCCGCCGAGTCCGTCGCCGGGAGCAGCACGGAGAATCCTCTGCCGCTGTAGCGGTAAGCGACGTCGCCGGTGCGGATCATCATCGCCAGGACCGCGCCGACCGTGCGCAGCACGTCGTCGTGCTCGCGGGTCCGGTTGCGCGCGCCGAGCGGGTCGACGTCGATCCGCAGGATCGCCGTCGGCTCCCCGCCTCGGCGGGCGTGGGCCTCGACGTCGAGGTCGAACCGGCGGCGGTTCGGCAGGCCGGTCGAGTCGTCGGTCGCCTCGTCGGCGGCCCGCCGGCTTGCGGTCTGGCCGCGCCACAGCACGAGCAGGCAGACGCCCGCGCCGAGCAGGCCGATGGTGATCGCCGCATAGTCGGTCATCAGGATGTCATCGGCCCGCCCGCCCCGCACTTGAGCGGCGGTCAGTCGGACCGGAGGACGCCGACGTCGTCGTCCGGAAACGCGCCGGGATGGTTCAGGGGATGGTTCAGGCCGGCGGCGGCACCGAGCTGTCGGGCACCCAGTTCCCGTGGAAGCCGAACGGCACCCGCTGGGGAAGGTGGATGCGGGCGACCTCGGGGCCGGAGATGTCCTCGGCGTCGAGCACGCACAGCTCGCTGGAATCCTCCGCCGGGTCGTAGACGACCGACAGGATCCATCCGGCGTCCTCGGCGGTGCCGTCGGCCTTCGGGACGAACACCGGCTCGGCCCCGCCGCGGCCGGGGCCGTAGTCGTGGGTCTCGGTGGCGCCGGTCTCGACGTCGATCTTGATCGTCGCGCCGTGGAGGTTCGTCGTGCTCGGGGCCACTTCGGAGGTGTACCCGTACCGGTGCCGGCGCAGGCCGACCCGCGGGTTGTGCCGCGGGAACTCCTGCGGGCGGTCGTCGAGGCGCGTCTCGCGCACTCGCTTCGCCACCGGGTCGATGACCCAGCGGTCGAACGTGGCGAGCGAGTCGCCGAACGGCCCGAGGACGTCGGTGGCGAACATCCTCTCGTAGCGGCAGAGGTCGACCACGACCGTGCCGTCGGGCGCGTCGTAGGCGTTGAGCGGGTGGAACACGAAGCACGGGTCGACGTCGCACCAGATGATGTCGTCGGCGCCGCCGTCGCGGGGCAGGAGGCCGACGCGCGCCGCCCGGTCGGGGTTCCAGGCGAACGGGAACTGGTATCCCTTGGTGATCAGGTCGAAGCTGACCGTGACCGGGAGGTCGTAGACGACCGCGTATCGGTCGGTGAGCGACATGTCGTGGATCATCGGCATGTCGGCGACCGGGATGTCGACGGTGCGGGTCACCCGTCCGTCGCCGCCGACGACGACGTACTGCACGTGGTCGATCAGGTCGGGCCAGTGGTAGGTCATCGCGTGCAGCTCGCCGGTCGCCGGGTCGTACTTCGGGTGGGCGCTGAACGGCCCGGGCAGCGTGCCGTTGAACGCGTTGGTCCCGAGCGAGTTGAGCTCGTAGTCGAGTTCGACCGGCTGCGTCCCGGCCTCGACCATCGCCCACGTCGTCCCGGCGAATCCCCCGACATTGGTGTTCGGGCCGCCGACCTCGCCGGGCACGACGTAGCGGTTGCGGTACCACTCCGCCTTCCCGCCGCGCAGCCGCACGCCGTGCACCATGCCGGCGCCGATGAACCAGTGGTGCTTGGAGGCGTCGATGTCGCCGATCGGGTTCGGGCCGTTGCGCAGCCACCGGCCCTCGAGCTCGGCGGGAAGCTCGCCGGTGACGGGGAGGTCGTGGGCGGTGATCTCCTGCTCGACCGGGGCCAGGTTGCCGGCGAGATAGGGGTTGACGTTGGCGCGGGCGGCGGTGTCGGTCATCGGGTGCTCCTGTGGCGCGGGCGGACGAGCCAAGGTGAACAGATGTTCACCTTGGCGGTGCAGTCCAGTCAACACAAGCGGTGTACAGCTGTCAACCCTTGTTCTCCGGCGCGCCGCGCCGGCGCCCGGCGGTCAGTCGACGCGTTGCACCGCGCGCAGCCCGGCCCACGCCAGCGCCGAGACCTGGGCGGCGATCTCGTCGGGGTCGAACGCGTCGCCCCGATCGACGAGCCGGCGGCTCGCGCCCTCGGCCAGGCCGACGAGCGCGTGGGCGATCGTCGTGCGATGGTCCTCGTCGATGTCGACGGCGATCAGCGGGGCGATCGCGTTGGCCGACTCGGCGGTGATCCGCCGGACCGCCGCGGCGAACTCGTTGTCACGGCGCGAACCCGATCCGAACAGCAGCAGGAACGCGTCGTGATCCTCGGCGACCCAGCGGAAGTAGGCCCGGAAGCCGAGCTCGGTCTGGCTCTTGCCGTCGGTCGCCTCGCTCGCGGCCTTGTCGATGTTGCGCAGCAACCGGGTCCCGACCTCCTCGAGCAGCGCCTGGTACAGCTCGCGCTTGGAGTCGAAGTGTTGGTACAGCACCGGCTTGGTGACGCCGGCCGCGTCGGCGACGTCGTTCATCGACGCGCCGTGGAATCCCGCTCGGGCGAAGACTTCGAGGGCCACGTCGAGAATCTGCTCTCGCCGGGCCGGAGCGGTCAATCGCTGTGACATACGTTACCCAATGGTAACCGGCGGCCCGATCGAACGTCGGCGCCGGCGGGACGCCGCGCGACAGAGGCCGCGGTCAGAGTCCGCGCTCGCGGTCGTCGCGCTCGGCGGCCTTGACCGCGTAGCCGAGCACGATCGACGGCGCGAGCAGCGCGCAGCCGACGACCAGGCTGATGATGATCAGGCTCGCCATCGCCGACGAGAACCCGAGGGCGAAGGCGATGAAGAACAGCGCCATCGCCAGCGCGACGAACAGGTAGCCGACCCGATTGGCGAGGAGCGTCCACTTCGCCACCTGGGCGCGCCGCACCCTGACCGGGTCGTCGGCGGTCGGCCGGGCATTCGGCCGGGCATGGGGATCGGGCGGGGTGGTCGGCATACAGTCCTCTCATGGTACGAGCGGATGCCGCCACCTCGGTCGCCCGCCCGATGACCGGGGACGCCGACCGGTGAGCGTGCTCGTCGAACGCGATGCCGCCACCTCGGTCGCCCGCCCGATGACCGGGGACGCCGACCGGTGAGCGTGCTCGTCGAACGCGATGCCGCCACCTCGGTCGCCCGCCCGATGACCGGGGACGCCGACCGGTGAGCGT
>JBFGCT010000051.1:0-23023 GCA_041581055.1 Ilumatobacteraceae bacterium | reverse complement strand
CGAGCTGATCGGGTGCGCGTCGGCCGACGTGCGGGTGCCGTTCGAGATCCGCGAGATCTACGCCCGCATCCTCGACGGCTCGCGCTTCGAGGAGTTCAAGCCACTGTACGGCGACAAGCTCGTGTGCGGGTGGGGGTCGATCCACGGGTTTCCCGTCGGCCTGCTCGGCAACAACGGGATCCTCTTCTCCGAGGAGGCGAAGAAGGGCGCCCAGTTCATCCAGCTCTGCAACCGCACCGACACCCCGCTCGTGTTCCTGCACAACATCACCGGCTTCATGGTGGGGTCGAAGGCCGAGCAGGGCGGCATCATCCGCAACGGCGCCAAGATGATCAACGCGGTGTCGAACTCGACCGTGCCGCACTTCAACCTGATGGTCGGCGCCAGCTACGGCGCCGGGAACTACGGCATGGCGGGCAAGGCGTACAACCCGCGCTTCATCTTCTCGTGGCCGAACCACCGGGTGGCCGTGATGGGGCCCAAGCAGCTCGCCGGCGTGATGGAGATCATCGCCCGCAACGCCGCCGCCGGCCGCGGTGTCGACGTCGACGAGGAGGCGCTGGCCGAGCAGACCGGCGCGCTCGAGGCGCAGATCGAGACCGAGTCGACGGCGCTGTTCTCGACCGGGCGCATCTGGGACGACGGGATCATCCACCCCGCCGACTCGCGCACCGTCCTCGGGATGGCGCTGTCGGCGGCGCACAGCAACGTCGTCGCCGGGGCCACCGAGTACGGCGTGTGGAGGCACTGATGGCGGCGCGCGAGATCAACCGGCTGCTGATCGCCAACCGTGGCGAGATCGCCGTGCGCGTCGCCCGCACCGCCCACCGGCTGGGCATCGGGACGATCGGTGTCTACTCCGAACCCGACGCCAACGCGCTGCACGCCGACACCGTCGACATCGCGGTCGCGCTCGGCGGCGCCACGCCGGCGGAGAGCTACCTGCGCGGCGACGCGGTCATCGCGGCGGCGCTCGACAACGGCGCCGACGCGATCCACCCCGGTTACGGCTTCCTCGCCGAGAACGCCGCGTTCGCGCGGCAGGTCATCGACGCCGGGCTGATCTGGGTCGGCCCGACGCCCGAGCAGATCACCCTGCTCGGCGACAAGGTCGCGGCCAAGCGGGCCGCGGTCGAGGCCGGGGTGCCGACGACGCCGATCTACGAGGTGCGCGACGGCGCGGCCCCGGCCGACATCCCGATGCCGGCGCTGGTCAAGGCGGCGGCCGGCGGCGGTGGGCGGGGGATGCGGGTCGTGCGCTCGGTCGACGAGCTGGCCGAGGGGTTGGCCGCGGCCTCGCGGGAGGCGCTGTCGGCGTTCGGCGACGGCACGGTGTTCGTCGAGCCGTACATCGAGCGCGGCCGGCACATCGAGGTCCAGATCATGGGCGACGCCCACGGCAACGTCGTGCACCTCGGCGAGCGGGAGTGCTCGATCCAACGCCGCAACCAGAAGGTGATCGAGGAGTCGCCGTCGGCGGGGATCACCCCGGAGGTGCGCTCGTTGATCTGCGACGGGGCGACCGCGCTCGCCCGCCATGTCGGCTACCAGAACGCCGGCACGGTCGAGTTCCTGGTCGGCGACGACGGCACGGTCACGTTCCTCGAGGTGAACACGCGGCTGCAGGTCGAGCACCCGGTGACCGAGGCGGTGACCGGGTTGGATCTGGTCGAGCTCCAGCTGCGGGTCGCGTCCGGCGAGGTCCTGCCGATCGCCCAGGACGACATCGGGTTCGACGGCCACGCGATCGAGGTGCGGGTCGTCGCCGAGGACCCGGCCGCCGACTGGATGCCGTCGACCGGGCGCGTCGACCACTTCGAGATCGGTGCGGGCGTGCGGGTCGACACCGGGGTGCGCGCCGGCTCGGTGATCAGCTCCGACTACGACTCGCTGTTGGCGAAGGTGATCTCGCACGCGCCGACGCGGGTCGGCGCCGCCCGGCAACTCGCGCGCGCGCTGCGCACCTCGGAGGTCATCGGCGTGCGGACGAACGTCGACATGCTCGCCGCCACGCTGGGCGAGCACGACTACCTGGCGGCGGCCACACCGACCGCGTACCTCGGCGAGCATCCCGCCGTGCTGACTCCGGCCGGGCCGACCGGCGACGATCGGGTGGCGTTGCTGCTCGGCGCGTCGTTCACCGCCGAACTGCTGGCGCGGGCGGCCGACACGCACACCGGGTTCGCGCCGTCGGGGTGGCGCAACGTCCGCACGCAGGGACGGCGCGAGGTCTGGCGCTGCGGCGATGAGGAGCACCACATCGAGTACGTGTTCACAGGGCCCGGCCGGGTCGACCTGTTGATCGGGCCGTGGCCGATGCCCGGCGACGACGGGAGCCTGCTCGACGACACTCGCCGTCGGGCCCGAGTACGGCTCCTCGACCGTGCGGTCGACCGGCAGGTCGTCGAGATCGACGGGCGGCGCCAGGTGGTCGACGTGGTGCCCGACGGGGCGTCGTTCACGACCCACAGCCCGGCCGGGTCGCTGGCGTGGACGCCGGCGCCGACGTTCGTCGAGCCCGACGTCGATCGCTCCGGCGGCGGCCCGATCTGCCCGCTGCCCGGCACGGTGATCGCGCTGAACGTCGCCGCCGGCGACACGGTCGCCGACGGCCAGGTCCTGATGGTGGTCGAGGCGATGAAGATGGAGCACAAGATCACCTCGGTCGGCGCGAATCGCGTCACCGAGGTTCGGTTCCAGGTCGGCGAGCGCGTCGACACCGGCGACCTGCTCGTCGCCCTCGAACCGGTCGAGTAAAGGTCGCGAATCGGAGATTCGGCGAATCGGCGAATCGGCGAATCGGCGAAGTCGCGAATCGACGAATCGGAGAATCGGCGAATCGGCGAGCGCCGTCCTGCGGTCAGACGAGGGACGCGGCCAGCCAGGACGCAACGATCGCGAGCACGCCGAGGGCGAAGACGCGCTTGATCCACGTCGGCCCGAGCGAGCGGGCGAACGACCCGTTTGACTCGGCGATTCCCATCGGGGTGAGGACGTCGGCGGGGCCCTCCTCGAACATGCGCGGCTCGATCGTGAGCGATCCGTCGGGTTCGATGTCGTCGAGCGGCTCGGGAGGCATTCGTCGATCGTACTGGGCTATTCGGGGGCGTGGCAGACCGCTTCGACGTTGTTGCCGTCTGGGTCGCGCACGAAGCCGCCGTAGTAGTCGGGGTGGTACTCGGGCCGGACACGGGGCTCGTGGAGCACCTCGGCGCCGGCGTCGGCGGCGGCGGCGACGAACGCGTCGACCGCCGCTCGGTCGGGAGCGGTGAACGCGATGTGCGACTCGCGGAAGCCCTCGCCGGTGGCGTGCGGACCGAGCCAGAAATCGGGCATCGGCGGAACGCCGTAGCCGATCACGTCGCCGAACTCCAGGATGCGGGTGCCGCCGACGGTGGCGAGCACGGCGTCGTAGAACGCGGCGCTGGTCCCGACGTCGGAGCACTGGATGGACAGGTGGTCGAGCATGTCCTCATGCTGGCAGTCGTCTCGACGCCGCGCCAGCCCCAGCCCGCGGCGCGGGACATCGACTCTCGGGCCGGCGCCGGGGTGCCGTATCGTCCGGCAACACGTATGAGCACTCCGACCGCCACCGGCCCGATCCGCATCGCCAACTGCTCCGGGTTCTTCGGCGACCGGCCGAGCGGCGCGGTCGAGATGGTCGAGGGCGGCCCGATCGACGTGCTGACCGGCGACTGGCTGGCCGAGCTGACGATGCTGATCCTCAGCCGGATCCGGGCCAAGCGGCCCGGCGCCGGGTTCGCCAGGACGTTCGTCGGCCAGATGGAGCAGGTGATGGGAACCTGTCTCGACCGGGGCGTCAAGGTCGTCTCCAACGCCGGCGGGCTCGACCCCGATGGTTGTGCCGAGGCGGTCGCCGAGGTCGCCGACAAGCTCGGGCTGGCGCCGACGATCGCCTACGTCGACGGTGACGACCTGCTGCCGCGGATCGCCGAACTGGCGGAGTCCGGGGCGCTCGCCGCGTTCGCGACCGGCGCGGAGCTGGGTGATCCGTCCCGATTCGTGACCGCCAACGCGTACCTCGGCTGCTGGGGAATCGTCGAGGCGCTCGGCCGCGGCGCCGACATCGTCATCACCGGCCGGGTCACCGACGCCGCCGTCGCCTGCGGGCCGGCCGCGTGGCATCACGGCTGGGGGCGTGACGACTTCGACCAGCTCGCGGGCGCGGTCGTCGCCGGCCACGTCATCGAGTGCAGCGCCCAGGCGACCGGCGGCAACTACTCGTTCTTCACCGAGCTCGACAACCGGACCGAGGTCGGCGGGCGGGCCCGGCTCGGCTTCCCGTGGGCCGACGTGCATGCCGACGGGTCGTCGGTGATCGGCAAGCACGACGGGACGGGCGGGGCGGTCACGGTCGGGACGGTGACGTCGCAGCTGTTGTACGAGGTCGGGGGGCCGGAGTACCTCGGTCCGGACGTCACCGCCCGCTTCGACACGATCGAAGTCGAGCAGACCGCCGTCGACCGGGTGCGGATCTCCGGGGTGCGCGGCCAGGCCCCGCCGCCCACGCTGAAGGTGGCGATGAACGAGCTCGGCGGGTACCGCAACTCGTTCACGGTGGCGCTCACCGGCCTCGACATCGAGGAGAAGGCGGCCTTCGCCCAGGCGACGTTCTGGGACGCCTGCCCCTCCGGCCCCGACGACTTCGACTCGATCGACAGCCGCGTCGTCCGCACCGACAAGCCCGACCCGGCGACGCAGGAGGAGGCGACGGCGATCTGGCGGGTCACCGTCAAGGACGCCGACGAGCGCAAGGTCGGCCGGGCGTTCGCCGACGCGATGGTGCACACGGCGCTGGCGGGGATCCCCGGCATGTACGGCCTCGGCGGTGGCCCGAGCGCGGCGACGCCGTTCGGCGTGTACCGGCCGGCGAAGGTGGACAGCGACCTCGTGCCGCAGTACGTCCACCAGCTCGGCGGCGCCGCCGCGATGGTCGACTCGGTCGCCCCCGGCGGCCCGCCGATCGACGTCGACGTCGACCCGCCGCTCCCGGCGCCCGGTGGCGCGACCCGCGACGCGCCGATCGGGGTCGTCGTCGGCACGCGTTCGGGCGACAAGGGGGGCGACGCCAACCTCGGCCTGTTCGCCCGCAACGAACTCGGGTGGGCGTGGCTCGACAACGAGCTGACGATCGATCGGCTCCGGGAGCTGCTGCCCGAGGTCGCCGAGCTCACGGTCGAGCGGTATCGCCTCCCCCGGCTGCGCTCGCTCAACTTCGTCGTCCGCGGGCTGCTGCAGGAGGGGGTCGCCGCGTCGACCCGCCAGGACCCGCAGGCCAAGGCACTCGGCGAGTGGCTGCGGTCGCGCGTCGTCCCGATCCCCGACGCCGTCCTCGACGCGCCCCCCGACACCTGACCCGCCCCCCGCCGGCGCGCTCCTCCGGTTTGTGTGACCGAACAGGTCGACATCGGACGTGTTCGGTCACACAGAATCGAGCCGCCGGCGCGCTCTTCCGGTTTGTGTGACCGAACAGGTCGACATCGGACGTGTTCGGTCACACAGAATCGAGCCGCCGGCGCGCTCCTCCGGTTTGTGTGACCGAACAGGTCGACATCGGACGTGTTCGGTCACACAGAATCGAGCCGCCGGCGCGCTCTTCCGGTTTGTGTGACCGAACAGGTTGACATCGGACGTGTTCGGTCACACAAAGATCTGGCGCGGCGCGGCGCGGCGTCGAGTCCGGGGTCGGGGTCCCGGCCCGCGGGGGACCTCCGACCCTCCTGTCCGGCGGCGATCGCGCGGACACTGGAGCTGCTCGGCGACGGCCGTCCGAGCGGACGTCCCGCTCCCGCCGCCGCGCGCCACCGACGGGAGGTTCCGTGACGACGAGGGCACGCAGCGTCGAGTTCGTCAGCGCCGGCGATGGACCTCGAGACCTCTGACCCGCGCCCTCCTCTCGTGAGACGCCCGCAGGATGTGGGCGCCATCATCGGCGGCGCGGTCATCGTGCTGATCACGACGTGGTGGGCGTCGACCGACGGCGTCAGTGCACCCGAAGAGGATCTCTTCCGCTTCTTCAACGAGTGGCCGGACGGGATCGAGACACCCGCGTGGCCGGTGATGCAGGCCGGGTCGGCAGCCGCGATCGTGGTCAGCGCCGTGGTCGTGCTGGCCGTCTGGCGGAACCGACGTCTCGCGCTCTCGCTGTTCGTCGCCGGTGGACTCGCGTGGATCGGCGCCAAGATCGTCAAGGAGGCCGTCCAACGGGAACGTCCCAGCGCGCTCCTCGGCGACGTGATCCAGCGTCCCGAGTGGGAGGGGCTCGGGTTCGTGTCCGGCCATGCCGCGGTTGCGTTCGCCCTCGCCTCCGTGGTGTCACCGCACGTGCAGGGACGGTGGAAGATGCTGCTCTGGTCGGCGGCGATCGCGGCCGCAGTCCTGCGCATCTACACCGGCGCGCATCTGCCGCTCGACGTGATCGGTGGCGGGGCGTTCGGCGTCGCTGTCGGGAGTGCGGTCAACCTCGCCGTCGGCACCCCGGTTCACGAGCGGGAGACCAGGGCTGGAATCGAATCCGAGGTGACCTGACCGTGTCGTCACGCGTCGTCGACGAGCCGGACCGTCCGAGCCACACGAGGCTGCCCAGCGATCTGCTGCGGCTGATCCTCGCGGTGATCGTCGGCGCCTTCGGGCTGGTCGTCGCGAGCATCCTGGACGAGGTCAGCGTGGGACTCACGGTCGAGGTCCTGGAGTCGGTCTCGGCGGTCCCCGATCCGGTGATCGTCGTCGGCATCCTGGCAGTGCAATTGGTCGCATGGCTGATCCCGCCGCTCGTCGTGGCCACGCTGCTCTGGCGCACCACGTATCGGCGGCTCGTGTTGGTGACGCTGGCGGTGCTGGTCTCGGCCGGAGCGGCCTGGGGTCTGGAGCAGACGGTGCTCGATCGGCTCGACGTCGGGGTCGTCGCGGTCGATGTGCCGAGTTGGATCTGCGAGCTCGACGCTTCGCCGATCCGGCCCGGCGCCGGCGCGGCCGACGAAACCGGTGGTGTCACCTCCGGCGCGTGCGTGCCGGGAGACGGCTTCCCGAACACCGTCTACCTCGCAGCGTTCGCGGCCGGCTTCTCTGCGCTCGCACCGTGGCTCAGCCGTCGGTGGCGCCGGTTCTTCTGGGCGCTGATCGCGTTGTTCCTGCTGGTCCGCACGGTCGACGGGATCGTCGCTCCGGTCGAGGCGCTCCTCGTCGTGGCGGTGGGCTATGCGGTCGGCGCCGGCACGGTGTTGTCGTTCGGGGCAACCGATCCGCGGCCCGGTGGCGATCAGATCGCCGTCGCCCTCGGCCGGCACGGTGTCGAGCTTCGAGAGATCTGTGCCGCCGAGGTGCCTGCCCGGAGCTCGTCTCCGTGGTTCGCGACGACATCGGACGGCGACCGCCTCTTCATCAAGGTCGTCGGTCCGGAAGAGCGAGCCGCCGATCTCCTCTATCGCTCGATGCGCGCGGTGCGGCTCAAGGACGCCGGCGACGCGCCGCCGTACGTCACCGTTCGACGCGAGGTCGAACACGAGGCCGCGCTGTCGCTCACGGCCTGGGCGGGCGGCGTCCGCACCCCGAAGCTCGTCGTGGCGGGCGACGTCGGCATCGATTCGATGCTGCTCGCGTTCGAGGCGGTCCCCGGGCGCTCGCTCGACGGCGCCGAGTCGATCGATGACGAGACGCTCGTCGCGGTCTGGGAACAGGTGGCGGCGCTGCACCGGCGACGCATCGCGCACCGCAACCTCGGTCTGGCCAACATCGTCGTCGACAACACCGGCGCGCCATGGGTCACCGACTTCGGGTTCTCCGAGCTGGCGGCCGCCGACGCCCTACTCGACGCCGACGTCGCCGAGTTGCTGACGGCGACGGCGATACGAACCGGACCAGCGCGAGCTGTCGCCGCCGCGGCTGACGTCCTCGGTTCCGAGCCGTTGGCGCGGGCGGTCCCGCGGCTGCAGCGGCCGATCCTCGGCTCGTCGACCCGCGCCGAGCTCGCCGACCGAAATGGCCTCCTCGACGCGCTCAGGGACGAGGTGACGGCCACGACGGGAGTCGAGGGGGTGCAGCTGGAGAAGCTCGAGCGCATCACCTGGCGTGCGGTCGCCATCGTCATCATGCTCGGACTGGCCTTCTACCTGCTGATCCCCCAACTCGCGGAGGTGCAACTCGATGACATCGGCGAGGCGGATTGGACCTGGCTCCCGCTGGTGCTGATGTTCTCGTTCGCCACCTACATCGGCGCATCGATCGCGATGCTCGGATCGGTCCCCGATCGGCTCCGGTTCACGGCGACGCTCGAAGCGCAGATCGGCGCCTCGTTCGTGAATCGGATCTCACCGGTGAAGGTCGGTGGCATGGCGACGAACGTGCGCTTTCTCCAGAAGAGCGGTGTCGATCCGTCGGTGGCGATCGCCGGGGTCGGGGTCAGCAGCGCGGTCGGCGTCATCGTCCACATGACGCTGCTGATCGTCTTCGTCACGACGGCGGGTCGGTCGGCGTCGGAGTCGATCAGCCTGCCATCCGGTCAGGCTGTGCTCGTCGGCCTGGTCGCGCTGATGACGTCGGCCGGCGCCGTCATGCTGCTTCCGATCGGACGCCGTCTCGTCCTGGCACGCCTCTGGCCGGTCATCCGCAAGTCGGCGTCGGGAATCGCCAATGTCGCGTCCCGGCCGTCGAAGGTGCTCGCGTTGTTCGGCGGGTCGTTCCTGATCACCACGTCGTACATCCTGGCCCTGTGGTACAGCGTCGAGGCGTTCGGCGGCGGCATCGGTTTCGTCAGCGTCGGCGCGGTGTACCTGGCTGGTCAGGCTGTGGCCCAGGCGGCGCCGACGCCCGGGGGCATCGGCGCCGCGGAGGCGGCGTTGATCGCCGGCCTGTCGGCGTTCGGGTTGGCCGCCGAAGTGGCGGTCCCGGCGGTGCTCCTCTACCGGATCGCGACGTTCTGGCTGCCGATTCTGCCCGGATGGATCGCGGTCCGCCATCTCGTGCGGGTCGGGGCGCTGTGACCCGTTCGGGACGAACTCGTCGGCAGACCTTCGCCTCTATCGCCGCCTGCCGATCGTCGATTCCGTTGAGGCAGGGAACGGTGATGCCGATGACGCCTGCGGTCGGATCGAACCAGGCGGACCGAGGAGCCCGATCGGCGCGCCCGCCGATCGGCGATGCGTTCAGCGCGCCGTCGAGCCGAGACGGCGGACGATGCGCTCGAACTCGAGGTCGATCCGCTCCTGCTCGGTCGTGTGCATCGTTCCGTTCCTCCAACCCCAAGCGCTGGCGCCGACGATGATCGTCACACCGAGCACCGGGACGAGGATGAGCATGAACATCGCGGTACAGACTGTACGTCGCGCGGTCCGGCGCGCCAGTCGGTCGCCGACCATCCACCTGGCCGGGCCGGCGCCGAGGTGGTCGAGGTGACGCCGACGAGGCTTCTCGCCAGCTCGGCCGCCCGCGAGCGCCACGCGTCCCGCCGTCGGCGACCGGTCGGCGAGCCCCCTCCGCTGCCGCGCGACGTCTCCCGCGGGGCGTGGGTCCTGATCGGCGCCGCGGTCGGCGGCGTCGCGGTGTTGATCATCGGCGCCGTCGCGATCCAGGGGCTCGGCGTCTGGTTCAACGAGCGCGAGGGCGCGGTCGTCCGCTGGATCGCCGACCACCGTGTCGAGTGGTTGACCGACGGCCTCGAGGTGATCCACGAGATCGGCTACACCTGGGCGGTACCGGTCGCCGCCTGGGCGACGATGCTGCTGCTCGTCGCGGCCAGACGGCTGCGTCACCTCATGGTCTTCGTCGGCGGGCTGATGGCCACGAGCTACCTGGTGTTGTGGGCGGCGCCGTTCATCGGCCGTTCGCGGCCGTGGCGGGTCGAGCAGCTTGCCGCGTGGGAGGGGTTCGCCCACCCGTCGCTCCCGGCCGCCCAACTCGGCGCGGTGTTCGTCGGCGCGACGTACGCGTTGGTGCCGGGCGCCCGCAATCGCGCTCGGGTCACCGTGCTCGTCGTCGTGTCGCTCGCGCTGTTCGGTCTCGCACGTGTGTATCTCGGCGTCGAGTATCCGCTCGACTCGGTCAACGGCGCCGTCATCGGCGCGGCGATCATGGCGGCCGGCTTCGTGTTCTTCTGCCCCGAGCAGGTCTTTCCGGTCGGCTTCCAACGGGGCAAGACGGCTCATCTCGACATCGGTGGAGCGCGAGGAGAGGCGATCCGGGTGGCGATGGCCGAGCAGCTCGGTGTCGAGGTCGTCGACCTGTCGTTGGTCGGGCTGGAGAGTTCGGCCGGTTCGACGCCGATGCGGATCACGGTCGCGGGTGATCCCCCCTCTCACGTGTTCGGCAAGCTGTACGCGGCCAGTCACCTGCGATCCGACCGCTGGTACAAGATCGGGCGTGAACTGCGGTACGGGCGGCTGGAGGACGAGTCGCGCTTTCAGAACGTGCGCCGCCTCGTCGAGCACGAGGACTACCTGTTGCGCCGGATGCGCGACGCGGGTGTCCTCGTCCCCGAGCCTCTCGGCCTCGTCACGATCACCCCCGAGCGCGAGTACGTGCTCGTCACCGAGTTCCTCGCCGGCGCCAAAGAACTGACCCATGCCGAGATCGATGACGACGTCATCGATCAGGGGTTGCGGCTCGTCCGGCGCATGTGGGACCACGGGCTCGCGCACCGGGACATCAAGCCGGCGAACCTCATGGTGCGCGCCGGCCGGCTGCACCTCATCGACGTGTCGTTCGCCCAGGTCCGTCCATCGGCGTGGCGCGAGGCGGTGGACCTCGCCAACATGATGATGGCGCTCGCGCTGCACTCCACAGCGGCGCACGTCTACGAGCTCGCGATGCGCCATTTCGCGCCGGACGAGGTCGCCGAGGCGTTCGCCGCGACGAGCAGCGTGACCGTGCCGGGTCAGTTGCGGAGTGAGATGGGCGCCGACGGTCGGGACCTGGTGGCCGAGTTCCGGTGCTGCGTGCCGTCACGCCCGACGGTTCCGGTTCAGCGCTGGACCGTTCGGCGGGTCGGCCTCGCGTTGTGGCTCGCGACGCTCGCTGCGGCCGTCGCCGTGCTCGGATTCGGCAACCTCAACGGAATCGGGCTGCTGTGAGGGGCCGCGTCAACGCCGCGGGCGCCGCCCTCGTCCTGGCGCTGGTCGCCGTCGGGTGCGGTGGCGCGCCGGGGGACTCGCACCCGCCGTGGTGCGACGACTTCAGGGTGCTCGTGCTCGCCGCCCAGTCGGCCCCGAGCGCCCAGCTCATCCCGTGCCTCGACGCGATGCCGCTGGGTTGGAGCGTGGACGAAACGCGCATCGACGAGCGGGGGACGGTGTTCACGCTGGACTCGACGATCGCCGGCAGCGACGCCGCGACGATCGCGTTGCGCGAGGACTGCGACACGACCGGCTACGTCCCGGTGCCGAGCGACGTCGTCGACGCGGAGCGGTTCGAGTTCGTGGAGTCGATCGAGTCCGGATTCCGGGGCCGGCGCTTGTACACCTTCGACGGCGGGTGCACCTCGATCGACCTCGCGTTCGACGTCGACGTGTCGGCCGCGCTCGTCAGCGAGGTCAGCATCGCCCTCGGCTTCGTCGCGAGGGAGGACGTGAACGAGTGGGTGCGCTCGACCACCGACGGTCGCGAGCAGGTCGACCCGCCGGACCCGCGCTGAACCCGGCTCAGCTCGCGAGCCAGAGCTCCGCCAGCGCGCCGACATCGGCCTCCGGATCCTCGACCCGCAGGTTCAGCAAGGTGAGGTCCGATGTGTCGAGTCGCGCGGACACCTCGTTGAGGACCTCCTCGACCACGGGACCCCACCGCGCCAGCGCATCGGCGCGGATGACGGGAACGACGTTCTCGGCCGGCTGGAGGCCGAGATCGTCGCGGAGCTCGATCAGGTCGGTGCCGACGAGCGCCGAATCGGTGCTGAACAGGACGCCGACATCGATCTCACCGGCGCGCAGGCTGGCGGCGACGACCGGCGACGTCGGCATCGGCACGAACGTCTCGAAGTCCAGCCCGTAGACGTCGTGCAGGCCGAGGAGGCAGAACGGTCGCTCCGGGCACTCCCGGGGTCCGCCGAACGTGAGCGTGTCGGCGAGACTGCCGAGGTCGCTCACCGCCCACAGGTCGTGCTCGGAGGCAAACGACTGGAGGACGATCACGGCGTTCCTGTTCTGGGCGTTCGCCGGTTCGAGCGCCACCATCCCGCGCGGTTCGAGCGCTTCTCGAAGCTCGCTCATCGTCGCCCACGAGTCGAACGTCGGCTCGTTCGCGCCGAGGCTGACGAACGACAGCATCGTCCCCGCGTACTCGGGGACGAGGTCGACGAGCCCGAGCTCGAGCGCCGGCTGCACGACCTCCCGCGACCCGAGCCGGCCCAGCCGTTCGACGGGGATGCCCTCGCCCTCGAGCGCTTGGGCGTAGATCTCCGCGATCAGCTCGCTCTCGGCGAAGTTGAACGCCCCGATGCGCACGGCGGCGGCCGGGGCCGTCGGCTCGTCGGCGACGTCGTCCGCGCAGCCCACCGCCAGGGCGAGCGCGGCGAGCGCGGCGCCGACGCCGATCCACCGCCTGGATTGGGCCATGACCACCTCCCTTGCGCGAGCGCTCTGGCGCCACGTCCATCGCGCGCCCCCGGGGCCGCCGGGCGACAGGGGCGAACGGCACGAGAACGGCGATCAAGGACGAACTGCTCTGGACATCACCGGGCATCGGGTCGCGCGATGGGCACAGCCGCGGAAGCTGACGCGGACCGGGGCCGCTCGGGCCGCCGCGCGTCGGGAGAGGCGGGCGTGGCCGGAGGTGCTCGATGTCCGAGAACGTTGCCAAGAGGGGATATGGCCTCTTCGAGTGGATCAACCGGCGCGCCTGGCCGCTGGCGATCGTCGTCCTGCTGGCGGGGATCGCGCTGGCCGTGATCACCCCCGTCGTGGCCGACGACGGCGAGCCGTCATTCGACCCGAGCGGGGAGATCTACGACACCGCCGACCGCGTGGAGGAGCTGTTCGCCGCGTCGTCGCCCGTGCGCACCGCGGCGTTCCTCGTCGAGGCGGCCGACGGCGGCGACGTCCTGACCCGCGACGCGCTGCTCGAGCTCCGGCGGAACCAGGAGACGCTGCTCGCCGACACCGAATCGCAGGCGCATCTCGCCACCGTGTTCGCCGACGAGCTCGGCGTGACGGTCGGCGGTGTCTACTCGATCGCGGACGCGGTCGACGCGGCGTTGCCCGGCGGACTCGAGGCCGCGACCGACGCCGACGTCAAGCTCGCCATCGGCGACCTGCTCGATGACCGGGCGCCGACCAGCTCACTGCGATTCCTGCTGTCGACGACTTCGACCACGCGCCAGCCGGCGACCATCGATGGCGTCGACGTCGTCGTGTGGGAGTCGCCGGCGTTCCGCGCCTTGGTCGCCTACGACTTCGAGACGTTCGACGGCAAGCGGGTCGAGGGCTTCGGCGGCGAGGTCGACCTCGACTCGGAGCGTTGGCTCCGAGACGTCCAGACGATGCTGCGGGGCGACGAGGCGTCGGTGACGGCGATCGGGCTGTTCATCGACGCCGGCCTCGTCAGCGAGGAGCAGGGGCTGGCCGCCGCCCCGTACATCTTCGGCGCCGTCGCGTTCATCTTGATCATCACCGGCGCGCTCCTGCGCTCGTACTGGGCGGCGATGATCGTCGCCGCCGGGCTCGGCGTCGTGATGATGGGATTCAACGGCGTCAACGCGCTGATCGGGTTGAAGACCGGCTCGCCGCTGCTGATCATGATCGTGCCGATCGCGCTGATCAGCTTCGGTGTCGACTTCTTCATCCACGGCAGCGGGCGGGCCAGGGAACAGCAGGTCGACGGGGTTGACCGTGAGCGGGCCTACCCGCTCGGGGAGACCGCCGTCTTCGCCGCGTTGCTGCTCGCCGTGGCCTCTTCGGCGGCGGCCTTCCTGTCGAACACGGCGTCCGGCATCCAGGCGATCACCCAGTTCGGGATCGCGGCAGCGGTCGGACTCGTCCTCTCCTACCTCGTTCTCGGATGGATCGCCCCGAAGCTCCTGCTGTCGATCGAGGGCCGTCTCGGCCCGCGTCCGGCCGACCTGAGCCATCTCCGCACCGTTGCGCAGAAACTCGGGTTCATCGTGGCCGCGTTCGTCGGCGGCATCGCCGTCACGATGACGATCGTCTTCCCGGCCGCCGGGTGGGTCGTGTATGGCGTCTTCCTGCTCGCCTTCATCGCCGCGCCCTTCGCCGTGACGCGCCGTCGGAACCGGCAAGCGGCCGACGTGGGTCGCCCGCTCACCGACGAGGTGCGCGGGGCCGGCCACGGTTTCCGGGCCGCCGGCACGCTCGTCCACTTCCTCGCCCGGTGGCGCGTGTTCACCATTCCCGCCGTCGCGCTGTTGGCTGCGCTCGGCATGGTCGGCGCGTTCAAGGTCGACGAGGGATTCGAGATCCGCGACTTCTTCTCGTCCGACACCGATCTGATCAAGGGACTCGACAAGAGCGAGCAGTACTTCGGGCCGCAGGGGGAGCTGGACTACGTCTTCATCGAGGGGGATCTGACATCGCCGGCGACACTCGTCGCCATCGAGGCGGCCGAGGCGCGAATCGACGCCTCGGACGCCCGGTTCGTCCGCGACTTCGACGGCGATGTCGACTTCTCGCCCAACGCCGCGACCGTGGTCAGGATCGCCACCGGGTCGACCCCGATGCGCGACGCGATCGCCGCCCAGACGGGGGTCGAGATCACCGACGTCGACGGCGACGGCTTCGCCGACTCGAGGGAGCAGGTGGCGGCGATCTACCAGCACGTGGCGGCGAACAGCGTGGTCGGCGACGACGGTGTCGAGATCTTCACGCCCGACCGGACCGAGACGTTCCTCTTCGTGGGTGAGGGTTCGCAGGCGACGACGGTCACCGTCGGGATCGCCACGATCACCGACGAGGCCATCATCCTTCCCGCCCGTGCGGCGCTGGAGGACGCCGGCGCGGCGCTCGAGGAGGGTGTTGCCGGAGAGGACGTCGTCGTCCTGGTCTCGGGTGCGGCGATCATCACGCAGAACACGCTGGACGCCTTCACGGAGGCGATGCTGGTCTCGCTGCCGATCGCGATCGCGCTGACCTCGTTGCTCGTGTTCATCGCCCTGTTCTTCGTCTTCCGCAACTTCGGCCGCCGCACGGCGTCGATCGTCAAGCGCTCGACGCGGTACGCGCTGGTGTCGATGGTCCCGATCCTGCTGGTGGTCGCCTGGGTGTACGGGTTCATGTTCCTGGTCGGCTACAAGATCAACGTGATCACCGCGACGATCGCCGCGATCGCGGTCGGCGTCGGCGTCGATTACGCGACCCACTTCACGATGCGCTTCATCGAGGAGTTCGAACACGAGCCGAGCCGGTTCCCGGCGCTGCGCCGAGCCGGCGAGGGAACGGGGGGCGCGCTGGCCATCTCGGCGGCGACGTCGATGACCGGCTTCCTCGTGATGGCGATGGCGCCGATGCCGATGTTCGAGATGTTCGGCGTGCTGACGGCGGTGATGATCGGCTTCTCGCTGCTCGTGTCGCTGCTCGTCCTGCCGAGCCTGCTGATGCTGATCACGCCGTCGCGGAAGGGCGGCGAGCGCGACCAACTGATCGAGGAGGTGACCCACGGCGGTGAGTTCGAGTACGACCCCCACTCGCGTGAGACCGCCGTGCGCGGCGGCCGCGACTGACGCCGCGACCGAGGCGGCGACCGCGGAGACGTCAGGCCGGCGCGCCGAGCCGGTCGTAGGCCGGTGCGAGCCGCTGCAGTTCGGGCATGACCTCGCGGGCGAACAGCTTCATGTTGCGGTCGGCTTCGTCATGCGGCATGCCGGCGTAGGAGAAGACGCCCATGAAGTGGTCGCCGTGGGTGTTGTCCTGGATCGTGACGATCCGGTCGTACACCTGCTGCGGCGTGCCCCACACCTGGAGGTTGATGAAGAAGTCGGACATCCTCTCCGCGCCGCCGGGCGCGGTCAGCCGGTCGTACATCTCGCCGTGGAACTCGTAGCCGGGGGTGTTCTTGAGATGGTCCCGGTCGAACTCGTAGTGCTTCACCACGGAGTCCCAGTAGCCCTTGATGTACCTGCGCGCCAGCTCCTCGGCGCGGTCGGCCGACTCGTCGACGAAGGTCCAGCCGGCGACACACGGCGGGGGCGGCTCGTCGCCGGTCGCCGCCCGGAACGTCGCCCGGTACCGGTCGAGCTCGTCGCGCAGCATCGACCAGGGCTTTTGCGGGATGATGAGCAGGCCGACGCCGAGGCGCGCCATGATCTCGGCCGACTCGGGCGAGATGGCGGCGGCGAAGGTGCGGCCCTTGAACGTCCGCTCCGGCCGGGGGCGGAGATCGACGCGCCGCTGGTGGACGAACTCCCCGTCGTACTCGCACCAGCCCCGTTCGAGACCGGTGAGGATCATGTCGGCGGACTCCGCGAACCGTGCTCGCGCCTCTGGCATCGGCACGCCGAAGCCGTCGAACTCCACCCGACCGGTGCCCCGGCCGAGGCCGAGGATGACGCGTCCGCCGGAGATCACGTCGAGCATCGCGATCTGCTCGGCGAGGCGCAGCGGGTCCTGCCACGGCAGCACGCACACCATCGACCCGAGCTGGATCGTCTCGGTGCGCCCGGCCATGTACGTCAGGAACTGGAGCACGTTGGGGCACATCGTGTAGTCGGTGAAGTGGTGCTCGACGCTCCAGATCGACTCGAACCCGAGGCTTTCGGCCTGATGGGCGAGCGCGAGGTCGTCCCGGTAGACGTCCGCGTCGGGCGTGCCGTCGCCAGGACTCTGGAAGATCACCGACATGCCCACGTGCATGGCGATCACCGTAGCGACGGTCGGACATCGGCGGCGGTACCGGAACCATCCGCCGAACCACCGGGGACGATGGCGCCGGGTGCGGGCTGCGACGACAGCATCGGCCGCACGGCCGGCGACGAGGAGATCTGGTGCGGGCCCGGCCGTTGCTGAGTTGTTGCGCCGCGGCCGGCGTCGTGTGGTCGGCTCACCGGGCCCGCGCGCTGACGGTGTCGCCCGCCGAGGAGCGGGTCTTCCGCGTGTTCAACGACGCGCCGGAGGCCCTGACGCCGGTCGTGTGGCCGGTGATGCAGATGGGCTCGCTCGCCGCCGTCGCCGTCGCCGCCGAGCGCACTCGTCGCGTGGCGGGCAACGCGGACGCCATCGCCGTGGCCGTCGCCGGCACGGCGGTGTGGGGCGGCATCAAGCTGATCAAGCCGCTCGTCGGACGGGGACGACCGGCGGCGCACCTCCCCGGCGTCCGGGTCTGCGGGCAGCGGCAGACCGGTCTGGGGTGGCCGTCGGGCCATGCCGCGGTGTCGCTCACCCTCGCGTTGTCGGCGTCGAGGTCGTCGGCGGAACGGCGGGTGGCGTACGTCGCCGCCGCGGTCACCGCCGCGAGCCGGATGTACGTGGGCGCTCACCTGCCGCTCGACGTCGTCGGCGGCATCGGGGCGGGCTGGTTGGCCGGATCGGCCGCTCGCCTCGCGGGTCGCGCCCCGGTCGGCTGACGATCGCCACCAAGCGTGGACCTTGGACTCTTCACGGCCGCCCAAGGTGGGAAGAGCCTGGAGATGGGCATCGCGAGAAGGAGACGATCATGACCAGCGTCGGGGAGGTGGCGGCGGTCGTGACGAGCGATACGGCCGCGCCGGAAGTCAGGACCATGGCGGCGGAGGCGGTCGGGCTCAGCAAGGTGTACGGCGAGGGCAACACCCGCGTGGTGGCGCTCGACCGCGTCGACATCGGGTTCGAGGCCCAACGGATGACCGCGATCATGGGTCCGTCGGGATCGGGCAAGTCGACCTTGATGCACTGCATGGCCGGGCTGGACGAGGTCACCGACGGCGAGGTGCGCATCGGCGACACGCTGATCTCCGACCTGTCCGACAAGGAGCTCACGCTGCTCCGCCGCAAGCGGCTGGGCTTCATCTTCCAGTCGTTCAACCTCGTTCCGACGCTCACCGCGTCGGAGAACATCGAGTTGCCGCTGCTGCTCGGCGGCCGCCAGCCCGACTCGGCCTGGGAGGACCGGGTGATCGAGAGCCTGACGCTCACCGACCGGCTGAAGCACCGCCCGGACGAGCTGTCGGGCGGTCAGCAGCAGCGGGTCGCGGTCGCTCGGGCGCTCGTGTCGCGCCCGGACATCATCTTCGCCGACGAGCCGACCGGCAACCTCGACTCGCGCAGTGGCGACGAGGTGCTCGGGTTCCTGCGGCGCGCCGTCGACGAGTGGGGCCAGACCGTGGTGATGGTCACCCACGACGCGCGGGCCGCGTCGTACGCCGACGTCGTCGTGTTCCTGCGCGACGGCCAGGTCGTCGACCGCATCGAGAACCCGACCGCCGATCTGGTCATCGACCGGATCCGGGCGTTGGAGGTCTGACGCGATGCGCACCGTGCTCCGCCTCACGCGCCGCAACCTCGCGAGCAACCGGCTGCGTTTCACCCTCACCACGTTCGCCGTCCTGCTCGGAGTCAGCTTCGTCGTGTCGTCGTTCGTGCTCACCGACGGCCTGCTCAAGACGTTCAACAACATCGTCGAGGACGGCAACTCCGAGATCGACATCGAGATCAGCGCGCGCAGCGACTTCGCCGAGACCGCCTCCTTCGAGCGCCCGATCGACGAGGCGCTGCTCGCCGACGTCCGCGCCGTCGAGGGCGTGCGCGAGGCCGAGCCGGGGGCCGAGAGCACCAGGATCGTGCCGATCAAGCACGACGGCCAGCCGGTCGACCCCGGGCTCGCCCCGGTTCTGTCGTTCGGCTGGACCGGGTCGGATTTCAGCGCGCTGACGATCGAGGACGGCGTCGGCCCGAGCGGGGCGAACGAGTTCGCGATGGACTTCAGCAGCGCCGATCGATTCGGGCTGGTGCTCGGCGAGACGTACGACATGGTCGGCGTCGACGGTCCCGAGCCGTTCACGCTGGTGGGCACGATGCGCTTCGGCGAGGAGAACGCGCTGGCCGGCGCGGTGCTGATGTCGTTCACGCTCGACGAGCTCCAGCGGCTGGACGACAGCGAGGGCCTGATCGGCTGGATCGACATCGCCGTCGACGACGACGCCGATGCGGCCGCCGTGATCGATCGACTCGAATCGGTGCTCCCCGCCGACATCGAGGCGGTCACCGGCGCCGAGGTGATCGCGGAGGACAAGGACGAGTTCACGGTGATCATCGACATCTTCGGCAACATCCTGCTCGGGTTCGGAGCCGTCGCCGTGTTCGTCAGCGCGTTCATCATCTACAACACGTTCAACATCCTGCTCGGCCAGCGGGTGCGCCAGTTGGCGCTGCTGCGGGCGCTCGGCGCCAGCGGCGCGCAGGTGCGGGCCAGCTCGCTCCTCGAGGCGCTGATCGTCGGCGTGACCGCCTCGATCCTGGGCCTCGGCGGAGGCGTGCTGCTCGCGCTCGGGCTGCGCGGCGTGATGAACAGCCTCGGCTTCTCGATGCCGAGCATCGACATCATCCTGTCCGCCCGGACGGTCATCGTCGCCCTCCTCGTCGGTGTCCTCATCACGCTGCTGGCCGCGTATTCGCCGGCCAAGCGGGCGGCGACCGTGCCGCCGGTGGCCGCGATGCGCGTCGGCTTCCGGTTCGGTTCGGGCGAGGGACTGCGCCGCACGATCATCGCCATCGTCCTCGCCGCGCTCGGCATCGCCGGGGTGGGCTACGGGCTGTTCGGTGGCGGCGACGGAGGCCTCGTCCTGCTGCTGGTCGGCCTCGGGGCGGTGTTGGTCTTCATCGCCGTGGCGATGTTCGCCCCGCTGTTCTCGAGCCCGTCAGCGTCGTTCCTCGGCGCGCCGCTCGAACACATCCCGGGGCGCAAGATCACGGGGCACATCGCGCGGGAGAACGCGGCGCGCAACAACAAGCGCACCGCCTCGACCGCCGCCGGGCTGATGATCGGGATGGCGCTGATCGCGATGGCGACCGTCACGGCCAACTCGTTGAAGGCGACGGTCCGCGCCTCGCTCGGCTCGACCCTGATCGCCGACTTCCTCGTCACGGCGCCCAACGGCGGCGAGATGACCGATCGCGTGGCCGGCGAGCTCGCCGCGCTGCCCGAGTTCAGCGACGTCTCCGCGGTGCGCTACGGGGCGATCCGCATCGGGGGCGACCAGAAGGAGGTGACCGGAACGGACGTGACGCTGTTGACGTCGCTGCTCGACGTCGACGTGGTCGAGGGCGACCCGGCGGCGAGTGCCGGGGCCGGCACGATCCTGTTGACCGAGGAGGTCGCCGACACGCTCGCGGTCACCGTGGGCGATCAGCTGGTGGTCGACTTCGCGGCGGCCGGGCCGCAGACGCTCACCGTCGGCGCCATCTACCGCAACGAGTTCCTGATCGGCCACTACGTGATCGACCTCGCCGCCTGGGACGCGTACTTCGCCTCCACGAGCGACAACACCGTGGCGGTGAAGGCGGCGCCGGGCGTGGATCTCGCCACCGCGGCGGCCGCGTTCGCGCCGCTCGAAGCCGCGTTCCCGCAGCTCAACTTCGAGACCCAGGACGAGTTCAGCGACCGGTGGGAGGGCGCGCTCGACTCGCTCCTCGTGATCATCAACGTGTTCCTCGGGCTGGCGATCATCATCGCCCTGCTCGGCATCGCCAACACGATGGCGCTGTCGGTGCTCGAGCGGACGCGCGAGATCGGGCTGATGCGGGCGATCGGGATGACGAGGCGGCAGACCAAGGGCATGATCCGCCTGGAGGCTGGGGTCGTCTCGCTCTTCGGGGCGATCCTCGGGGTGCTCGTCGGGTTGGTGTTCGGCTGGGTGGCGGTCGTCGCCATCCCCGAGTCGATCATCGACCGGTTGGCGATCCCGACCGGGACGTTGGTCGCCTACGTCGTGATCGCGACGATCGCCGGGCTGCTCGCCGCCTCGCTCCCGGCGCGGCGCGCCTCCCGCCTGAACGTCCTCGACGCGATCAGCTACGAGTAGCGGTCGCGTCGGGGCGACGCGCTCGTGGACGGCGCGCGCCGCCGGCGTCCGACGACGCGATCAGCCGAGGACCAGCTCGGCGATCGTCGGCAGAATCTGGGCAGGGCCGCTGACGAGGAACTCGGTGATGCATGTCTCGCGCCATTGGTCGAGCTCGGCGCGGATCTTGTCGGGCGGGCCGATGAGCGCGACGTCTTCGACCATCGCCAGCGGGATGGCCGCGGCGGCCTCCTGCTTCTTGCCGTCGAGGTACAGCTCTTGCACGTTGAGCGCGACGTCCTCGTAGCCCATGCGGGCGAACACCTCGAAGTGGAAGTTGGCGCCGCGGGCGCCCATGCCGCCGGCGTAGAGCGCGAGCATCGGGCGGAGGAAGTCGGCGCACTGCTCGACGTCGTCGCCGGGGATGACGGTCACGGTGGCGGTGACCTCGAAACGGTCCTTCTTCGTCGGGTCGCCGGCGGCGTCGAAGCCGTTCTGCAGGCACTCGCGGTAGAACCCGTCCTCTTTGGGGGAGAAGAACAGCGGCAGCCAGCCGTCGCAGATCTCGGCCGACAGGGCGACGTTCTTCGGTCCCTCGGCGGCGAGGAAGATCGGGATCTCGTTGCGCACCGGGTGGACGGTCGACTTGAGCGGCTTGCCGAGGTTGGCGCCGCCGTCGAGGGGCATGTCGTAGAACTGGCCGTGGAACTCGACCGGCTTCTCGCGGGCGACGATCTCGCGGATGACCTCGACGTACTCGCGCGTGCGGGCGAGCGGCTTCGGGTACGGCTGGCCGTACCACCCCTCGACGACCTGCGGGCCGGACGCCCCGATGCCGAGGATGAACCGGCCGCCCGACAGGTGGTCGATCGTGATCGCCGCCATCGCCGTCGCCGCCGGCGTGCGCGCCGACATCTGCATGATCGCCGTGCCGAGCTTGACCTTCTCGGTCGAGGCGCCCCACCAGGCGAGCGGGGTCAGGGCGTCCGAGCCGTACGCCTCGGCGGTCCAGATCGAGTTGAACCCCAGCCGCTCGGCCTCGCGCACGGCGTCGAGCGCGCCGGCCGGCGGGCCCGCCGACCAGTATCCGGTGTTGTACCCGAGCTTGAGATCTGCCATGCCAGAACCGTAGATGAGCGATCCGACACGATCTCAGTCCGGCGCCACCCGTCTCGTGAACGGCGTGCGCGGGATGTGCGCAGACCGTTCACCCGTTCGGGGCGGGGGAGCGGGCAGGATGGGAGCGTGGACGACGACCGGCTCGTGGTGACCGACGCGGTTCGGATCCCGCGACACGAACTCGACGTGCGGTTCACGCCGTCGGGCGGGCCGGGCGGCCAACACGCGAACAAGACCGCCACACGGGCGGAGCTGACGTTCGACGTCGAGGCGTCGGCGGCCTTCGACGACGCCCAACGGGCACGTGTGCGCGACCGCCTCGGGTCGACCGTGCGGGTGGTCGTCGACGACGAGCGCTCGCAGCTCCGGAACCGGGAGATCGCCGAGCGGCGCCTCGTCGAACGTCTGCAAGTGGCGCTGCACGTGCCGCGCCGCCGGCGGGCGACCCGACCGTCGAAGGGTTCCCAGCGCCGCCGGCTGGACGCCAAGCAGCGCCGCTCCGACATCAAGCGCTCCCGCCGGCGCCCCACCACCGACGACTGACGCCGCCCGCCCCGACCGACCCTCAGGCCCCGGTCCCCCGATCTGTGTGACCGATCATCGCGAGTTCGGACGTATTCGGTCACACAAACCCGGCGGTCGACCCCGGCCCTCGATCTGTGTGACCGATAGTCGCGAGTTTGGACGTATTCGGTCACACAAACCCGGGGTTGACCCTCGACGTGTTCGGTCCCACAAACCCGGGGGTCGACCCCGGCCCTCGATTTGTGTGACCGATAGTCGCGAGTTTGGACGTATTCGGTCACACAAACCCGGGGTTGACCCTCGACGGGTTCGGTCACACAAACCCTGGGGTCGACCCCGGTCCTCGATTTGTGTGACCGATCATCGCGAGTTTGGACGTATTCGGTCACACAAACCCGGGGGGTCTGGACCCGCGCGTCAGTGGCCGGGGTCGAAGGTGACCGGGAGGCGGGT
>JBFGCT010000050.1:0-23136 GCA_041581055.1 Ilumatobacteraceae bacterium | reverse complement strand
CGCCGCCCGCCTCGACGACGACGCGGTGTTCGGGCCGATCGCCGACGCCAACCGCGCCGACGTCGAGCGGGCGGCCGGCCTCGGCCGCTCGACGACCCGGCTCGTCCTCGACGACCGGATGCGGCGGGACATGGTCGAGGGGCTGCGCGGGTGGCGTGAAACCAAGGTCCCTCGCGACGCGGTGGTCGCGACGATCGAGCACGAGGGGTGGAGCGTCGACGCCCGCCGGGCCCCGCTCGGTGTCGTCGGGTTCGTGTTCGAGGGCCGGCCGAACGTGTTCGCCGACGCCGCCGGCGTCGTGCGCACCGGCAACGCGGTGGTCTTCCGGATCGGGTCCGACGCTCTCGGGACGGCGCGCGCCATCGTCGAGCACGCCGTCCGGCCCGCGCTGGCCGCCGCCGGGCTGCCCGCCGGCGTCATCCAGCTCGTCGACTCCGCGGCGCGCAGCGCTGGGCACGCGCTCTTCAGCGATCGACGGCTCGCGCTGGCCGTCGCCAGGGGCTCGGGAGGCGCGGTCGCCCAGCTCGGCGCGGTCGCCGCCCAGTCCGGCATCCCGGTGAGCCTGCACGGCACCGGTGGCGCGTGGCTGGTGAGCGGGCGGACCGCCGACGCCGGCGACCTGCGAGCCGCGGTCGAGCACTCGCTCGACCGCAAGGTGTGCAACACGCTCAACGTGTGCGTCGTCCTGCGGGCGCGGGCCGCCGAACTCGTGCCCGCGGTCCTCGCCGGGTTCGACGCGGCCGCCGCCGAGCGGCGCACGGCGGGCCGGCTGCACGTCGCGGCGGGCTCCGAGGACTGGGTTCCGGCGGAACGGTTCGAGCGGGTGGTCCCGATCGAGCGCGCCGACGGCGTCCACGACGAGCCGGCGGCGACCACGATCCCCGTCGACGGGCTGGCGCGGGAGTGGGAGTGGGAGAACTCCCCGGAGATGTCGCTCGTCGTGGTCGACGACGTCGACGCGGCGGTCGGGCTGTGCAATCGGCTCAGCCCGCGCTTCGCCGCCTCGTTGATCGCCGACGACCCCGGCGAGCACGACGCGTTCTACGCCGCGGTCGACGCCCCGTTCGTCGGGAACGGGTTCACCCGCTGGGTGGACGGCCAGTTCGCCCTCGACGCCCCGGAGCTCGGCCTGTCGAACTGGCAGGGCGGCCGCCTGCTCGGGCGGGGGGCGATCCTGTCCGGAGACAGCGTCCACACGATCCGCTACCGGGCAACGGTGACCGACCGCTCGATCCGGCGGTGATCGTCAGTCCCAGATTCCCGTGATGTCGACGATCACGTGAGCCGAGTGGCTTGTCGTGACGCACACGGCGCCCTCCGGGCCGAGCTCGATCGTCGTGCCGTTGCCGACGTCTCGCGACTGGCGGAAGTTGACCGTGGAGGTGTCGCTGGTCGTCCCGCAGGGGACGACCATCAGGAACCCGTCGTTGGCGGCGCCGGCCGCGGTGACGTTGAGCGTCGCCGCCTTGGCGCTGCCGGGGATCCCGCGGACACCGGCGACGGGGACCCGCAGCACCGCGCCAGGGGCGAGCGGCCGGCCGTCGGCACCCTGGTTGAGCCCCGGATGCTGGGACCGTGTGTCGGCGATCCGCAGCGGGCGGAGCGGAGTGAAGTCGAAGTTGCCGGATGGCGTGATCCAGCCGGTCACGTCGATCAGGATGTCGGTCGTGACGGTCGAGCGGAGGCAGATCCTGCCGTCGCTCGGGAGGGGGACGACCGCCGAGTTGGCGCGCGTGCCCCGGGCCCAGACGTTGATCGTCGATGACTCCGGCTGGCTGACGCCGCAGGGATAGGCGACGATCCAGCCCGACGAAGACGGGTGGACGGCGGTCAGGTTGAGGGCTACCGCCTTCGCGTCGCTGGGGACCTGGCCGCCGGCCCCGGTCAGGCGATACGACCGCGTGGTGCCGGCGCGGAGCGGGTCCGAACCACGGGTGTCGACGAGTCGGACGGGCGAGATCGGGGCGAGCTTGCTCGATCCGTTCGGCGAGGCGAATCCGTTGACGTCGATCACCACGTCGGTCGCCTCGTAGGAGTAGAGGCACAAGTCGCCGTTCTGGGCGAGCGGGATGATCGACTGGTTGGCCACCGAGTCGCGGGCCGCGTAGTTCAGCGTGGAGACCTCGTACGAGCTGCCGGAGCAGTCCGAGGCGGTGAGGTAACCGGCGCCGCTCGGCTGGTCGACGGTGATGTTGGCGCTGATCGACGACGCGTCGGCGGGGATGCCTTGCGCCCCGGCGACCTTGAAGCGCACCTGGGTCTGCGCCGGGAGTCGGGTGATCGTCCGCCCGAGACGGGAGTCGGCGAACCGGAACGGCGTGACGGTCGTCAGCCGCTGGCCATCGCTGAGCACGGCGGTGTCACGGAGCTCGGGCAGCGCGGCCGGCGCCGGGGGTGGCGGCGGCTGGGTCCCCGCCGTGAGCGGGGCGTCGGGATCGACGTTGAACGACCAGGTGACGTCGCCGCCGTTGGAGGCGACCGACACGGTGTAGGCGCCGGTCGCCAACGGCGCCGAGGGGATGACGACGACGGCGTTGTCGCCGGCCAGAATCGCCTTTGCCGTCCCGTCGGTGTTCGAGCCGTGGAGCACGCACGTGCCGATCGGGCCGGCCGGACCGCTGAGGGTCGCGCTCGCCGAGGTCACCTTCGAGGGCATCAGCGCGATCAGCGGGAGGCCGACGCGCTGGCCGCTCCAGTTGCAGAACGTGCGCGGATCGGGGTACTCGGCGCGAAACCGGGTGAGGCTCGTCGTCGCGCCGTCACCTGGGAACACGACTGGCGCGGACGGCCGTGGCGCGCTTTGGTCGAAGCCCCGGATCACATCGAGGGTGGCCGCCGACTTCCATCCGAGGATGGACGAATTCGGCGGATTGGTGCACGACCCGAATCCGCTGGACCGCAGGTTGGTACGAAGCATGCCGACGGCGTGGAAGGGGGCAGCAATCCACGAATCGATGTACTGGCGGGCGGTTGTCGCGGCGTTGCCGGTCCCGGCGACGTTCCCGGCGTTGCCCGCGGCGTCGCCGCTCGTCGTGTAACCGGGAGTCCCCGGCGTCTCGTCGTGGGCGAGACCGTTCAACAGCACCCAGCACGAGTGATTCCTCGCGCCCGCCGACCAGTCGGAGTTCTCGACGACCGGATCGAGTCCGGATTGGGCGCGGTACGTGTTCAGAATGCCGAGCCAGTCCTCGTCGGACACAACGGCGGCTTCTGCGATCGATCCGCGGTCGACAGCGCCGCCGACCACGAGCAATCCGCCTGCGAACATCGCCAGCGCGAGGGTGATGGCGCGCCGCGACATTGTCGGCTTCCGGCTGTCGTTCGTTCCAGTTGGCATCGGTGCTCCAGGTTCTGACTGACGAGCACCCGCCGGTGCCTGTCGGGAATTGCCTCGCTGGCTTCATCGGCAAGGTCCCTCGGAACTGGATGATCGAGCCGTCAAGATTTCGTCATGGCGGCACCGCGTTGCGCGCGGCTGGCGCGGGTCCTTGGCCCGGCACGGTCGCTACCCTCGGGTCGTGCGTCGCTGGGCGACGACGTTGACGGCGCTGCTCGTCGTCGGGGGCTGCAGCTCCGCGCCGGTCGAACGTGGAGAATTCACCGGAGACGGTCCGGCGACAGCGTCCACGCCATCCGCTACCGGGTCACGGTGAGCAACCGCTCGCGGCGCCGCTCAGCAGGCCGGAGGCGATACTCGACCGCGGGCGAGAAGGCCCGTCCGAACCCGGTCACGCACCGTCGGAGGACAACGCGACGAGCGACTCCGCCTCGTCGGCGAGAAACCTGTACATCGCGGTTTGCGGCTTGCAGACCTGAACGGGGCACCTGGCTCCCGGGCGGTAGTGGTTCTCGTACGGTGCCTGAATCGCAACGGCTCCGGCGGACAGGTAGATGTCATAGCCGATCAGAGAACCGATCACGCGTAGCTCAATCTTGCCTCGGCGCGATTCCTCATTGATCAAGTTGACAAGCGATTCAGTCCGTCCAACCAGGTCTTTGAGTCCGTGGCCGGCCCGGCCGCCTTGACTATCCATAGCGGTGACTAGATGGTCATGGCTGAGATCCGGCAAGACGAGGGTGAGCGTGCCGCCGCCATTCAAGAAGTCGACAAACTCGGCGAACCAGTCTTCAAGAAAGTCCGTGGCGAATCGACAGATCAGAGTCACCTCTGATGACAGGCTGAGGAACTCGCTGTCCCATGCGAACCGCTGTGGATGCTCTTCATCCAGCATTGCCTCCAGCGGCCGAGTCGCTACCTCGTCGAGCGCCGCCTCGATGCGAGAACCGATCGAATTGGCGAAGCGGCCCAGAGGATCCAGCCCGCGTCGCGCGAGCACAACTGAAACCACAATGAAGATGATGACGACGGCGAGCAGATCGGCGATCAGATTACGGCCAAGAGCGGCCAGTCCGTTGCTCCAGTTCCACCCCTCGGTGAGGAATGAGTCCAAGGCGAGATACGAGAATCCGAGTAGCGCGGCAAGGATCGTCGCGGATAGCACGAGTAGAAACTCGGGGTTCTTCACGAGAGTGTCTAGCTCTTGGGGCCCAGCAGCAGGTACAATAATCCGTGGAAGTGCCGTGGTGGATGGAGCGCGAGCTCGTAGGTTTCTGCGGCGTAGATGGTCGGGCGCGACGTAGCGAATTCTCCGAGGAGCTCTTGCATCGTGAAGTAATGGCGCACCGCCGGAATGGTTGGGCTCGGTTCGAGTCTCTGCCGCCGCGCGAAGATCGTCTCATTTGAAGATCCCGGGTCTGCTTCGCTGAAGACCGACAAGAGGAGGTAGGCGTCGTCCGGTGTGGCGTACCGAATGAAGTCGAACGCACTGGACCTGTCAGCCTCCGCGAGGTGATCGAGGTAGGTAATCGACAGCACAAGATCGGGCGGCTCTTCAAGCGAGTCGACTACGTGCTGCGAATCCCGCACATTCGTTGCGGAGAATTCGGTGACATGCCCATGGAATCGGGGGCCAACTCGTTCGGAAGCTCGGACCAGGCCGGTGGCTGACGCGTCCAGCCCAACGATCGTCCACCCGCGATCGGCGAGGAACGAAGCGTGGCGTCCGTCGCCGCAGCCGATGTCAAGCGCGGTGCGATGGCCGGCCGGAAGGCCGTCCTCGACGTAATCCAGGCATTGGTGGATGGGTGCCTCGACCGGGCCGAATGCGCCCTCCGGCGGTGCAGACGCGTAGACGTCGTCGAACGACACAGCCTCCTCCGACACGGCTTGCTCCGCGATTGTCGTCTGCACAAGGACATCGTCAGTCCGGCTGTGAATCACACGTTTCCCCGATGCTCATGAGCGGCCAGTTTACGCCCATGGCGAGCCGGGTCTTCACACATGAGTCCCACCCCGGCGGGCGATTCCCGGCCGCGGGCTCCTTGCCCTGCACGGTCGCTACCCTCGGGTCGTGCATCGCTGGGCGACGACGTTGATGGCGCTGCTCGTCGTCGGGGGCTGCAGCTCCGCGCCGGTGGAGACCGAGCGGGCGGACCGCATCGACGACCCGGCCGCCGGCCCGACCGCCGACGACGCCGGGAGCGCGGTCGAGACGACGACCGTGCCGCCGACGACCGGGCCCCCGGCCACCGTGCCGCGGACGACCGGCCCGACGACCGAGCCGGGGCAGGCGACCAGCGGCCCGGCGACCGGTCTCGGCGATCCGTTGTTCCCCGAGCTCGGCGCGCCCGACGTCGACGTGCTGTCCTACGACGTCGCTTTGGACATCGACCCGCGAACCAGCTCGATCGAGGGGGCCGTGACCGTCGAGGCGAACGTCGCGCCGGACGTGGGCCAACTCGCGCTCGACGCGCGGGACCTCGACATCTCGGGCGTGACGGTCGACGGCGCGGACGCCCCGTTCGACATCCGACCCGGTGAGCTGTTGATCGAGCTCCCACCCGACCGGGGGCCGGTCGTCACCGCGGAAGTCGCCTACTCGGCCACCCCGGCCGGCCGAGGCGTGACCGACCTCGGCGATGGCTGGTACGCGGCCGGCGACGGGTCGTACGTCCTCAACGAGCCCGGTGGGGCGCACCGCTGGATGCCGAGCAACGATCACCCGTCCGACAAGGCGACGTGGCGGTTCGAGCTCGGGGTGCCCGACGGGTTCGAGGCGATCGCCAACGGGGAGATGGAACAACGTGGTGACGGCGACCGCCCGTGGGTCTGGTCGCAGTCGCAGCCGATGGCGACCTATCTCGTGCAGCTGATCGTCGGCGACTACACGCTGGTCACCGGCGAGCCGTTCGTCAGCGCGGACGGCGACGAGATCCCGCTCCTGCACGTCGAGCCCGGAGCGTCGGCCGACGGCTTCGACGATTTCTACGCGGTGACCGACGACCAGCTCGTGTACTTCGAGGAGCTGTTCGGGCCGTACCCGCTCGATCGGTACGGCCTGGCGTTCGTCTCGGACTTCCCGCGGAGCGTGGCGATGGAGACCCAGGGTCGGTCGATGTTCAGCGCCGACGGCTTCGACGACTTCGACGGCTCTGGGTCGGTCACGTTCGAGCAGCACCTGCTCCTCGCCCACGAGTTGGCGCACCAGTGGTTCGGCAACGCCGTATCGCCCGCGGATTGGGGCGACATCTGGTTGAACGAGAGCTTCGCCACGTACGCCCAGTGGCTCTGGCTCGACGAAGCCGGATTCGCCAGTGTCGGCGAGCAGGCCGGGGAGGCGCTGACCAGACGGCAGGACGGCTCGGCATCGACGGGCGAGCCCACCGCCGCCAACCTGTTCGGCTACGAGGTTTACGACGGTGGCGCGACGGTGCTCCACGCCCTGCGGCGCACGATCGGCGACGACGACTTCTTCGAGCTGCTGCGGCGCTGGGTCGAGTCGAACGCCGGCACGTCGCAGTCGACCGAGGCGTTCATCGCGCTGGCCGAGACGGTGAGCGGCATGGAGCTGGGAGCGTTCTTCGACGACTGGCTGTTCGCCACCGACCTCCCCGACCGGTACCCGGGATGAGCCGGTGAGCGAGCTGCCGCCACCGCTCGGGCCGCCGGTCGACGCGACGGTTCCGTACGTGCCGCCGGCGGCCGGCCTTGGCCCGCGATTCGAGGTCCGCCCGCCCCACCCGACGCTTCCGGTCCAGGCGGCGGTCGGGGCGGTCATCGTGCTGACCGTGTCGCTGCTCGCCTCGAAGTACGTGCTCGACGCGCTCGTCCGGTTCGACTGGCCGATCGTCGTCTACGTCGTCGTGCTCGCGGCCCTCGGATACGGGCCGGCGGTCGCGTGGTGTGTGGCGGTGAGCCGCCGCTGGGGCACCGGTCGTACCGCGCGCGACCTGGGGCTCAGCGTGCGCTGGTCCGACCTCGGCTGGGGGCCGCTGACATGGCTTGCCGGGGTCGGCTGCCAGCTGGCGATCGCCGCGGTCGTACTCGTGCTCGACGTGCCGATCTCGAACAACACCGAGGGGATCGCCGAACTCCAGGCGGACCGCGCGTACATCGTGTCGATCGTCATCACGGCCGTGATCGCCGCGCCGCTCGTCGAGGAGTTGGTGTTTCGCGGCGTGGTGCTGCGCGGCCTGCTGAGCCGAATCCCGGCGGTCGGCGCGATCGCGCTCCAGGCGACGCTCTTCGGGGCCGCCCATGTCGACCCGGTGCGCGGGGTCGGCAACATCGGGCTGGTGCTCGTGCTCTCCGGTGTCGGGGCGGTGTTCGGCGGGGCGGCCTACCTGCTCCGGCGCATCGGGGCGACCGTGGTCGCCCACGCGATCTTCAACGGCGTGGTGATGCTGATCGTGCTCACGGGCGTCGCCGACGACCTGCAGGACGGGCGGGGAGCGTCAGCCGTCGAACAGGGGGCGGTTGTCGATCAGGCGGACATCGCCGATCCACACGGCGGTCGCGACCCGCGCTGAGGGCGTCAGCCGATCGAGCTCGGCCAACGTCTCGCCGTCGAACACGGTCACGTACTCGGGTCGGGCGAGCGGCTCGGTCGCGGTGGCCTTCTCGGCGGCGGCGGTGACCGCTGCGGCGGTCGCGCCCGGCGCGGCAGCTCGGCGGGCCGCGGCCTCGAGCGAGCGGGGGACGCAGCGGGCGGCCACGCGCTCGTCCGGACCGAGGCGGGCGTTGCGGCTGGACAGGGCCACCCCATCGGGCTCGCGGACGATCGGGTGCCCGATGATCTCGACGCCCAGATCGAGGTCGCGCGACATGCGGCGGATGATCACCAGCTGCTGGTAGTCCTTCTCGCCGAAGATCGCCGCGCGTGGGCGAACGGCGTTGAACAGCTTGGTCACGACCGTCGTCACCCCGTCGAAGTGGCCGGGGCGCATCGCTCCCTCCATCGAGGCGGTGAGGCCGGCGACGGCGACGCCGGTGGAGAACCGCTCCGGGTACATCGTCGCCCCGGTCGGCGCGTACACGGCGTCGACGCCCTCGCGGTCGCAGGCGACCAGGTCGTCGTCGATCGGGCGGGGGTAGGACTCGAAGTCGGTCGACTCGTTGAACTGCAGCGGGTTGACGAAGATCGACACGACGACGACGGCGCTGCGCCGGCGGGCGTCGCGGATCAGGGCCAGGTGCCCGTCGTGCAGCGCGCCCATCGTCGGCACCAGCGCGACCGACCGTCCGGCGCAGCGCTGCTCGTCGGACCACGACCGAACGTCGCCGGGCGCCGTGAAGGTCAGCACGGCATCGCCGACGGGCACAGGTCGCGGTACGCCGGCGCCTCGCCGACCGCGTGGGCGGCGATGACGGCGTGCGTGCACGCCTCAGCGAACGACGTGGCCGCGGCGCGGAGCACAACGTTGAGCGCGGCGGCCCGCGTCCGGTCGTCGCCCAGGCGCCCGGCGACGCCGGGCAGTTCGACGGCGCCGGTCGCCATCGCGAAGATCGTGTCGCCGTCGACCATCGAGTGGGCGGGGCGGACCGCCCGCGCCAGCCCGTCATGGGCGACCTCCGCCAGCTTGCCCGCCTCGGCCTTGCCCAACCGGGCCGACGTGGCGACGACGCCGATCGTCGTGTTCGACGCCGGCGCGCCCGCCGCGGCAACGGCGGCGCGGAGCGCGTGGCGCTCGGCCGCCGGCGGGCGCTTGAACGCGTGCCCGCCCCGTTCCCACGGGAGGCCGCTGGCGGGGTCGATGACGGCGCCGTTGGCGTTCACGACGGCGAGCGCCCCGACGACGATCTCGATCGGGTCGTCGCCGACGGCCGCCGGCGCCGCGACGATCGCGCTGGCGGTGCCCACCCCGCCCTGCAACCCGCCGGCGATGGCCCCGGCCCCGGCCCCGACCGACCCCCACCGGGCCTGCCGCGCCGTGGCCCGACGGGCGGACCGCTCGCCGAACGCGGCGTCGGGCCGGTGGTCGAAGCGACCGCCGCGCCCGAGGTCGAAGATGACTGCGGCCGGCACGACGGGGACGACGTGGGCCGGGTCGGGGCCGACCGGCACGCCCAGCCCGGCGCGCTCGAGCCAGCTCATGACGCCGTCGGCGGCGGCGAGACCGTACGCGCTCCCACCGGTCAGGCAGACCGCGTGGATCGTGTCGACGAGGTTCGCCGGCGCGAGGGCGTCGGTCTCGCGCGTGCCCGGGCCGCCGCCCCGTACGTCGACGCCGGGGGTCGCTCCACCGGGGGCGAGGACGGTCGTCGTGCCCGTCTGCCAACCCCTCCCGACCCGCTCGTGATGGCCGACGCGGATCCCGGGGACGTCGGTGATCGATCCGCCCGCCGGTCTCATGCGCCGAGTTTGGCCGATCGCGCGGCGCGTCGCTCCCACAGCTCGCGCAGCGCCGGCGCCGGGTCCTTGACCAGCTCGGGGTTCGGGCCGATCCGTTGCGTGGCGCGGCTCGTGGTGTCGTAGGCCGGCCAGCCGGGATCGGCGCCGCGGGCGAAGGCCAGCACGGCGCGGGAGAACCGGTCGGCCACCACCTGTCGGTCGTCGCCGGCGCCGGTGAGCAGCTCGACGCCCGGCCGGTGGAGGTTGTCGAAGGCGAAGGGGATGTCGACCCCGTGGCACGCGCGGAGCCCGCCTCCGAAGACCGGCGTCTCCCAGTCGAACTGGTACATCCACGTCGCCGCGCCCTCCCGCGCCCGTGCCGAGGCGAGCCGCTGGGCGGGCCAGCGGAACACCTCGTCGGTCTGCATCGCCGCGGTGAGCTGGTTCGCGTCGAGCTCCGGTCGATGCTCCCGGTAGCGCTCGATCGCCACGCCGGCGGACGAGCCGAAGCGGGCCTCGAACTCCCGGCGCATGCGCCCGTCGTCGAACCCGCGGCGCGAGGGGTCGAACACGGTGAACAGGTTCATCTCGTCGCGCGTCGTGCCGAGCACGAGCGGCCGGGGGTCGCGGCCGGCGACGTCGAGCATGCGGCCCGGGATGTCGGCGGTGCCGTCGGTCGGCGCGAAGCACTTGAGGTCGGCGGACGCGCCGACGATGATCGTCGCCTGCGCGTCCAGCAACTCGTCGAGCGGCAGGGCGCGCAGCTCCTCGACCGACGACCGGCCGGCGTGCTCGAGCATCTCGGCCTCGTACCGCACGGCCTCCTCCAGGTGCCGAAGTTGGAGGATCGAGGCGCTCATGGCGAACGCCCGGTGGAACAGCTCGGCGGCCGACGGCGCCGCCATCAACGCGATCAGCGCCGACCCGCCCGCCGATTCGCCGAACGCGGTGACGTCTCCGGGGTCGCCGCCGAACGACTCGATGTTCCGCGCCACCCATCGAAGGGCGGAAACCTGGTCCAGCGTGCCCGAGTTGCGGGCGCCGAGGAATCCGAGCGCTCCGAGCCGATAGTTGATCGTGACGACGACCACGTCGCCGGCCTCGGCCAGCCGGCTGCCGTCGTACCAGGGCATCGCCCCGCCGCCGGTGAGGTAGGCCCCGCCGTGGATCCACACGAGCACCGGCCGGCGTCGCCCGTCGCAGGCCGGCGTGTACACGTTGAGGTGCAGGCAGTCCTCGTCGCTCGGCAACGACGTCGCGCCCAGCATCTGTTCGAGCGCGCCGTGCAGCTGCGGCGCCTGGGCGCGGTACGCGGTGGCGTCGAACTCGCCGTCCCACGTCGTCACGTCGCGCGGCGGGGCGAACCGGTCCGCGGTGGCGAAGCGGACGCCCTTGAACACGGCGGTCGCCCCGCGGTCGAGCCCGGTCAGCGTGCCGGCGGGGCAGGAGACGGTCAGCGGGCGCGCGTCGTTCATCGGTACAACGTAGGGGAGAGGAACTAGCGTCGGCGGCCGTGCTCGATCGAACGCCCGCGCCGGACACGAGGCGGCAGCGCGTGTTGTCGGCCGCGAAGCGGGCGGCCGGCGAGTTGGCACACCTCGGCTGGGAGGCGGCGATCGAGGTCGGCGCGATCGGCCCGGACAGCAGGCGCGGCCGGCGCTTCGGGGCGTTCGGGGAGAACAGCGTGATCTGCTTCCCGCCTACCGCGCTGTTCAACGAGCGGTACATCCACATCGGCGCCGGCACGATGTTCGGCCCGCAGATCACATTGTCGGCCGGCATGGCGCCGGGCCAACTGATGGTGACCGACCCGGTGGTCGCGGTCGGCGACCGCTGCCTCATCGGCAAGGGCAGCGGCATCGTCGGGCACCTGGAGATCCGGATCGGCGACGACGTGTGGACCGGCCACCACGTGTACATCACCGACCAGAACCACGGCTACGACCGGCTCGACCTCCCGATCTCCCGGCAGCTGATGGCGGAGCGACCGGTGACCATCGGGGACGGGTCGTGGCTCGGTCACGGGAGCGTCGTCCTGCCGGGCGCCACGATCGGCCGGCACGTGGTCGTCGGCGCGAACAGCGTCGTCGTCGGCGAGCTTCCCGACTACTGCGTGGCCGCCGGCGCGCCGGCCAAGGTCCTCAAGCGCCTGGCCTGACGGGTCAGAGCACCGAGCCGCGGGGCGGAGCGCAGCTCGGCATCTCGTTGTCGCCGGCGAACGTCTCGATCCGCTCGGTGATCGGCAGCCCGTCGACCGCCGTCTCGGTGAACGGGCCGTCCACGCCGTCGCGCAGCTGCGCCGCGTACGCGTAGCGGTCGGCGAGCAGGGCGCGGTAGTCGCGCTCCCAGTCGGGCACGATCGCCCGGCCCTTCGCGTCGGCGGGCTCGACGGCGACGACGTCGTCGAGCATCGCCGACAGGAGGTCGGTCGAACGCACGACCAGGTCCGCCCTCACCGCCAGGTCGGGTGACGCCAAGAGGTCGAGCTCGCGCAGCTCGGCCTTGACCGGCGCGCAGACCTCCTCGGCCCGCGCCGCCCAGGCGCGGTCTTCGATCTTGTTGATCGCCTCCTTTGAGGCGAAGAACAGCGCCCAGGTCCAGAACGCGACGAAGACGGCCATCAGCAGGCCGACCAGCGCGCCGCGCCATGGCAGCCGGGGCTCGAGCGGATCGTCCGTCGACATCATGCCGGCATCGGCGGGTGTGACCACAACCTCAGACGCTATGGCGGCGCGCCGCTGGTAGAAACGCGGTCGTGGATCCCGGCGCCGAGGCCGACGCGGCATCCGAGCCGGCGCTGAGCTCACTCGCGCGCGCCCGGCGGAACTGGCATCTGGTGCGCTCGATGGTCGGCCTCCACCTCCGCCTGTTCCTGCTCGCCGTGCTCGGCGCCGCCGGGTTCGCGGTGGCGACGGTGGCGTCGAGCTTCGCCATCCGCTGGGTGATCGACGAGGTGATCGTGCCCCGCTTCGACGAGGGATCGGTGGCGCTCGGCACCGTGCTCACCGGCGTCGCGATCATCGTCGGCATCGGGCTCGTCCGCGCGGCGGCTGTCGTCGTCCGCCGCGGTTTCGCCTCGATGGCGATGTGGCGCGTCGCGCAGACCTACACGAACCAGGTGCTCGACCAACTCGTCAGGCAACCGGTGACGTGGCACCGGCGGCGGGCGGACGGCGACCTCGTCGCCCGGGCGGGCGTCGACACCGAGACGACGGTGAGCGTCCTCGCGCCGATCCCGTTCGCCACGAGCACGGTGATCATGATCGTGATCACAACCGTGTGGCTGTTCCTGATCGACGTGCCGCTCGGTGTTTTGGCGATCTTGGTGTTCCCGATTCTGATCGGAACCAACGTCGTCTACGAACGGGTGGTCTCCGGCCACTTCACGCGGGCGCAGCGGCAACTCGGCGAGTTCTCGGCGGCGGTCCACGAGAGCTTCGAAGGCGTGCAGCTCGTCAAGGCGTACGGCGCCGAGGAGCGCGAGGCGGCGCGGCTCGGCGAGCTCGCCGACCGCGTGCGGGCGTCCCGGGTGCGGGCGATCGAGCTGCGCAGTTGGTTCGAGGCGCTGCTCGAGCTGATCCCGACGATGACGAACATCGGCATCGTCGTGCTCGGCTTCGTCCGCATCGACTCGGGCAACATGACGATCGGCGAGCTGTCGAGCGTGATCTTCCTGTTCACGCTGCTCGTGCTGCCGCTGCGCCTGATCGGGTACGCCCTGTCCGAACTGCCGCGGTCGATGGCCGCGTGGCAGCGCATCCAGGAGGTCGTCAACGAGCCGCTCGAGCCGGACCCGGTCGCCGCGATCGTCGACGCGCCGCCCGGCGTCGGCGCCGCGCTGCACGGCGTCTCGTTCTTCCATGACGACAGCGACCAAGCCGCGGTGCGCGACATCGAGCTGACGATCCCGACCGGGACGATCACCGCGCTCGTCGGCCCGACGGGCGGCGGGAAGAGCACGGTCGTCAACCTGCTCGCCGGCCTGGCGCAACCGACGATCGGCCACATCGAGTTGGCCGCCGGCGAGCGCTGTGTCGTACTTCAAGAGGCGTTCCTCCTCGCCGGCGACGTGCGGGCCAACATCGAGTTCGGGCGGCGGGCGCCCGACGCTGAGCTGTGGGAGGCGCTGCGCCTCGCCGCCGGCGACGACTTCGTCCGCCTGCTCCCGCGGCAGCTCGACACGATCGTCGGCGAGCGCGGCGTCAGCCTGAGCGGGGGCCAGCGGCAACGGGTCGCGCTGGCGCGGGCGCTCGTGCGGCGCCCGGCGTTGCTGCTGCTCGACGACACGACATCGGCGCTCGACCCGGCGACCGAGGCCACGGTGCTCGACAACCTGCGCTCGGCGTTCGCCGAGACGACGGTCGTGATCGTCGCCTCGCGCCCGTCGACGATCGCGCTGGCCGACGACGTGGTCTTCTTCGTCGACGGCCGGGCCGCGGCGCACGGCACCCACGACGAGCTGATGGACACGGTTCCCGCCTACCGCAAGCTGGTCGAGGCGTTCGAGGCCGATCGTGCGCGCTCCCCGGCCGGACGGGCCCCGGAGGCGGTCCGATGAGCACGGTCGACCCGACGATCCTCGCCCGCACCGGGACGCTGACCGCGGCGAGCCAGGACTCGGCGGTCCGCACGATCGGGCGCGGGCTGGAGGTGGCGCCGGTGTTGCGGGCGGGCCTCGGGGTGACGTGGCTGCTCGCCGCGGTCGGCGCCGGCGGACGGGTCGTCGTGCCGATCCTGCTCCAGCAGGCGATCGACAAGGGGATCGTCGGCGGTGACGTGCGGGTGGGCTTCGTTGTGCGGCTCTCGCTCATCGCGCTCGCCGCCGTCGTCATCTCCGCGGTGGCGTTCCGGCAGGCCGCGTTCCGCCTCGGCACCCGCAGCGAGCAGGCGCTCTACGACCTGCGGGTCGAGCTGATCGAGCACATCGGACGGCTCAGCCTGGCCGACCACAACGAGGAGCGCCGCGGCGGCCTCGTCGCCCGCGTCACCTCCGACATCGAGACGCTGGCCAGCTTCTTCCAATGGGGTGGCCTGGCGTGGCTGCTCGACGGCACGCTGATGATCATCGTCGGCGGCGTGATGCTGGCCTACAACTGGGTGCTGGCGCTGGTCGCGTTCGCCATCGCCTTGCCCCTGGCCTTCGTGCTGCGCGCCGTGCAGGCGCGCCTGGTCGCGGCGTACGACCTGGCCAGGGCGCGCAATGGCGAGATGCTCGGGGCGGTCGCCGAGGTGGTCTCGGGGGCGAACACGATCCGCGCCTACGGGGCCGGCGAGACGCTGCGCGCCGAGGTCAGCGAAGCGGCCGAGCGCAAAGCCACGGCGCAGATCAAGGCGGCGCTGCTCGGCGCGGTCCTGTTCCCGTCGGGCGAGGTGTTCTCGGTGTTCACGATCAGCGCGGTGATCGGCGTCGGCGTGTGGCAGGGTCCGGCGACCGGGCTCACCGCCGGCGCGCTCGTCGGGTTCGTGTTCCTGACCTATCGCTTCCTCGAGCCGATCGCCGAGTTCGTCGAGGTGCTCGACCAGACCCAGTCGGCGGTCGCCGGGCTGCGCCGGGTGCTCGCCGTCCTCGACATGCCCGTCGGCCCGCCGCCGGCGAGCGACCCTGTGCCGCTACCCGCTGGCAAGCTGGCGATCGACGTCCGCGACGTGTCCTTCTCGTATCGCAGCCGGGACCGGGTCGGCGCCGACGACCTGGTCCTCAAGCACGTCGACCTCTCCATCCCGTCCGGTCAGAACGTCGCCCTCGTCGGGGCGACCGGCTCGGGCAAGACCACGCTCGGCCGGTTGATCGCCCGGTTCGCCGATCCCACGGTCGGCGAGATCGACCTCGGCGGGGTGCCGCTGACGTGCGTCGACAACGGGGAACTGCGCCGCCGCCTCACCGTCGTGTCACAGGAGCCCTTTCTCTTCGACGCCACGATCGCCGCCAACATCGCGTTCGCCCGGGACGGGGCGACGGCGGCGGACGTCGAGCGCGTCGTCGACGACCTCCGCGTGCGCGACTGGGTGGAAGGGCTCGCCGACGGCCTCGACACGAGGGTGGGCGAGCGGGGGGAGCGCCTGTCGGCCGGCGAGCGGCAGCTGGTCGCGCTGTTGCGGGCGGGCATCGCCGACCCCGACGTGCTGATCCTCGACGAGGCGACCTCGTCGGTCGACGCGCAAACCGAGGTGCGAATCGGCCGCGCCCTCGACGCGCTGGCCGCGACGCGGACGACGATCGCGATCGCCCACCGGCTGTCGACGGCGGCGCGCGCCGATCGGGTGATCGTGCTCGACTCCGGCGTGGTCGTCGAGGACGGGCGGCACGACGAGCTCGTCGCCCGCGACGGCGTCTACCGGCGGCTGTACGACGCGTGGGTCTCGTCGACGACGATCGCCACGAACGGCTCAGTTCTCGACCTCGACGCCGAACGGCAGCGGCCCGTCGACCCGCGCGACGAGGCAGTCGACCTCGTCGAGTGACACCGGGCGCGTCACGCTGAACGGGGCCGTCGCTCCGGCCGGGACGCCGTCGACGGGAACGCGGGCCCGACGGTCCGGGTTGTCGGTGCCGGGCCGCACGAAGTGGATCCGGATCGAGAAGTCGGCTGGTTCATCGCCGAGGTTCGTGATCCGCCCCGCGGCGGTCGTCTCGGCGCCCGATGTCGTGCAGCGGTCGATCTCGACGGTGTTCGGCGCCGGGTTGGAGTACCGATCGAGCTCGCGCACGAAGGCGATCGTGAACAGCACCCCGCCGACGCAGACGAGCGCGCCGACGAGCCCGGTGATCAGGCCGGCGAGCGCGTACCCCGCCCCGGCGCCGGTGCGCCTGGCCCGCGAGCGGCCGACGACGCCGAACACGATCGCCAGCACCGAGGCCACGATGCCGAGCGCCACCACGAACGGCAGCCACCCGATGCCGATCGACACGATGCCGAGCACCATCGCGGCGACCGCCGGCCCGTTGCGGCCGGTCCCGGCCGTCGCCGCCCGAGCGGGCGGTGAGGTTCCCAACGGGTCGACGTAGCGCGCGCCGTCGGCGCTGACGTCGGCGGTCCAGGATCGGCCGTTGTGATAGCGCAGCTCGAATCGCCCGGACGGGTCGGGGTACCAGCCGGCGACGATCGCCGGGCAGCGGTTCGAGTCGTTCACCGGGCCGGACGCTACCCGGGCCGAGAGCCGTGGACTTGCCGGGCCCGATGCGTACAGTCGGGTTCGATGGAGATCGTGCTGATCCGCCACGGGCAGCCGGAATGGGTGCGCGACGGGCTCAACGTCACCAACCCGCCGTTGACCGACCTCGGTCGAACGCAGGCGGAGCGGCTGGCCGCGTCCCTCACCGCCGAACACTTCGACGAGGTGCTCGTCTCACCGCTCGACCGCGCCCGCCAGACCGCGTCGCCGCTGCTCGCCGCGCAGGATCGCGCCGAGATGATCGACCCGTGGCTGGAGGAGATCCGCGACCCGGTGTGGCACGGGACGCCGGCGGAGAAGGCGCGCGAGGCGTACGCCGAGATGCGCGGGCGGTCGGCCGACGAGCGATGGCACGGGCTGACCGGCGGCGAGTCGATCCGTGACTTCACGAAGCGCATCCACGCCGGCGTCACCGAGTTCCTCGCCGCCCGAGGCGTCGAACGCCTCGACCACGAGCTGCCGATCTGGCGCGTGGCCGAGCCGGGGGCCAGGATCGCCCTCGTCGCCCACGCCGGCACGAACTCGGTCACGATCTGCCACCTCCTCGGGCTCGAGCCGACCCCGTGGGAGTGGGAGCGCTTCGTGCTCGGCCACACCTCGGTCAGCCGGCTCGAGGCGCTCGAGGTGGGCGACGGCTACGCGTTCAGCCTGACCAAGCTGTCCGACCTGGAACACCTGCCACCCGACGAGCGCACCCGCTGAGGTTCTCGCGGGCCAGGCGATCTACCGTCGAGCGATGACCCGCGCCGCCGACCCGGACCAGCTCAAGCTCTTCGCGTTCAACCTGTTCACCCAGCTCAGCGGGGCGGTCACCGCGGGAATGATCCACCTCGGCGACCGGCTCGGCCTGTACACGGCGCTCGCCGCCGCCGACGAGCCGCTGACGAGCTCGGCGCTCGCCGAGCGCACCGGGCTCGACGAGCGGTGGGTCCGCGAGTGGGCCTACAACCAGGCGTCCGGCGGGTTCCTGGTCGCCGACACCGACGTCGACAGCGACGTCGACACCGGCGCGGGCGCGGGCGAGCGGTTCTCGCTGACGCCCGAGGCGGTGGCCGTGCTCGCCGACCCGGATCATCCCGCCTACGGGATGGGCATGTTCCACCGATTCCCGCAGACGATGGCCGCGCTCGAGCGGATGCCGGAGAGCTTCCGGACCGGCCTCGGCCACGACTACGACAGCCACGGCTGCGAGGGCGCGGTCGGCATCGAGCGCAGCTTCGAGCCGTGGAACCGGACGCACCTGTTGCCGACCGTGCTCCCGGCGCTCGACGGGCTGGTCGAGCGGTTGGAGGCCGGCGCGTCGGTCGTCGACATCGGGTGCGGCGCCGGCGGCGCGGTGCTGATGATGGCGCAGGCGTACCCGAACAGCACGTTCGTGGGGTACGACATCTCGCGCTTCGCCCTCGACCGCGCCGAGGCCCGGCTCGCCGAGACCGGCGTGGGCAACGCCCGCTTCGCCGACCCGCGCGACGAGCCGATCCCCGCCGACCACTCGGTCGACTTCGTCACGACGTTCGACTGCGTCCACGACATGACGCACCCGCAGCAGGTGGTCGAGCACATCCGGGCGGCGCTGGCCGACGACGGGGTCTGGCTGCTCGTCGACATCAAGGGCCGCGACTCGTTCGCCGAGAACGTACAGAAGAACCCGATGGCCACGCTGATGTACGGCATCAGCGTGCTGTCGTGCATGTCGTCGGCGCTGTCGGCGCCCGACGGGGCCGGGCTCGGGACGCTCGGCCTTCCCGAGTCCAAGGCCCGCGAGATGGCCGCTGCGGCGGGGTTCACCCGCTTCGAACGGCTCGCCATCGACCACGCGATCAACGCCTTCTACGACATCCGGCCCTGACATCGCGCCGATCGCCGTCGGCGCCGGCTCGGGATTTCAGCCGTCCGCGGGGTCGAACACGGCGCCGCCGGCGTGGTACGTCGCCCAGGCGAACCAGAACGTGTCGACGTGTCCGATCGGCTCGAGCCGGTCGCCGACCCGCGGCCCGGCGACCGCCTCGCCGAGGATGTTCCAGGTCGACCCGGTGACGTCGTCGACGAACCCGGTGTCGGTGCGGGTGAACGCCGCGGCCTGCCCGTCGACCTCGGCAAGGAACACCCCGGTGCTGCCGATGTCCTCGCCGTCGGCGATGTCGTCGGCGTTGACCGCCGACGCGGTGCCCGGGCGGTGCCAGAACGTGAGCGGGCGACCGCCGACGCTCGTCGAGGCGACGCCGACGCGGGCGAGCGAGCGGGTCGGCACGGCGAGGACCTGCTCGTCGACGACGACACCGACCACGCGGGCGTACGGCGCGAGCGTGTTGTCCGCCTCGCCGGTGAAGAAGCCGGGGATCGTCGTCTCGCGCTGGTCCAACGCGTGGTACGGGTTGCGGCCGTAGGGCCGCGGGGCGACGTCGTCGCGCGACAGCACGGTCGCGGCGGGATGGTCGCGGCGGAAGTCGGCCCACGAGATCGTCGTGATCGGCAGCGTCGCGAGCTGGTCGCCGACCAGCGTCCCGACCACCGCCCGGCCATCGAACTGCGTCCACAGCGACTCGGTCTGGCGGTCGTACAGCACGAGGTTGGCCTGGTACAGCCCGCCGGACGTTCCGAAGTCCAACACCTCGCCGCCGAGCCGCCGGTCGAAGGCCACGCCGGAGTCGCACAGCGGGCAGTACGTGACCGTGACCGGCCGGTCGCCGAGCACGTCGTTGACGACCTCGTGCCAAATCATGACCTGGATGGGATACGCGCGGGCCTCGCCGTCGAGCAGCAGCGCGAGCACCGGCTCGTTCGGCTCGATCCAGTCGACCTCGGCGGCCATCTCGTAGCGCGGGGCGTCGATCGGCGGGATCCCGTCGGGCGGCGGGCCGCCGGCGACGATACGCGTCCTGTCGACCAGCGCGGTCGGGAACGTCTCGATGTCGAGGTGGCGGGGCGGCATCGCCGAGTTGTCGACCGGGCGGGGGGCGTTCGCCAGCCGGTCGAGGGCGCGGGTGATCGCGTCGGGGTAGTCCTCCGGAACTGTGGTCGGGGGAGGCGCCGTCGACGACGCGGTCGCCGGGATGTCGGGCGCGGTGGTCGGCTCGGCGGTCTCGGCGGCCGCCGAGCAGGCGGCCACGACGAGACACGCGGCGGTCATCGCCGTCGAGTGGCGGCTCGGCCATCTCACGGCTCGGACCGTACTGTCGCCGTCTCGGAACGCCCCGTCGAGGTTCCGAACGTTGTCAGCGAGTTTCGACGGCGGGCCGGCGACGTGTCTGCCTCGGTTGCGGTCGGATCACGCACTACGTTCCGGCCATGATCGCCGACGTGGCCAGGATCACCGCACTCTCCCGCTCGATCGCCGGGACGACCGCGATCGTCACCGGGGCGGCGAGCGGCATGGGCCGGGCCACGGCGCAGCTGTTCGCCGACGAGGGCGCCAGGGTCGTGGTCGCCGACATCGACGCCGACCGGGTCGACGCGGTGGTCGCCGAGATCTGCGCGGTGCATGGCGCCGCCGCGGCGCTCGGCGTGGTGTGCGACGTCGCCGACCGGGCCCAACTGCGCTCGCTCGTCGATCGCGCCGTCGAGTGGGCCGGCCGGCTCGACATCGTGGTCAACAACGCCGGCGTGTCGCTCGCCAGCTCGGCGTTCCAACCCGACGCCGACTTCGAGTTCAACTGGGCCCGCACACTCGACGTCAACCTCACCGCGCACGCCAGGTTGATCCGGCTGGCGCTGCCGCACCTGTCGGCGACCGGGACCGGGCGGGTGGTCAACATCGCGTCGACCGAGGCGATCGTGACCACCGCGGGGCTCGCCGCGTACGCCGCGACCAAAGCCGGTGTGATCGGGCTGACGCAGAGCTTCGCCGTCGAGCTCGGCCGCCACGGCGTGACGGTCAACTGCATCTGCCCGGGGCCGATCAACACCGCCATGACCGAGGAGATCGACGACGAGGCGAAGTCGGTCTACGCCCGCCGGCGGGTCCCGCTCCGGCGGTACGGCGAGCCGGAGGAGGTCGCGCACATGACGCTCAACCTGTGCCTGCCCAGCTCGAGCTTCGTCAACGGGGTGGCCATCCCCGTCGACGGCGGCCTCACCGTCCGCCATTGAAGTTTCGCCGAGCCCGCGTGGCCGTCGTCGTCTCGCCGGGGTGGGACGCGCGGTCTGTGCCGGGAACGGTTTTCTGGAGTTGGTGTGCGGTGTTGTCGCGGTGACAACGTGCGTTGTCAGTTCCTGAAATCTCTTCGGCCGGTGCTCATAGACGGCGGGCCAGCGCCGTGGCGACGAAGGCGTCGTCGCCGTTGCGGCCGCGCCGGGGTGCGATGCCCGGTCGAGCACCTCGGCCCCGATCACCACGGGACGATGTCGATGCCGCTTTCCTCCCAGGCTCGCAGCTCGTCCTCGTGGCGCCTGTTGCGGGCGATCTCGGTGAGCTCCCGGTCGACGACCTCGCCGGGCGACAGCGGCCGGGAGCGCCGCCGGGGCGCCGCAGTGTCCAACTGCACGTGTCGGCGGCGCGCCGCTTGACGGCTGATCTGCAGGAGGCGGGCGATCGGCGACCACGACCAGCCGCGCTGGCGGGCCATCCGCACAGCCCGCTGCTCGAGCCAGGGCAGTTCGTCCTCGGCGAGCCGACGGACCGCGATCAGGGCGACGCGCGGGTCGTCGTCGAGCGCCGATCGAACGAGTCGTTCCAGTTCGCGCCGCACGTCCATGACGCCGATTGTGGCGACGGGGTGTGACGCGGTCGCAGGCCGGGCCGGTGCCCCGGGCGATGCCGCGGGCGGGCGAGCGCCGCGGGCGGGCGACGTCGCGTCAGGCGCCGGGCGGCGACCAGCCGGTGAACGTGCCCTCGAGGCCGGTGGGGACGTGGCGGCCGACGGCGAGCTGTTCGAGGATCCCCAGCCCGACGTGGTCGCCGAGCGCGCCGGAGCACGTCGCCCGCACGATCGTCTGCACGTGCACGTGATGGGGCGCGACCGGGTCGTCGACGGGCAGATCCCAGCGATCGCCGCCGACGGCCAACTCCCCCTTCCAGACGCCATGGCCCCACTCCGGATGGGAGTAGCCCAGCCCGAGCATGTGGAAGTCGAACAGCGGCTCGAGGGCGACGGTCGACGGCTCGCCGACCGGCGGGACGAGATCGATCTCGAACGACGTGATCGATCGGCTTCCCGGCCGCCAGGTCAGGCGGTAGTCGACGTCGCGCATCGCCGAGGCGGCCGCCGCCGGCCCCGCGCCGCCGAACTCCTCCGACACGGGGACGATGAACCCGGTCTCGTGCCACCGCGTGCCGTCGGACAGCTCGTTCACGTCGAAATGGGTGGTGAAGGACTCGAAGTTGACCGGCGCCCACAGCCAGAAGAACTGGGGATCGGCGACGGGCGCGCCGGTCGAGGACCGCTCGCCGACCGGCCTGACGCCCCACGACCGGTCACGCGACCCCCACACCTGGTCGGGGGCGACGTCGGTTCGCTCGCCGTCGACGTCGACCCACCCCTCCCACACGCCGAACTGGGTCAGGCGGGTGTAGTCGAGCAGCACGCGCATGCCGACCTGGTGGCGGAAGTGCGGCTCCTCGATGGGGGCGGCCCGCCCGGTGAACGTGAGATCGCACGCCAGGCCGTGCTCGGGCGCGTCGACCCGCAGGCGCAGCACGCGCAGCGGCTCGATCACCTCGACCTGGATCGGGCCGACCTCGTTCGCCTCGGCCCGGTCGACCGGCGCCCGCCGCGAGGCGTGCACGCTGATCTGCCGGGCCGCGTCGGTTCCGCCGTCGACGACGACGCTGAAGGCCGCGTCGGCGACGTGCCGGTTCGGGTACAACCCCATCGCCGCCCCGAAGTACAGCGCGGTGTCCCGCGTACAACCGTTGAAGAAGTACCGGTCGTAGTGGTTGATGTCGGTCGAGGCGGTTCGCGCGACGGGATGTGACGTCTGGTGGACCGGAAAGTCGTCGTACGAGCTCAGCACGGCGACGACGCTACCCATATCCTCGATGGCGTATGGAGCGCTTCACGCTCAGCGTGCGCCGGTTCCGCCATCTGGCGATCCTGAGCACGGTCGCGCTCTGCCTGCTCGTCGTCGCCGGCGGCGTCGTCCGCCTGACCGGCAGCGGGCTCGGCTGCGACGACTGGCCGAACTGCAACGCCACCAAGCTGATCGACGTGTCGACCGGGCACGCGGCGATCGAGCAGGTCAACCGGATGTTCAGCGGATTGATCGGCATCCCGGTGCTGGCGATGGCGATCGGCTCGTTCCGTGTCCGCCCGCGGCGCCCCGACCTGCGACCGCCGGCGATCGGCCTGCTGGT
>JBFGCT010000049.1:0-23773 GCA_041581055.1 Ilumatobacteraceae bacterium | reverse complement strand
CGGCCTCGTGCGCGATCGCAGCCAGCTTGCCGTGTTCGACGCCGTCTTCGACGCGGTGTTCGGCGTTGACCGGGGAAGCGACCCGGAATGGCGCGGGAGGCGGCACGACCCGTCGTCCGACGACGTGCTGCTCGGCCTCCGCCGCAGCGCGCCGAACGCCCCGTCGACGACCGGTGGCGTGCCGTGGACGACCTTGGCGTCGGTGGCCGACCCGTCGATGCCCGACGACGTGGAGCAGCGCGAGCCGGACGACACAGCGGCGATACCCGAGCTGCGTCCGTCGGCCGTGGCGGACGAGCTCGACCGCCCCTTCGACCGCCTCGACGACGACGAGCTGCTGCGGGTCGGCCGGCTGCTCGAGGCCGCCGTCCACGAGTGGCCCGAGCGCCGCTCCCGTCGGCGGCGACTGACCCGGGCCCACGGCGGGCCGATCGCGCTGCGCCGGTCGCTGCGCGACGCGCTGGACACCGGCGGCGAGGTGCTCACGCTCGTCCACACCCGCCCGCGCCGGCGGCCGCGCAACGTCGTGGTCGTGCTCGACGTCAGCGGCTCGATGGAGGCGTACGCCCGGGCCTACCTCCACCTCATCCGGCCGCTCGCCGTCGAGCACCGCGCTGAGGTGTTCGCAGTGGCCACGACCCTCAGCCGGATCACCCCGGCGGTGCGGCTGCGCTCGGCGGAGGAGGCGATCGACCGGGTCACCGACACGGTCGGCGACCGGTTCTCGGGGACGCGACTGGCGAGCAGCCTGCAGGAGCTGCTGCACCACCGGCTCTGGAACACCGCGGTCCGGGGTGCGGTCGTCGTCATCTTCTCCGACGGGTGGGACGCCGACGACCCGGACCGGCTGGCGCGGGTGATGCGCCGCCTCGGCCGGCTCGCCCACCGGGTCGTCTGGGTCAACCCCCGCGCCGGGGCGGCGGAGTTCGAGCCCGCCACGGGCGGCATGGGGGCCGCGCTCCCGCACTGCGACGACTTCCTCGCCGGCCACAATGCCCGGTCGATGCATGCCGTCATCCGCGCCATCAGCGCCGCCTGATCGCCGACGTCGCGCTGGGCCGTCCGCCCGTCCGAGCGGGACGGCCGGCTGTTGTCGTCAGCGGTCGAGCTCGGCACGCACCTCGGCCAACAGTCGCACCGCGTGATCGGCGTCGAAGGGGTGGAACCGCGGGTTGACGGCCAGCGCCTCGGCGAGCATCTCCTCGGCCTGGTCTTGGTCGCCGACCGCAAGGGCGATCGCGCCGGCGTGGTACAGCAGTTCGGCGTCGACGGCGCCCGCCGCCAGCGCCTGCGCCATGCGGGCGTCGGCCTCGTCGAACCGGCCCGCGTGGTAGAGCGCCCAGGCCAGCGTGTCGTGCGCGCCGACGTCGGCCCGCTGCGCCAGGTCGGCCTCGGCGAGGTCGACGGCGATGGCGGGGTCCCGGGTCGTGTAGAAGGCGGCGAGGTGGCGACGCTCGGCCGGAAACCCGTCGATCGTCTCGGCGGCCAGCGCACGGCCGAGACGTTCCTGCTCGTCGGCATCGGCATCGGCGCCGCGGGCGCGGAGCAGGTCGGCGTACGAGCCGTGGAGGTCGGCGGCCGGGCCCGAGTCGAGCAGCTGCACGTACAGCGCCTCGGCCCGCTCGCGATCACCGGCGCTGGCGGCGACGAAGGCGAGCGACTCGAGGGCACGGGGGCTGTCGGGATCGAACGCGAGCGCCGTCTCGAGCGCTTCGATCGCGCCCTCGACGTCGCCGGTGCGGAAGCGGAAATGACCGAGCTGGAAGTGGTAGAAGGACCGCTCGGCCGCCCGCAGCGGAACGTCCTCGGAGAGGGCGAGCGCTTCGGTCGCCAGCCGCACCGCGTCGTCGGGCCGGCCGGCCTCGTACGCCAGCCGGGACTGCCGGCTGACCACCGGCGCGCTGCGCTCCAGCGCGGCGAGGCGGTCGTACCAGTCCTCGGCGGCGGCGTAGTCGCCGGTCTCCAGGCCGACGTCGCCGAGCAGGGCGAGCGCCCCGGCCGAGGTCGGCTCGCGCCGCCAGACGCCCTCGGCGATCGAGCGCGCCTCGGCGAACTCGTGCTGGGAGTGCAGCGTCTGCGCCAGCGCCAGCTGTGTGGTGAGATGGCGCGGGCTGGCGGCGAGCGCCTCCCGCAACACCTGCTCGGACTCCTCGAAGCGCGCCAGGTCGGCGGTGTCGCGGGCCAACGCGGCGAGCGCGATCCCCAGTTGGGTCCGGTCGAGGAAGCCATTCGGCGAGGCATCCGCCCGCGTCCGCCAGAACGAGACCACCTCCTCGATCGGCTTGATCCCGTCGAGCGGTTCGTCGGATGTCAACGCGCCGATCTCGCTCGCGACCGGCTCTGCGCCGGTGTCGTCCTGCACGATGCCCCACGCGCCCAGCAGCAGCCCGGCGGTCAGCCCGCCGGTGGCAATCGTCTTCGCGTTCACGTCTTGCTCCTTCGCACTCGTGTCGGCCGGCGCGGTCGTCGGCCGACGGTCGCCCGGGGGCAGGGCTCGTCTGCCCCGCCCCCGGGGTCCGTCCCGGGTCAGCTGTGGGCAGCCGCCAGGTAGGGGAACGCGGTCGGGAACGGCACGTCGTTGGCGTCGACGCAGTCGGTGGTCAGCACCGGCGCCGACGTCAGCCCGCCGGTGACGACGAACAGTTCGAAGTCGATGACGTCCTCGGCCAGCTGCCGCCCGTTGAGTCCGGGCACGAACCCGGCGCCGCTGGTCGTGTCGAGCGTGAGCACGTCGGGTACGAGCAGACCGGCGATGAAGTCGGCCGTCGCGGCGTCATAGCCGTCACCGTCGAGCCCGCTCAGGAACTGCAGGTTCGAACTCACCTCGGGCGCCCAGTTCTTCGCGTCGTTGTGAGGGCGGTCCTGGTTGTAGGCGTCCTCGTTGCCGTCGTCGATCAGCACCGTGGCGATCGCCGGCTTGCCCATCCGGTCGACGCGGCCCGAGGCGTTCTCGGTCTCGCCCCACACGCTGATCGTGGCGTCGCCGGCGGTCAGCGACGCGCTCGGCACCTCGACGACGATGGCGGACACGTTCAGGCCGGCGAAGAAGTCGACTTCCGACCCGTCGCAGAAGCTGCGGGTGCCCTGGCCCTTGACCGTGCCGAGGAAGGCCTCGAAGTCGAAGAAGAACGGGTCGTCGAACGTCGACGCGATCGCCTGGCCGCCGCCCGGTAGGACGATCGTCGCGCCGGTGGTACCGAGGGTCTGGCCGGTGCCGCCCGCGGCCTTGATCGACACGCGCTGGCTGCCGTCGCCGCCGGGCTCACCGAACTTGACGGTGATCGTTTCGTCCTTCTTGGCATCGCCGTCGTTGTCGATCTGGAACCGGTAGACCCCGTCGGGGTCGAACGTGGTCGGCGACAGGACACCGGCGGCCGGGTTGACGGTCATCGCGAGGACCGTGTTCGGGCCGTTGGTGAACGCATACACGTCGTTGATGTCGGTGCGGCCGTCGAGTGCGACGAGCGGCGCCTCGAGGTGGTCGGCCGCGCCGCCGGCGTCGCCGGCGACGAGTGCCCCGGCGAGCACGCCGGCGGCGCCGATGGCTGTGAGTAGTTGCTGTTTCATGAGTTGACCCCCTCGTGGTCATGGTGATGACCCGGCCCGGCGCGTCGGCCGGCGGATCGTTTGTGTCGGTGAGGGTTCGTGCGCCGGCATCGGGTGGATCACCCCGCCGTCGCCCACGCGCTCGGTTGCTGATCTTCACCGCCCCTGTCGACGGTCAGCCGGCGGCGGTCGGGAACCAGATCCGGTCGACGGCGGTGGCGTCGCCGGCGACGGGGTCGAGGCGGAGCGCCCGGATCGTGCCGGTCCAACCCGGCTCGCCGGACAGGTCGAGCTCGTGGTCGACGAACTCGCCCGTGCCCCGGATGTCGAACAGCACCGACTTGGCCTCGCTCCACAGCGGGTCGTCCTCGGTGATGTAGAAGAGCTGGGCGGTGCCGCCGGCGCCCTCCGGGACGCGCGATCGGACGACGACACGGTCGTACTCGGCCGGGATCACGACCGAGCCGGTCTCCATGTACGGGTCGGGTCCGGTCGGGCGGAGTTGGAGGGCGCCGTCGGCGATCGCCAGCGGGTCGAGATCGTTCACCGCGGTCCAGCCGCCGGTGGCGGGGTCGACGTCATCAGAACCGTCGAAGGTCCAGTCGGGCGCCGGCACGACGAACTCCTCGACGGCGATCGGCCACCGCAGCAGGTCGCGATCGAGGCTCCCGCCGCCGAAGTTGAACCGTGACATGTAGAGGTACATCTCCCCGTCGCTCGTCGAGAAGTTCAACGACCCGCTGTCGGGGTCGATGATCGCGGGGTAGGCGTGCACGGTGTCATTGACGGGATCGGCCACGTTGGCGTTGACCGGCAACTCCAGCAGGAACTCGCGGGTCGTCCAGTGGATCAGATCCTCGGAGGTGCTGTAGAAGACGCCCCACCGGGGATCGGCGGCCGCCGCGTCGGAGCTCACCCCCACCATCACGTACCGCTCGAGCGCCGCGTCGAACACGACGCTCTCCTGGACCGAGCCGGCGAGTTGCTGGTCGGCGAGCGGCGCGCACTTGTCGCGGTCGGGGTCGACCGGCTCGAGGTACGGATTCTTCCACTCGCCGGCGAAGTCGGCGCCGTCCCAGAACCGCCATGCCGCGGGGTCGGCGAGGTCGTCGGTGCGCATCGCACAGACCCACTGCCGCTCGTCGGGCTGATCGCTGACGTTGCCGAACAGGTAGTAGAAGCCGTCGGGCCCCTCGATCAGGTTGCTCGGCTGGCGGATGCCCGACGGGACCGTGTCGTCGAGGTAGGTGTACGGCAGCGTCGCGATGAGCTGGCCGGGCGGTTCGGCGATGTCGTCGTACGTGTCGCCGCCGTCGGTCGATATCGCCATCGTGAACGAGGTGTCGAGGCACGAAAGCCGCCGGCCCGACGGGCACTGGCCGGGTCGCGCGCCGCGGTGCGTGTCGCCGCGGTACTCGTTGTGCACGACGGCGTACACGGTCTGGCCGTCGAGCGTGTACGGCGAACCGATCCACTCCGAGTCGTTGAACGTCGACGGGTCGGGGTCGAAGTCCGACCGGAGCTGGACGGTGGAGCAGTCGGTGACGACCTCGTCGAGGGTCGGCCCGATCATGCGGTACGTGTTCCAGTGGCCGATCGTGAGCTGCACCCGACCCTCGGCGTCACGGTAGGCACGGGAGGCGATGTCGGGGATGTGGGCCGGCTCGCACTGATCGGTCGTCCAGTCGAACACGACCTCCTCCGGCCCGGTGACGACGAGCCGCGTCCGGCTCGCCGGCTCGGGCAACGGTGGCTCGGTGGTCGGCGGGGTGGGCGCCTCCGTCGTTGGTGGCGTGGTCGCCGGTAGCGGGTCGGTGGCCGCGGTCTGGTCGGGTGGCGTGGTCGGAGCCCTCGCGTCCGGGCCACCGTCGAGGGATGGTGCGGTCGAATCGCCGCTCGACCCGCCGCCGTCGGAACAGGCGGCGACGGCGAGGCCGAGCGCGAGCCCGACGATCGCAGCGCGTCGCGTCGGCCCGGAGTTCACGGCGGCTCGCTCAACTCGCGACGTCGCCCGCGGCGGCCCGCCGTCGCGCTCGCGCCCGTCGCTCGACGACCTCGCTGACGACCAGGGTCGCGGCCGCGGCCACCAGCCCCCACACGACGCCGACCGCGACCCACACGACCGCGCCGATCACGACGATCGCAGCCAGCCAGGCCATGTTCCGTTTCGACATCCGGTCAACTCCTCGATGATGGGCAGCTCGCCGCCGCGACCAGTGTGCCGAACTCGGCGGACGTCGTGGCGGACCGTCGACCCGACTGCGCTCGCGCCCGGCCGGTACCGTGCCCCCGCATGGGGTCCCGAATTCACGACCGCGACCGGCTCGCCGCCGTGCGCGAGTCCGGACTCGTGGACAGCGCACGGGAAGCCGTGTTCGACGAGCTGACCAAGGCCGCGGCGCGGTTGCTCGACGCTCCGTTCGCGTTCATGACGGCGGTCGACGACGAGCGGTCCTTCTGGAAGTCGACGTTCGGGATCGACGACGGGACGAGGGCGAACGCGGTCTCCGACTCGTTCTGCCAGTACGTGATCGAGCAGGAGGCCGAGCTGATCGTGGGCGACGTCACGCTCAACGACCTCACGAAAGAGAACCCCTCGATCGAGTCGATGGGCGTTCGGGCGTGGGCCGGCTGCCCGGTGACGCTGCACGACCAGGTGCTCGGCACGTTCTGCGTCGTCGACCAACGGTCCCGCACGTGGTCCGAGCGCGACCGCGAGGTGCTGCGGAGCCTCAGCGAGATCGCCAACCGCGAGATCCGGCTGCGCGCCGAGCTCCACCGCGAACAGGCGGTCCGGGCGGCGACCGAGGTGGAGGCGACCCGGGTCACCCAGGTGCTCGACACCCTCCGCCGCAGCCTCGTGCCGTCGTCGCTGCCGCCCATCGACGGGTTCGAGGTCGACGCTTGGTTCCGGCCGGCGCCCGACGGCGACCTCCTACTCGGCGACTTCTACGACGTGTTCGCGATCGGCGACTCGGCCTGGGGGTTCGTGATCGGCGACGTGTGCGGGCACGGCGTGGAGGCGGCCCGGCTCACGTCGCTCGCCCGCTACACCCTGCGGGCGGCGGCCCGCCACCACGATGATCCCGCCGACGCGCTGGCCGAGACCGACGATGCCATGTTCCGCGACTCGATCGAGGAGGGCCGGTTCGCGACCGCCTGCTACCTGCGGCTCGACGACGGCGGCGCACTGCGGTACGCCAGCGCCGGGCACCCCGCCCCGCTGCTGCTCGAGCCCGACGGGTCGCTGCGCGAGCTCGCCGGGGCCACCGGCCCCCCGCTCGGGGTCGTCTCGCCCGAGTCGAGCCGATACGTCAGCGCGACGGCGCTGCTCGGGGCGGGCTCGACGGTCGTCCTCTACACCGACGGGATCACCGAGGCCCGGCACCGGGACGACGGGGCGCTGCTCGGCGAAGATCGGCTGCGTCAAACGCTCGCCGACCGGTCCCCGGCGAGCGCGCCGATCGCGGCGCTCGCGCATCTGGTCGACGACGAGCGGTGGCTCTGCACCGACGACATCGCCGTCGTCACGTTGCACCGCCGCGGCGATCGGCGCTGAGCCCGGCTGCCGCGCGATCATCGTTCCATGGACGCCTCCAGCAGCCACATCGAGATGCAGGTGACGTGCGGTTCGGCCGACGAGGCGGAGCCGATCGCCGAGGCGCTCGTCGGTCGCCGGCTCGCGGCGTGCGTCCAGCAGACGCCGATCCGCAGCACATATCGGTGGCAGGGCCGGGTGGAGCGCGACGACGAGATCTTGCTCCTGATCAAGACCCGCCGAGCCCTTGCGCCGGCCGTCGAGGAGGCGGTGCGCGAACTGCACTCGTACGACGTGCCGGCGATCACGGCCGTCCCGATCGTCGCGGGGAGCCACGACTACCTGGGCTGGATCGACGACGAGACGGGGCTGGACGGGCCGTGAGCGCAGGCCGGGATCGGCCGCGAATCCGCCCGATGACCAGGGCCTTGACACGCCGCCTCGCGAGGGAGGAATGTCACGATGATGATCGATTCGCCGGCGCCACGCACCTCCCGGCGCTCGGCGTTGAAGGGGCTCGGGATCATCGGCGGGGCGGCCGCCGTCGGCCTCGGCGGCGACTGGGGGGCCGGCGCCGCTGAGGCCCGAGTGGGGCCGGGCCCGGTCGGCACCGACGACGCCCCGCTGGCGGGTCGCACCGAGGCGGTCGGCGCGCTCCTGGCGACGTCCCCCGGTCTCACCTACGCCACCTTCGGGATGTTCGCCTTCCAGCCCAACCTGTTCGCCAACGGCTACTCGGTGTCCGGGACCGGGTGCTTCTCCAGCACCATGGCCGGATACGTGGTGGCCAACCTCGACCTGCCGACCGGGGCGATCGTCAAGGAGGTCGCCTTCGCCGGCCAGAACAGCTCAGGCGCGCCGGCTTCGTTCTTCGTCGAGCGGTACTCGCTCGACGGCGGCGGAAGCACCACCATTTCCGACGTCCTCATCCCCAGCGGCGCGGCGACGATCCAGAGCGCCAGCGTCGCGGTGAACCATGTCGTCGACTCCGCGTTCAGCTACGACGCCGCCGGCTTCACGTCGAGCGTGATCCGGATGTACAGCTGCCGCATCGGGTTCGCCGGCCCCTTCGGCCCCATCCCTCTCAACCCCCAAGCGCGCAAGCTCGACACCCGATTCCCGGGACCGCTCACCGGGAAGTTCCAGGCCGGCAAGACCCGCACCCTCACGCTCTCCCCCGAGCTGCCCGCCGGCGCGGCGGCGGCGCTGCTGAACGTCACGGTCACCGACACGGTCGGCAGCGGGTTCCTCATCGTCTACCCGGCGGGAACGACGCGCCCCGGAACGTCGAACATCAACTGGTTCGGTTCGGGCCAGACCATCGCCAACAACGCGACGGTGGCGGTCTCGGCCGGCGGTGCGGTACAGATCTACTGCGGCGGGGGTGGCGCCCCGCAGGCCCACGTCATCGTCGATCTGCTCGGTTACCTCACCTGACGCGACGGCGGCGCCGGCCTCCTCAGTAGTTGACCGCCGTCTCGGTCAGCGGGTCGCCGGCGATCCGGGTGTGCCACATGCGGCGGGGCTCGTGCGGGTCGTACGGCGTGGCCCGGTGCATCAGGCGGCGGTTGTCCCAGAGGACCGCGTCACCCACGCTCCACGGGTGGTGGTACGTGCGCGGCGGCGCGCACGCCTCGTCGCCGAGCCGGCCGAGCAGCGCCTGGGACTCCGCAGCGGTCATCCCGGGGATGCCGTACGCGTGCTGGCCGATCAGGAGGTTCGGCCGCCCGGTGTCGGGGTGGGTCTTGACGAGCGGCCGGAGCGGCGGCTCGTCGACGTCGTAGCCGTAGAGCTGGTAGCGCCCCGCGTCGTCGGGCGACACGTGGTGGCCCGCCCGCTCCATGCTGTAGCGCCGCGAGTGGTGGGCGCAGAGGCCGGCGATCGTCACGCGGGTCGGCTCGTCCAGCGCGTCGTAGGCCGCCCGCATGTCGGCGAACCCGGTCTCGCCACCGCGGGCGGGCACGACCTCGGCGGTGAACACGGCGCCCTTGGCCTGCACCGGCATGTAGGTGCTGTCGTGGTGCCATCGCTCGTTGCCCGCCAGCGACTTGGTCAGCGGGCTCGCCGGGTCGGACCGCAGCGTGCCGTCCTGGCGGATGTTCGTCAACGGCGTCGACTCGAACTCCAGGTCGCCGGCTCGCGTCGAGCGCGCGGATCTCCACGCCGTGGACCAGTGCGCCGAACGTCGCGTCGAGCGGCTCGAAGTGCAGCGACGCGGTCCCCACGCGCGATGGTATGGGCGGTCGGGCCTAGATTCTCAGCGATGCACTACATCGACGGGTCATGGGTGGCGGGCGAGACGGACTTCGCGGTCACCAACCCGGCGACGGGCGAGGCGATCGGCCGCGTCGCCGACGGCGCCGGCGCCGAGGCGAAGGCGGCAGCCGACGCGGCCCACGCCGCGTTCCCGGCCTGGTCGGCGCTGACCGCGTATCAGCGCGCGGAGAAGCTGTACGCCGCCTGGCAGCTGATGACCGAGCGGCACGAGGACCTCGCCAAGCTGATGACGACCGAGCAGGGCAAGCCGATCCGGGCCGCCCGCAACGAGGTCAAGTACGCGGCCGACTTCCTGCTCTGGTACGCGGAGGAGGCCAAGCGGGTCTACGGCGAGACGATCCCGTCGGCCCGGTCCGACCAGCGGTTCCTCGTCATGCGTCAGCCGGTCGGGGTCTGCGCGGCGATCACGCCGTGGAACTACCCGGTCTCCATGCTGACCCGCAAGCTCGGTCCGGCGCTCGCCGCCGGGTGCACGGTCGTCCTCAAACCGGCCGAGCAGACGCCGCTGTGCGCCCGGGCGGTGTTCGAGATCTTCGACGAGGTCGGCCTGCCCGATGGCGTTGTCAACCTCGTCAACGCGTCCGACCCGGTCCCGATCGGGAACGCCTGGCTCGCCGACGAGCGGGTCCGCAAGCTGACGTTCACCGGTTCGACCGAGGTCGGCAAGCTCCTCGCCGCCGGCGCGGCGCAGAACGTCAAGCGGGTGTCGATGGAGCTGGGCGGCCACGCCCCGTTCGTCGTGTTCGACGACGCCGACCCGGTGCACGCCGCCAAGGGCGCGTCGCTCGTCAAGTTCCTCAACACCGGGCAGGCCTGCATCTCGCCCAACCGGATCTACGTCCAGCGCTCGATCGCCGAGCCGTTCCTCGCCACCCTCGCCGATCGCGTGAACGCGCTGAAGGCCGGCTCGGGCTTCGAGGACGGCGTGAGCATCGGCCCGCTCGTCGACGAGCCGAGCGTCGCCAAGGTCGAGCGCCAGGTCGCCGACGCCATCGGGAAGGGGGCTCGTCTCCTGGCCGGTGGCGAGCGCCTCACCGCCGACGGGCTCGACCAGGGCAACTTCTACGCGCCGACCGTGCTCGCCGACGTGACGCCGGAGATGGAGATCCACCACGAGGAGACGTTCGGCCCCGTCGCCCCGGTGATCGTGTTCGACGACGACGTCGACATACTCGCCAAGGCCAACGACACCGCGTACGGGCTCGCCGCCTACCTCTACACCCGCGACGTCTCCCGGGCATGGCGGATCGCCGAGGGTCTGCGGTTCGGGATCATCGGGATCAACGACATCAACCCGACATCGGCGGCCGCGCCGTTCGGCGGGATGGGGGAGTCGGGCATCGGCCGCGAGGGCGGCCACGTCGGCCTCGACGAGTACCTCGACACCAAGCTGGTCGGCTGGTCGGTCTGACGGCGGCGAGCGTGGAACTCGGAGCGTCGGGCGGCAGGGTGGGGCTCGGGAGCGCGCCGCTCGGATCGATCGAGACCGGACCGCTGTGGTGGGGGCCGCAGGACCGCGATGCGGCGGTGGCGACGGTCCGCGCGCCGCCTCATCGCCTGGAGCATCTCGACGCCCCGCGACGAGTGGGGATCGGCCCGAACGGCGGCCAGAAAGTGATCCCCGGCGCCGCGCGTGTTCTCGAGCTGCGATGCGGCGATCCCCGCGATCTCGTGTCCGCGCGGGTCCTCCGGATCGATCGCCAAGCCCGCTCGCGCCGACGCGGCCGCGGCCTCCCAGAGTTCCTGAGCGAGGTAGACCTTGGCCCGGATGAAGTGCGTCCCGGCGTCGTGCGGCGCCAGCGTGCGGGCCCGCACCGCGGCCTGAGCCGCCTGCTCGATCAGCACGTCCCGCTCCGGTGCCCGGCCGGCCCCCACAGCACGAGCCCGCCGCCCGCGGCCTTGCCGAACGCGAGCTGCAGGTCGGGATTGCGCATCGGTCCGAGGAACGAGCGCTCGATCCGCCGCTTGACGTCGGTCAGGCCGCCGACATCGGTGAGCCTCGTCCCCGGGCGCGACATCGTCCCGACGTCGGGTTCTGGCGCCGCGTCGTGACCGGCGCCGCGTGCAATCAAGCTCGGCGAGGACTTTCTTGGCCGTCCGATTTCGGGAAAGATGAGGTCATGTCGCAACAGATGAACGTGTTGGGCGGACCGCTCATGCCGTGCTCGTACGACCCGATGACCGGCTACTACCGGAACGGGTGCTGCGAGAGCCGCGGCGACGATCCGGGCATGCACACCGTGTGTGGTCGCGTCAGCGCCGACTTCCTCGAGTTCTCCGCCGAGCGGGGCAACGACCTCAGCACGCCGATGCCGCAGTACGGCTTTGCCGGGTTGCAGCCGGGCGACCAATGGTGCGTCTGCGCCGAACGCTGGAAGGAAGCCTTCGACGCCGGCCGCGCCTGCCCCGTCGTGCTCGAGTCGACCCACGTCTCGACGCTCGAATACATCGACCTCGCCGACCTGCGGGCCCACTCGATCAGCGCCTGAGCGCCGTGAACGGCATCGTGTTCGCCGACGTGACGAAGGTCTACCCCGACGGTCCGCCCGCGCTCGACGACTTCAACCTCGCGATCGAGGCCGGGGAGATGATCAGCCTCGTCGGACCGTCCGGCTGCGGCAAGACGACCGTGCTCCGCATCCTCGCCGGGCTCGAGGAGCCGACCGCCGGCCGCGTCTTCGTCAGCGGCCACGACATCACAGCGGTCGACACGCGCCATCGCGGTGTCGCCCTCATCACCCAGCAGAACCAGCTGCTCCGCAAGCGCACCGCCGGCGGCAACATTCGCTTCCCGCTCGACGTCGGCGACCCCCGCAACCGCCCCGACAACCGCGACGAGCTGGTCGACTTCGAGGCGTCGCATCTCCGGATCGGGCACCTGCTCGACCGCAAGCCGTCGACGCTGTCGGAGGGTGAGCGGCGCGTCGTGCAGTTGGCCCGCTGCATCATCCGCAGCCCGTCGACGTTGCTGATGGACGAGCCGCTGGCGTACCTCGAAGACCAGATCCGGCTCCGGCTGCGGGCCGACATCATGCGCGTCCACAGCGATCGCGGGTTGACCACGCTGATGGCGACCGCCAGCCAGGACGACGCGATGGCGATGAGCGACCGCATCGTCGTCATGTTCGACGGCGTGATCCACCAGGTGGGCACGCCGCTCGACGTCTACGGCCACCCGGTGACGGCGCAGGTCGCGTCGTTCTTCGGCGAGCCCGGGATGAACGTGCTGCCGGGGTCGGTGCGGGTGGCGAACGGCGAGCGGGTTGTCGACCTGCTCGGTCTCCAGCTCAAGCTCTGGACGCCGGTGCTCGACGACTTCGCCGGCGCGCCGATCCTCGTCGGCATCCGCCCCGAGGACCTCGTGCCCGGCGGCCGGGCGACCGAGAGCATCGAGGTCCGCGTCAAGGCGGTCGAACCGCTCGGCCGGCAGACGCGCACCGAGGCGTACACGCCGCACGGGGAGCGGATCGACTGCGTCCTGCCCGGCATGCCGCCGCCGATCGGCACGACGCTCGACCTGGGCGTGCCGCCCGACCGCCTGCACCTGTTCGACCCGGTCACGCAGCGGGCGGTCTTCCACCCGCGGCCTCACGCGTGATGGAGGATTCATGATCAAACGGTTCGGGCCCGAGACGGCGCTGCTCGTGATCGACGTCCAGGAGGGCGTCGACGACCTCGCCTACTACGGCGGCCCGACCGGGCGCCGCAACAACCCCGATGCGGAGGAGCACACGCGGGCGCTGCTCGCCGCGTGGCGCGCCCACGGGTTGCCGGTGTTCTTCTCCCTGCACGACTCGCGGGAGGCCGGCTCGCCGCTCAAGCTCACGCTGCCGACCGGCGCCTCCAAGCCGGGCGTCGAGCCGCGGGCCGGGGAGGGGGTCGTCACCAAGGACGTCAACAGCGCGTTCATCGGCACCGACCTCGAGATCCGCCTCCGGCGGGCCGGCGTCGCGCGCCTTGTCAACTGTGGGTTCTTCACCAACATGTGCGTCGAGACGACGACCCGCCAGGCGGGCAACCTGGGCTTCGACACGTATCTGGCGCACGACGCCTGCGCGGCGACCAACCGGGTCGGTCTCGGCGGCGCCGACCACGATCCCGACCTCGTGCACGACATGGCCGTCGCCAACCTGCACGGCGAGTTCTGCACCGCGCTGCCGACCGCCGACCTCCTGACGCTGCTCGACGGCGACCGGGACGACCTCGCCCGCGTCCAGGGCAACGAGTGACCGTGGACGACTACGGGGCGCAGTCGACGACGGGCCGGCTGGAGTGGGTCGCCGTCCGCCGCCCGCCGGCGTCGCTCGCCACCGCCGATCCCGAGCTGTGGCACTTTACGCATCCGATCGACCTCGACCGCTCGCGGGCCGAGCACGCCGAGTTCGTCCGGCGGTTGGGGGCGTCCGGGGCCCAGGTCAGCGTCATCGAGGCGGACGCCGACGAACTTCCGGACTCGGTCTTCGCCTACGACCCCTCGCTGGTGACGCGCGGTGGCGCGGTGTTGTTCAACATGGGCAAGGAGTTGCGCCGGCCGGAAGCGGTCCTGCACGAGCGGTTCTACGCCGACCTCGGCGTCCCGATCCTCGGACGGGTCAGCGCGCCCGGCACGGTCGAGGGCGGCGACACCCTGTGGGTCGACGACGCCACGCTGGCGGTCGGGCGCGGCTACCGCACGAACGACGAGGGGATCGCCCAGCTCACGGCGATCATGGAAACGATCGGGGTGGCCGTCGTCCCGTTCGATCTGCCGGTGCACCACGGTCGCGACGCGTGCCTCCACCTCATGTCGCTCGTCAGCCTCTGCGCCGACGATCTGGCGCTCGTCCACGTCCCGCTGATGCCGGTCCGCCTCCTCCAGTTGCTCGAGGACCGCGGCTACGAGATCGTGGTCGCCCCGCCCGACGAGTTCGAGGCCAGTCTCGGCATCAGCTGCAACGTCCTCGCGACGGCGCCGCGGCAGATCCTGGCGGTCGCCGGCGCGCCGAAGACCAAGGCCGCGCTGGAGGGCGCCGGCTGCGAGGTCGTCTCCTTCCCGGGCGTGGATCTCTGCTCCAAGGCCGAGGGCGGCCCGACCTGTCTCACCCGACCCCTCCTTCGAACCTGACCGACCCAAGACCGAAGACCCAGGACGGTCAGCCGAAGCGGGCGGGGTGGGGTTCGGCGCCGCCGGCGATCGAGAGGTCGCTGTTGGCCGACCCGCCGTACTCGTCGAGACCGAGTCGGGCCCGGTCGTCGGCGGTGGCCGACACGACGCCGTCATCGAGCGGGATGCCGGCCGCGTCGGCCGTCCGGACGAGCCCGTTGAACACGGCGACCGTCATCGCCGCCTCGACGAAACCGGCCTCGCCGACCGCCGCTCGGACCGCGTGCGCCGCGTCGGCCAGCCCCGCCCCGGAGTCGTGGGCCGCCGCGGCGTAGGCCGCGAGCACCGCCCCGTGCTCGACGTGGGAGTCCACACCGTCGCCGACCGCCGCCGCCGTGTCGACGTCGTCGCCGAGGGCGTCGCTACTCGCACGGAGCAGCATCACGTGCGAGCTCGTTCAATAGAAGCACTCGTTCAACGCGCTCGTGCGCGCCGCGATCAGCTCGACCTGGGGGCGGGTCAGCGCGCCGTCGTCCCAGCGCAGCTCGCCGAACCGGTCCCGCGAGTAGAGGGCGCGCACGACGCGCAGCCGGGCCATGTTGGCGGTCGGCGCGATGCTCAGCGACTTGGCCACGTTGGCGCCGGGGAACCCCTCGGCGACGGGGAGGTACGCGCCGATGTCGACGACCGTTTCGGCCCGCTCGCCGGTGGGCTCGCCGGCGACCGGTTCGGGGAGCGGTTCGAGGCGCCGTCCGAGGAGCGCGCACGCCCGGTCGATCGGCACGACCACCGCGCAGACCGCGGCGAGCTCGGCGTAGGCGGCGGCGCCGAGCGCGGCGATCACCGCTTCGGCCCAGCCGCGGGTGATCGCCCCTGCCTCCGCGGCGATCCGCTCGACCGTGTCGACGGCCAGCGGCGACAGCGCCGATCCGGCGGGGTCGGGCGAGAGGTGGTCGATCGTCGCCGGCCGCCGGTCCCACAGCGGGCGGGCCGACGCGCCGCGCACCACCTCGGCCATCGCCACCTTCTGCGCGCCGGTCCAGGCGCCGCCCGGCTGCGCGAGCCACTCCCAGGCGGCGTCGAACGAGGCCAGGTGATGGTCGGGGACCACCACCGGAAACGAGTCGGGATCGAACCGCATCGGTCGATCGTACGACGTGGGCGGTCCTGCGTCGATCACGGGACGAGCGCCGTAGCATCCAGCCCATGGATCTCCGAAACACGCTGACCGACCTCCAGATGAAGACGATGAACGCCGTCCACAAGGGCCTGCTCAAGGTGTCCGGCGGTCGGATCGGCAGCAAATTCGGCTCGATGCCGGTCGTCGAGTTGCACACGATCGGCCGCAAGAGCGGCAAGCGTCGATCGACGATGCTGACGGCGCCGGTCGTCGACGACGGCGTGTACGTGCTCGTGGCCTCGAAGGGCGGCGACGATCGCGACCCGCAGTGGTACCTCAACCTCGTCGCCAACCCCGACATCGAGCTCACCGTCGACGGCGAGGAGCTCCCGCTGGCGGCGCGCGTCGCCAGCGCCGACGAGAATGCCGAGCTGTGGCCGCGGATCGTCGCCTCGTACAAGGGCTACGGCAACTACCAGAAAAAGACCGACCGCGACATCCCGATCGTCATCTGCGAGCCCCGCGCCGCCTGACCCGCCGCTCGATCTGGCCCGGCCTGGCGACTAGACATCCTCGATGGACCTCGCCGACCTCCGCATCTTCACCGAGCCGCAGCAGGGCGCGTCGTACGACGACCTGCTGGCCGTGGCACAGCGCGCCGAGCGGCTCGGGTTCGGGGCGTTCTTCCGCAGCGACCACTTCCTCGTGATGGGCGACGGCGACGGGATGCCCGGGCCGACCGACGCGTGGATCACGCTCGCCGGCCTGGCCCGCGAGACCACCACGATCCGCCTCGGAACGTTGGTGACGTCGGCGACGTTCCGCCGCCCCGGCCCGCTGGCGATCAGCGTCGCGGGCGTCGACCAGATGTCCGGCGGCCGCGTCGAGCTTGGCCTCGGCGCCGGTTGGTTCGAGGCCGAACACGCCGCGTACGGCATCCCGTTCCCGCCGCTCGGCGAACGCTTCGACCGGCTCGAGGAGCAGCTCGAGGTGATCACCGGGCTCTGGTCGACGCCGGTGGGGGAGCGGTTCGAGGCGCCGGGCGGTCACTACCCGATCACCGACTCGCCGGCGCTCCCCAAGCCGGCGCAGTCGTCGATCCCGATCGTGATCGGGGGCGGCGGCCCCAAGCGGACGCCGGCGCTCGCCGCCCGGTTCGCCCACGAGTTCAACACGCCGTTCGTGTCGCTGGACTTCTTCGCCACCCAGACCGACCGGGTGCGCGCGGCGTGCGCGGCGATCGATCGCGACCCGGCCACGATGACGTTCTCCGCGGCGTTGGTCGCCTGCTGCGGCGCCGACGAGGGCGAGGTCGGGCGACGGGCGGCGGCGATCGGCCGCGAGCCCGCCGAGCTCCGGGCGAACGGCGCCGCCGGAACCCCCGAGGAGGTGCGGGCGACGGTCGACGGCTGGCGCGACGCCGGCGCACAGCGCGTCTACCTCCAGATTCTCGACCTCGCCGACCTCGACCACCTCGACCTCCTCGCGTCCGCCCTCGGACGCTGACCGGCCTCGTCCAGGCGTGCAAAGTTTTTCACGCACGACGTTGACATCGTTCGACATGCTTGGTAAAGTACGCAGTACGAAAAGCAGATCAAGCACCCCCCGCTTGATCGGCCAGGACCACCAAGGAGACATCGCCATGCGCGACCAGATCAGCACCAGGCTCGCCGACGTGACCAAGACGGTCACCGAGAGCTACACCGAGACCAACCAGCGCGTCCTCGACGCCGTCGTCGAGAACAGCCGCAAGGCGGCCGACTTCTACGTCAAGACCGCCAACCAGGTGGCCGACCAGCTTCCCTCGATCGACCTTCCGTTCGAGCTGCCGACCCCGGCCGAGACCGCCGAGCGCTACGTCGAGTTCGTCGAGCGCGTCGTCGAGATGAACCGCGACTTCAGCGACCGGATCGTCACGCTCAACCGCGAGTACACCGACCGCGTGGTCGCGATGCTCAAGGACGACTCCGCCAAGCCCGCCGCCACGGCCACCAAGGCCGCCGCCAAGCCGGTCGCGAAGAAGACCACGAAGCGCCCGGCCAAGAAGCGCCCGGCCAAGAAGGCCTCCGCCGCCAAGTGATCCGGCCGGCCGCGATCGTCGATGAGGGCGCCCCGTGGGGCGCGCGCCGATGACCGCGTCCCCGCACGATCGCAAGGGCGTCGACGCCCTCGGCGATTTCATCAGAAGTCAGCGCCGCCTGGCAGAGCTCTCCCAGCGGGAGCTCGCCAGGCTCGCCGACCTTTCCGACGCCTACCTCTCCCAGCTCGAGCGCGGGCTCCACGAGCCGTCGGTGCGGGTGCTCAACGGCCTGTCCCAGGCGCTGAACGTGCCCGCCGACAAGCTCCTGCGCTTCCTCGGCCGCACCGACGACGCGCCACACGGTGACGAACCCGACACCGAGTCGGTGATCCTCACCGACGATCGCCTGACCGACGGCCAGAAGCAGTCGCTGCTCGACGTCTACCGCGCGTTCATCGCCGCCAACGACGCGATCCTGCCGGACCCGAACTGACGGGCGGCCTCAGCCGCCGACGAGTCGTCGTGCGGCGTCGATGACGATGTCGATCGTCGTCGCCTCGATCCGCTGCGCCGTCGCCTCGTCGGGTTTCTCCGCCTCGGTCCGGTTGACGATCACCCCGGAGACGCACCCCGCCCGCAGACCCTGTGTGGAGCACATCGTGAACAGCGTCGCCGCCTCCATCTCGAAGTTGAGCACGCCCATCGACTGCCAATCGGCGAGGCTTCCCCGGAACCGGCGCGTGACGTGGCGGGAGTAGGTGTCGTAGCGCTCCTGGCCGGGGTAGAACGTGTCCGACGACGCGGTGATCCCGACGTGCGGCGTCAGCCCCGCCGCCTTCGTCGCCTCGATGAGCGCGGTCGCGCACTCGAAGTCCGACACCGCCGGAAACTCCATCGGCGCGAAGTGGGTGCTCGCCCCGTCGAGGCGCACCGCGCCCGTCGTCACGATGACCTCCCCCGGCGGCAACCCCGGTTGGATCGCGCCGGTCGTGCCGAGGCGGAGGAAGGTCCGCACGCCGAGCTGCGCGAGCTCCTCGACGGCGATCGACACCGACGGGCCGCCGATGCCGGTCGAGCACGCGACGACCGGCTGCCCGCCGGCCCATCCGAGCCACGACGTGAACTCACGGTTGGAGGCGAGGAACTCGGCGTCGTCCATCCGGCGGGCGATGCGCTCCGAGCGCGCCGGGTCGCCGGGCACGATCGCCAGCGTCGCGCCCTGGAGCATCTCCTCGGTGAGGTCGAGGTGGAAGACGTCGCTCATCGCCTCGCACCGTAGTGCTGGCGGGTCAGAGGTGTCGCTTCGGGGCGACGCCGTGGTACGGGCGGCCGGCGGCGTTGAACTCGGCGTACAGGTCGAGGAACGTCTGCCCGAACGGATCGCCGCCGCGCAGCGGAAGCATCGCCCGGCGGATCGTCCAGTCGTGCGGCGCCAGCTCGGCGGCGCGGTCGAAGTTCCGGGCCGCGCCCTCCTCGTCGCCGCGATCGCGCAGATGGGTCGCGATCCGGAAGTGCAGGCGCGCCTGCTCCTCATCGGCGGACAGGTCGCCGACCGCCTCCCTGGCCTCGTCGGCCGTCATCATCGGCGTGCCGTCGACGACCCAGCGCCGGATGATCTCGAGTTGGTCGGCGGACTCGACGCCGGTGAACTCCTTGAACGTGTCGCTGGCGTACGCGTTCCAGTTCGGCTGGACGATGCGGTCGTCCTCGTCGATCAGCAACACCGTCGGCACGTTGGAGATGGCGTACAGCTCGGTCAGGAGATGCTGGGGGTCCATCAGCACCGGGTAGGTGATGCCGTCCACGAACGCCCGGACGTTGTCGACGTTCTCGTCGATGGCGACGGCGATCACCTGGAAGTTGTGATCGGCCAGTTCTTCTTGGAGCGCCTGCCAACCTGGCAGGTCGAAGATGCAGCCTCACCAACTGGAGAACGCGACGAGCAGTCGCTTCTTCGAGCGGTGGTCGGAGAGGGCGTGCGGCGTGCCGTCGAGGTCGGGCAGCACGAAGTCGGGGGCGTGCAGGTCGTGGAGCGCGCCCCGCCGGAGCTCGCGCGGCGCTCCGATCGCGGCGACACCGGATCCGTCGTCGACGATCGCCGGACGGTCGAGGAGTCGGGCGACCGCCCGCGCGTCGACCGCGCCGTCGCGCTCGAGCGCCGACCGGTCGGGCACGAGCACGCAGGTGTCGTCGCGGCACAGGCCCTGCGGCTTGAGCGTCCAGCCGAGCGTCGCTTCGAGCTGATCGAGGTTGATCAGCGGCCCGTCGGCGAGCAGTACGAGGTCGTTGGTCATCCGTGCACGGTAGCGAGCGCGTCGGCGCGGGCCCGTGTCGTCGCACCGTGGCCGCGTAGCGTGTTGCGGTGAGCCGACGACCCCGCGACTTCACCGTCATCGCGTACCTCGCGTTCCTCGGGGTCATGATGGCGTTCGGGATCGACGTCGCCCTGCCGGCGTTCGACGAGTTGCGGGCCGAGTTTGACACCGACGCCCGCGGCGTCAGCGTGGCGATCATCGGCACGTTGTACCTCCTCGGCACGGCGGCGGGGCAGCTGTTCTGGGGCGCCCTCGCCGACCGGTTCGGCCGCCGCAACGTGATGCTCGTCGGCATCGCGCTGTACGCCGCCGGGGCGTTCGCGTCGGCGCTCGCCCCGAACCTGGAGGTGTTGCTGGCAGCTCGCCTGGTGTGGGGCCTCGGCGCCGCCGCGCCGTACGTCTTGCGCCTGGCCATCGTGCGCGACCTGTACGACGGCGACCGCATGGCCCGCATCGTGACGGTGACGATGGCGGTGTTCCTGCTCGGTCCGATCTTCGTGCCGATCATCGGCGAGGGGATCCTGACCGTCGGTAGCTGGCAGACCGTCTTCCTCGGGGCGGTGCTCCTCGCCGTCGTGGCGTTCGGCTGGACGGCCTGGTTCGGCGAGACCCTCGACCCCGCCCGACGGCAACCACTCAGCTGGCGGCCGTACGGGCGCGCCATCCGCTCGGTGTTCACCACCAGGGCCACGATCGGCCATATCGTCGCCGCGACCCTGCTGGCGGCGCCGTTCTTCTCGTACCTCGGCAGCGCCCAGCCGATCGTCGACCGGATCTACGGGCGGGCCGACCAGTTCGCGTTCCTCTTCGCCGGCTCCGGGGTGCTGATGGCGCTCACGCTGCTCGCCAGCAACAAGCTCATCGCCCGCCACGGGACGCGGCGGATGGTGCCGATCGCCGGCGCCGCGCTGGTCGTGGCCTCGGCGGCGGGAATCCCCATGGTCGTGCTCGGCGGCGGGGTGCCGCCGCTGTGGGCGTGGCTGCTCTGGGTCGCGGTGAGCAACGCGATCTCGGTCGTGCTCGCGCCGATGTGCAGCGCGCTGGCGCTGGAGCCGATGGCCGAGATCGCCGGCACCGCCTCGGCCGTGCTCGGCTTCATCACGCTCGCCTTCGGCGCGGCCCTCGGCGCGGTGATCGACAACCTGATCGACGACACGGTCACCCCGATGGTCCTCGGCTACAGCTTCTTCAGCGTCGCCGCGTTCGCCGCGCTCAGATGGTCCCGCCCGTCGGGGAGCTACCCGATCTCGTCGGGCATCTCCGCCTTGCGCCGTTCGACGTACTCCCGCAGCTCCTCGTCGACCGCGTCGTCGATCGGGGGCGGCTCGTACGAGGCGAGCGCCGCCTTCCACGCCTTGTTGGCGCGGTCGGCCGCGCTCAGCGACCCTTCCTCCAGCCACTGCTCGTAGCTCGCGTTGTCGGCGATCGAGGAGACGTAGAACGCGGACTCGAAGTTCTCCAGTGTGTGGGCGGTGCCCAGGAAGTGCTCGCCCGGGTTGTGCGTGCGGATCGTCTCGATCGCCTGCCCGTTCGGCGACAGGTCGAGCCCTTGGGCGAACTTGGCCATCATCCCGAGCTGGTCGGCGTCCATCATGAACTTCTCGTAGCCCACGGCGAGCCCGCCCTCCATCCAACCCGCGGCGTGGAGCACGAAGTTCACGCCGGCCATCACGGTCGGCAGGATCGTCGAGGCCGACTCGTAGGCGGACTGCGCGTCGGGCAGCTTCGACGCCGTCATCGAACCCCCTGAGCGGAAGGGAACGCCGAGGCGCCGGGCGAGCGCGGCGACGGTGTAGAGGACGATGGCCGGCTCGGGCGTGCCGAACGTCGGAGCGCCGGTCTGCATCGACATCGACGAGGCGAACGACCCGAAGATCACCGGGGAGCCCGGCCGCACGAGCTGGCAGAAGGTCATGCCGGCGAGCGCCTCCGCCAACGTCTGGGCGGCGACCCCCGCGGCGGTGGTCGGGGCCATCGCCCCGGAGAGGATGAACGGCGAGATGATCGAGGCTTGGTTGGCGGCGGCGTACGTCTCGGCGGCGGCGAGCATCGTCGCGTCCCACACCAGCGGCGACGAGGCGTTGATCAGCGACGACATCACCGTGCGGTCCGCGAGATCCCCGCCGAACCCGATCCGCGCCATCTCGATGGAGTCGGCGGCCCGCTCGCCGGCGGTCACCGACCCCATGAACGGCTTGTCGCTGTAGCGCAGGTGGGCGTACACCATGTCGAGGTGCCGCTTGTTGACCGGGATGTCGACCGGCTCGCACACGGTGCCGCCCGAGTGGTGCAGGTTGGGCGACAGGTAGGCGAGCTTGACGAGGTTGCCGAAGTCCTCGATCGTCGCGTAACGCCGCCCCTTGTCGAGGTCGAAGGCGACCGGCGAGCCGTAGTTCGGCGCGAACACCGTGGCGTCGCCGCCGATCTGGACGCTGCGCGCCGGGTTGCGGGCGTGCTGGGTGTACGTGCTCGGCGCGTTCTCGCCGACGATCTTGCGGCACAGCCCGCGCGGGAAGCGCACCCGCTCGCCGTCGATGTCGGCGCCCGCGTCGCGCAGCAGGTCGATCGCCCGCGGGTACTCGCGGAACTCGATGCCGACCTCTTCGAGGATCGTGTCGGCGTTGTGCTCGATGATCTCGAGCCCCTCGTCGGACACGATCTCGAACGGCTTGATCAGCCGTGTGAGGTAGGCGGCGTCGGTCGGGCGGGTCGCCGCCCTGGCCGCGGCGCGCCCGGCGCGTCCACCCGTCCGGCGTCGGCTCTCACTCATCTGACCCCCTGTACCGCTCCCGAACGATTCGGCTGTCCGTCCCGCATCGCGGAACTGTTCCATCATACAGAACGCGACGAGCGGTCCAGGTCCGTTCTGTTCGCGATTCATTGCGCTCAGCGCAATGATCCCCGAAAATTTTGGTCAGCGGCGGCGGCGGCGGGCGGTGCGGGAGGTGCGGTCCGACGGCGGCTTGGGGCGGGCGATCGGGAGCTGCGTCTCGGTGGCCAGGTTCGGGGTCGGCTCGGTCGTGTGCGGGAAGCCCATCGCGTCGACGAACAGCTCCTGGAACCGCGGCTCGGTCGCCGTCTCGATCTTCTCGACTCGGCGCACGGCGGCCTCGATCTCGGCGCGCTGGCCGGCCGACAGCAGCGCCCGCACCGCCCCGGCCCCCGCCGCGTTGCCCACCGAGCGGACCCGGTCGACGGGCACGTCGGGAACGAGCCCGAGCACCTTCGCGTACAGCGGGTCGATGTGCGCCCCGAACGCGCCGGCCAGCCGGACCGACTCGATCTCGGCGTCCCCGCCGGCGTGCTCGCGGAGCAGGTCGATGCCCGCCCGCAGCGCGGCCTTGGCGAGTTGGATCGCCCGGACGTCGTCCTGGGTCACCGAGATCGCGTCGGCGTCGCCGGCGGCGCCGTGGAGCCGGTACGAGAACGTCCGGCCGGACGCGAACACCCGGTCGGTTCGCTCCGCCGCGTCGGACCGCACGGTCCCGTCGGCGTCGACGACCCCGGCAAGGTACAGCTCGCCGACCACCTCGATGATCCCCGACCCGCAGATCCCCGAGATATCGAGGCGCCGCGTCGCCGCGGCGAACGCCGGATCGTCCGACCACACGTCGGCGCCGATCACCCTGACCCTCGGCTCCAACGTGTCGCGATCGACGCGCACCCGCTCGATCGCCCCGGCGGTGGCGCGCTGACCCGACGAGATCTGAGCCCCTTCGAACGCCGGCCCCGTCGGGCTCGACGCGGCGAGCACGCGGTCGCGGTTGCCGAACACGATCTCGGCGTTCGTGCCGACGTCGATCAGCAGCTGGACGCCGGCGCCGCGGTGCGGGCCCTCCGACAACATCGCCGCCGCCGTGTCGGCGCCGACGTG
>JBFGCT010000048.1:0-23895 GCA_041581055.1 Ilumatobacteraceae bacterium | reverse complement strand
GCAGTCGCCAGACTGCCGGCGACAGCCCCGATCAGGTCGGTGCGACCAATCCAACGACCCGGCGCTTCGCCGTCGCCGGCGTAGTAGTCCTCGAGACCCTGGACCACCTCGCTCTGGCAGTAGCCGGCGTTCGCCGGGCCGTCCTTGCCTACCGACAACACGACCCGACCCCGACCCGATCACCCTGGTGCAAATGTCTGAACCCACTTCCACACCAAGCGAGGCGGCCTCCGACCGCCCCACGGCGGGACCGCCCGCACCGGCCTGCCGGCGCGGGCGCACACGACCGCGCGACGGGGGACGCCACACGGCGACCGCCGACCAGGCCGCACAAGACCACAACGAGCACGACCGACGGAGGCCACGGGCCGCAAGAAGACGCGGCGGGAAGCGGCATCGACCGGCGGACAGAACCGAGTCGCAGGCGAGGGCCGCTGCGTCGTTCGGCTGCGAGTCCTGGAGCCACCCTTCCCACCTCCACTCGTCGTCGATCACGACGGAGGTGCGCGCGTTGTCAGCGACCTGCCGTCAACGAGGTAAAGGCGGTGTCCGCGCCGAGAACGGGACATCTCGGCGCGAACGCCGGTCGATCAGCCACTTCCCGACTCGCATCGTGATATCATGATGTCATGACGAAGCAGACAACGGTCCGGTTGCCCGACGACCTCGCAGACGACGCAGAAGCCGTCGCACGAGTCCGTGGCGACAGCGTCAACCAACTCATCATCGACTCACTCGCCGCCGAGATCGCACGCGTCCGCGCCGACGACGACTTCACCGCGCGCGCCAAGAAGCTGCTCGAGCGCGACCGAGAGATCCTCGACCGACTCGCCAAGTGACCCGATATCTCAGCCTCGCTGAGTTCTGGTACCTCGCCGAGCACGTCACCGGCATCAACGCAACAACACTCATCAAAGCCAGCCGCGTCGACCTCCGAGTCACCTTCCTCACTTGAGTTCAGCCTCAGCCGCCGTACAAACGCGGACCGGAAGCGCTCGCAGACCATACGCCGCGACGATGTCGGGAATGGGCTCGCACGACGGTTCGCACGACGGTTCGCACGATCGTGTCCCGCATCGTGTGGCCGATCGTGTTCGGTCCACATCCGTGTACCGATGTCCCCCGTTGCCTCGTCGACCGCCTTCACCTCAACATGACCACCGCACCGACACAGTTTCCGTCCCGTCCTGACGAGACGACCACCCGAGCGCTCCTGGTGAGCATCAAGCAGGCATCCGAGATGTTGTCGATCAGCCGCTCGGTCATCTATCAGCTCATCGATGCCGGCCAGCTCACACCGATCCGGATAGGCCGAAGCGTGCGCCTTCCCATCGAGCAGCTCGAACAGTTCGTGGCTGACCGGTTGGCACAGCCGAACCCGTCACGGCACAGCGCCCACGATGATCGACGCGCACCTCGACGGCAGAGGCCCATGAGGCCCCAGTGATAGCTTGACGATGTGAGTTTGCTGGACCGCATCACCGTGAATCCCGGCGTGTGCCACGGGGCACCAACTGTGCGCGGACTGCGGTATCCAGTCGAGATGATCGTTGGTTTGCTCGCTGCGGGAATGACCACTGATGAGGTGATCGCCGACTACGCCGACCTCGAGCACGAAGACGTGCTTGCGGCGTTGGAGTACGCGGCGCTCGTCACTCGAACTCGGTCGTCGGTGCCCATCTCCGCCGCGTGAAACTCCTCGTCGATGCACAGTTGCCGCTCCGTCTGGCGGAGTTGCTCGCTGCGTCCGGCCACGACGTCGTTCACACCATCGGTCTGGCCAACGGCAACAGGACCGCAGACGCCGAGATCGCGCGACTTGCCGATGAACAGGATCGCGTTGTGGTGACGAAGGATCACGACTTCCTCGATGGACACCTCCTCAATGGATCCCCGAAACGCCTGCTCCTCGTGACGACGGGCAACATCCGTAACGACGACCTTGTTCTGCTGTTCGAGCACGTGCAGCAGGTGCTCTTCGATGCGCTCGCACAATCAACGCTCGTTGAACTGACCCGAGACGCCGTCGTCATCCACTGACGACCCAACGGAGCGCGGTTAGTCTCAGGGTTACTCTCAAACGGAGCGATTTCGGCGACTCGGAAGCTGTGACCAGGGGCGATACGTCAACGGTCGGAATCCCACGCCTTCCGCCAGTACGTCCACGGGCGTCCATGGAGATCCACGAAAAGCTTCCTGAGCAGGGCAGGCTCGGATCGAGATCCATGGGCGCCCGTCGTCGTCGGTGGGGCGTTGCGCTCAGGGTTGTCTCAACTCGAAGACCCCTGATCAGACGCACACATCCGATCGCCTTGGGCACCAGCGCGGCGCTCGGCCTCGCACGGCGGGACCTCGGCGCGCGCCGATTGGGAATCTGTGCCTACGCACACATGTTGTCCCATGTATGGACGACCACCCCATCGGCGACATCGACGTCCGGGTCGTGATTAACGGGCGCGGCACGGGGCGGCCCGAGTGGATGTTCCCCACCGTGCCCCACATTGATCTCTCGGCCGCGATCGCGCCGCACGTCGACGCCGACGGCCGAATCTCCTTCGTGTACTCGAGCGTCATCGTCCGCACGCCTGACCGGGTCGTGCTCGTCGATGCCGGATTCGCGGTTACCGACAGGCGGGCCGACCCGCTGGCGGACGCGCTCGTCGATCTCGGCCTCGACGCCGCCGATGTGGATGCGGTCGTCATCACCCACGGCCACGCTGATCACGTCGGTGGTCTCGTCGACCGCCGGCGCCGACCCGCTTTCCCGCGCGCCCGTCATCACATCGGCGCCGCGGAACTCGAGCACCTGCTGGCGACCGAGCCATCGCACGAGATCGTGGTCGTGCGGGCGGCCGGTCTCGTCGAGACGGTCGATCAAGCCGACTGGGTCGTTCCCGGCGTGCGAGTGCTCCCGGCTCCCGGTCACACACCGGGCCACATCGTTGTCGAGGTCACCAGTGGACACGAGCGCGCACTCCTGGTCGGTGACGCCGTCGCGCACGAGGTCAACATCCCGGAGGCCGCCTGGAATCATTTCTCCGACGAGCGCGACGAGCCGGCGTCGAGCACCCGCCAGCGCCTCGTCGAGTACGCGGCGGGCGGCGACCACGTGCTCATCGCCTCACACATGGAGACCGTCGGCCGGGTGCGCTCGGTCAGCGGGCGGCACGAGCTGTCGCCGGTGTGATCGACGGCGTCGCTGAGAGGACCGTCCGGTGAGAGGTGAGACCACCCCCGCCCCTCATCTCTCACCGGAGGAGGTTTGTGCCTCGCTCCGGTGAGAGGTGAGACCACCCCCGCCCCTCATCTCTCACCGGAGGAGGTTTGTGCTTCGTTAGCTCAGTTGCCCGCGGATCTCACCCGACGGGACGGCCGGAGTGTGGACGTTCACGTACAGCATTCCGGCTGCGGCATCCGCGACCAGCGTCGGCCACGCGGCCATCGGGAACGTTCCGGAGAACACCGTCGTGTTGTTGTTCACCTTGACGTTCGGCGCCGGGAACAACGGCACGACCACCGGTCCGTTCACGCCGACCGGCGCACGGTGGATGTGGGCGGCCACGACGGGCGCCGACGGCTTGTTCACCACCACCTTGTACGACACGGTGGCGCCATCGCTGGAGACGTGGAAGTGCGCCGTGCCGTGCGCCACCGTGGCCACCGGGGGTACCTCGTCGGCTCCGCTCAGTTGAGCCACCAGGTTGTTGCCCGCCGAGCCCTTGGCGCTGACCGCCGGCGCCTGCGTGAAGCCGAGCCCCAGCATCGACATCGCCACCACAACCGCCAAGACTGCACGTCGTCTCATCATTCGCTCCCTCCTGGATTCTGCGGTGACGTCCACAGTAGTCCCGGATCCAGGCGGCGGGAAGTGGGTCTGTGCCCCACGATCGCCGGTCGCCGAGCCGGCGGGTGCCCCGCGCGACGACGGCGAGAACGCGTCACTGATGCACCGTCAAGACATCGCACGCCGCTCAGGCGCAGACGGTTTCGGTCTCCGGCGCGGCGAGCTGCACCAGGTAGTCGCGCACGAGCGCGTCGATGCACGGGTTGACGTGGTAGCCGGTGTGCTGGTTGGCCTCGACGATCACGAATCGGCCGTCCTCCAGCGCCTCGGCCATCCGGCGGCTGCTGTCGAGCGGGGTGCTCGGGTCGCCGGTGGTGCCGATGACGACGATCGGGCCGGCGCCGACGCCGGTGATCGGCAGGCGCGGGTCGAGGGCTTCGGGGAAGAACGTGCAGGTGTAGTTCCCGGTCGTGACGGGGAACAGGCGCGGCGCGACGCCGATCAACGGCTCGATCTCGGCGTCGGCCTCCTCGATGGTGGGCCGATCCGGGTCGTCGGCGCAGGTGATCGCCCTGAACGCCTCCAGCAGGTTGCTGTACGAGCCGTCCGGGCCGCGCTGGTAGTACAGGTCCTGGAGCTGTAACAGACCGGCGCCGTCGCCGTCGGCGGCGTCTTCGAGCGCCCGCTCGAGCGCCGGCCAGTACGTGTCGCTGTACATCGCCTGCACGACGCCGGTCACCGCGACTCCGAGGTTCACCGGCGCTCTCCCCTCCTCGCTCGGGATCGGCTCGCGGTCGAGCGCCGCCAACAGCGCGTCGAACGCCTCCTCGGCATTCCCGTCGTTGTGGAACGCGCACGACGGCGTGGCGCTGCACTCGGCGAGGAACCTGTTGAACGCCGCCTCGAAGCCGACCCACTGCTGGCGCGTCGTCTCGAGCGCGTCGGCGTCGGGGTCAGCCGCGCCGTCGAAGACAGCGGCGCGGACCGTCTCGGGGAACAACGTCGCCCAGACCCCGCCGAGCTCGCTGCCGTAGCTGAACCCGAAGTACGAGACCTGCGGCTCGCCGAGCGCCTGGCGGATGGCGTCCATGTCGCGCGCCGAATTGTTGGTGCCGATGTGCCGCAGCGCGTCGCCGACGCGGTCGGCGCACTGCTCGGCGAATGCCGCCTCGGTGTCGATGAGCAGTTGGCGCTCGGCCTCGTCGTCGGGCGTGACGTCGGGCGCGGCGAAGAACTGGTCGTACTGGTCGTCGTCGATGCAGTCGACGGCGCCGTCGCTGACGCCGGTCCCCCGCGGATCCCACGACACGATGTCGAAGAGGTCGGCGAGCTCGAACGAAAACCACTGCGGCGCGTTGCGGGCGATCGTGCTGGCGGCCGCGCCGGGGCCGCCGTTGTTGGCCAGCAGCACACCGATCCGCTTGTCGTCGTCGGCGCGATGCCGCACGACCCACAGGTCGAGAGTCTGACCCTGGGGGTCGGCGTAGTCGAGCGGCACCGTGAGCCACCCGCCGTCGACCCGATCCTCGATCGGCGCCCACTCGATCGAGTAGTCGAGCGGCGGGGGCGTCGTCGTGGTCGTCGTCGTCGAGCCCACCGACGGCGCCGGCGTCGGGTCGGTCGAGGGATCGGTCGTCGACTCCACCGTCGTCGTGGTCGTCGTCGTGACGCCGCTCACATCGCGGGTCGCCGGCGGCGGCTCGGTCTGGAGCGGATCGGAGCTGCACGCCGCGGCCAGCAGCGCGGTGGCGACCGCCAGCGTGAGGTGTCGCCGCGACCGCGGCCGGGCACGCCGACGGGGCGAGAAGGGGCACGGCGTCATCCTGCTCAGGGTAGGGGCGCGGGCGCGTTCAGTGTGGTCATCGGCTCGTTCGAATCGGGCCGCGCGGCCGTAGCGTGATGGCCATGCGGATGGGCCCCCACCACCTGATGCCCGGCGACCGCGACGCCGTGAAGGGCGCCGAGATCGACCGCCGCACGCTGCGCCGGGTCTGGCAGTTCGCCCGCCCGTACCGGCGGACGATCGCGCTGTTCCTGGTCGCCATCCTCGTGTCGGCGCTGCTCGCGCTCGTCGCCCCCTTCGTCGCCAGGGCGATCATCGACACCGCGATCCCCGCCGGCGACCGCGGCCAGATCGTCCTGCTCGCCTCGATCGCCGTGCTCGCCGCTGTCGCCGACGCCGGCCTGGCGATCCTCCAGCGGTGGTGCAGCTCGCGGGTCGGCGAGGGGTTGATCTACGACCTGCGGCGAACCCTGTTCGCCAAGGTCCAGCGGATGCCGCTGGCGTTCTTCACCCGCACCCCGACCGGCTCGATCACGTCGCGGCTGAACAACGACGTCGTCGGCGCCCAGACCGCGGTCACCTCCACCCTCGGGAGCGTCGTGAGCAACGTGATCGTGCTCGCCACGACGCTCACCGCGATGATCGCCCTCGAGTGGCGGCTGACGCTGCTGACCCTGATCGTGCTGCCGCTGTTCATCGTGCCGGCGCGCCGCGTCGGCCACCGCTTGCAGGACATCTCGCGCGAGCAGATGGGCCACAACGCGGCGATGAACACGCAGATGACCGAGCGCTTCAACGTCGCCGGGGCGACGCTGGTCAAGCTGTTCGGGTCCGGCGGGCGCGAGCGGGCATCGTTCGAGCGGCGGGCGGCCGGCGTCCGTGACACCGGGATCCGCTCCGCGCTGTACGGGCGGGTGTTCTTCGTCGCCCTCGGCCTGGTCGGGGCGCTCGGCACCGCGGCGATCTACGGTGTCGGCGCGCTGATGGTCGTCGACGGCACGATCACGACCGGCACGCTCGTCGCCCTCGCCGCGCTCGTGACGCGGGTGTACCAGCCGCTGACCGGGTTGACCAACGCCCGCGTCGACCTGATGACGTCGATGGTCAGCTTCGAGCGGGTGTTCGAGGTGCTCGACGCGCCCGAGGCGATCCGCGAGCGGCCGGCGGCGATCGACCTGATCGACCCGCGGGGCGCGGTCGAGTTCGACGATGTCTTCTTCCGCTACCCTCCCGCCGCCGACAGCGCGATCCCGTCGATGGAGCAGAACGCGGGGCTCGGCGGCGACGCCGACCCCGACGTCGACGTGTTGCACGGGTTGTCGCTCGCGGTGGGCGCCGGCGAGACCGTCGCCCTCGTCGGCGCCTCTGGGGCGGGCAAGTCGACCACGATCCAGCTCGTACCCCGGTTGTACGACGTCACCTCCGGCGCCGTCCGCGTCGACGGCCACGACGTGCGCGACCTCACGCTCGACTCGCTGCGCGCCGCGATCGGAGTGGTCAGCCAGGACCCGCACCTGTTCCACGAGTCGATCGGCGACAACCTGCGCTACGCCGACCCCGGCGCGTCGGCCGAGCGGATCGTCGAGGCCGCCCGGGCCGCCCGCATCCACGACACGATCGCCGCCCTCCCCGACGGCTACGACACCGTGGTCGGCGAGCGCGGCTACCGGCTGAGCGGCGGCGAGAAGCAGCGGCTGGCCATCGCCAGGCTGTTGCTCAAGAACCCGGCGATCATGATCCTCGACGAGGCGACCAGCCACCTCGACAACGAGAACGAGGCGCAGATCCAGGCGGCCCTCGAACACGCGATGGAGGGGCGCACGGCGCTGGTGATCGCCCACCGCCTGTCGACCATCCGCAGCGCCGACCGCATCGCCTTCGTCGAGGACGGGCGGATCGTCGAAGTCGGCACCCACGACGAGCTCGTCGCCGCGGGTGGCCGGTACGCCCGTCAGCTCGCCGCCGGCGAGCTGGTCACGATGTGAGTCGGGCCGGCGGCGGTTCGGCTACTGCACGAACCAGGCGTTGACGGCGAGCGACCCGGATCGGTTGACCTGGACGATGGCGACCGACTTGGCGTGGTGTTTGCCGGTGACGCTCGTCTCGATCCGCACCCGCTTCTGGGCGATCGGGTTGTCGAGCTCGACGCGCAGCACGCTGGGGACGCCGGCGGGGTCGACCCAGATGTCGCCGGCGACGACGCCGCCGATCAGCTCGACCTCGGTGGCGCTCGGGTCGGTGGCGCCGATCTCGATGCGCCCCTGAGGAACGGAGATGTAGCCGGCGATCAGCACCTCGGTCGGCGTCGACGTCGTCGTCGTCAGGCCGACGATCGGGTCCGGGACGCGGATGCCGTTGTAGGGCGTCGGCGTCTGGAACGGGGCGGCGATCGACCCGTTGAACCAGGTCGGGGTCGGGACGGGGAGGATCGTCGCCGGTGGCGACAGGTACTCCTGATACGGCGGGCTCTCCGCCTGCACGGCGACGACCTCGATCGTGTACGTGGTCGACCCGTTGCCGACGAACCCGTCGCTGGCCCGCAGGATGCAGCTCGTCTCGTCCCACCACGCCTCGCAGGTCACGACGGGCGGGCCGGGCAGGGTCGGCGTCGCGGTGACCCGGTAGCCCGTGATCGGGCCCCCTCCGTCATCGAGCGGCGGATCCCAGCTGATTCGGTTCCCGTCTGAGTAGACGTCGGAGATCGTCGGGTTCTGCGGCGCGCTCGGCGGGTTGATGATCGGTGAGGGGCTGCCGCCGGACAGGTCGACCTGCGGCCCGGCGAACGTCGCCGATGGCAGGCTGACCCCGAGCGCGTTCGTCGCCGTCACGACGACGTTGGCGTTGTCGCCGGACGCGTGTGCGATTCCGGTGATCGTGCACGAGGTCTGCAGGCTGGTGTCGGGCAGCGTCGGAGTCATCGGCGAGCACGACAGACCGCTCGTGAGGTCGGTCGCCACGTAGTCCGTGATCGGCGAGCCGTTCTCGTTGGGGATGTCCCAGGTCACGGTGAGCCGACCGGGGCTCGGCGTCGGGCTGGGCCGCTGGTAGTCATCGGCGGACAGCACGGTCGGGGCGTCGGGGGTGAGCGGCTTGGCCGTCAGTTTGGACGGGGTGAAGCCCGAGTCGACTGCCCGCGGGGAGATCGGATCGCCGGTCCCGACGGTCGAGGCCGGCACGTGGATCACGCCGTTGACGACGAGATCGTCGCCGAGCGCCTCGGCGCCGAACAGCGGCGCGTGCGTCCCGTTGACGGAGACGATCGACACGTTCGACGACGCGAGGACGCTGGTGTCCTCCGGCGCCACGTACCGCTGGTTCATCGTGAGCTTGATCGAGGTTCCGGGCCCGTTCTGGTCGTCGATCACGAGACGGGCGTCGCCGCCGAACACGAACGTGCCGCCGAGCCCGCCGATGTTCAGCGGGTTGGGGACGTTGACCGCGTCGGCGACGGCCTCGAAGTCGGTCGTGCAGCCGAGCTCGGTGCCGTTGCCGACCACGACGTCGGCGCCCTTCTCCAACGTGATCGGCTTGGTGAAGTAGTAGACGCCGGACGTGAAGTAGGTCGGGCCCTGGATCGTGATCGGGTTCTGGAACGTCCCGGGGAAGAAGATGCGGCACGTCGGGTCGAAGCTCAACGTCGTGTCGCGGGGCCCGCCGCCGTTGGTCGAGCGGACGGGGAGTTCGGGCAGCCACACGGTGTTGGCCGACGGAGCGTTCGACCAGTCCGGACCGTCGATCCACTTGTCCCAGTCGTTCGGGTCGGGGGTGGTCGAGTTCGGGCTGTGGGTCACCACCGTCGGTTGCGCCGTGATCGGCGCCGGGAGCCCGACGTCGGACTGCGTCGACACGACGTGGTACGGGATCTCCGCCGCCGGCCGGAGGCGGCTGTCGTCGACGACGGTGCAGATGGTGTTCACATCCGGGCCGAGCGCCCCGCTGAGCGGGGAGACGCCGTCGCACTTGTCGAACAGGTCGGCCTCGTTGCTCAACGCCACCCACGTGCCGCCGCGGGCGAGCTCGACCGCCTCGGCCTTGTCGGCCTGCACGCCGCCGGCGCGGAAGACGCTGATCGTGTAGACCATCAGCGGCAGGACGATCAGCGAGCCGATCACCATCATCACCAGCACCATCACGAGGATGGTGCCCTCGTCGCCGGGCCGGTCGGCCGCCTCGTCCGCCACGGGATCGTGACCGTCCGGTCGCACGACGCTCATGGCTGCGACACCGTCATGATGCACGAGACCGCCTCGTTCGGGTAGACCGAGACCGTGACACCCTCGTAGTCCGAGTCCACGACGTCGATCGAATCGATGTCGCTCCCGGTCTTGGCGACGCCGCCCGCCTTGCACGACCATCCCTGGAATGTGAACCCGGTCAGCGTCTCGAGCTCCTGGGGGACGACGTCGACCATGAAGAACGCCGAGCTGCTCGGGATCTCGAAGTCGAACGTCCCGGTGCGGAAGGTCGCCGAGGTGCTCACCCGCCGGGTGTCGGCGGGGACGACGGCGCCCGTGTCGTCGCGGTACTCGCTGTTCTCGTACACGAACTCGTCGGGGACGCTCGTGCCGTCGGTGAGCCTGGTCTGAATCGTCAGCGTGCCGCCACAGTCCTTCAGCGCGGCGGCCTTCATCGCCGCGCCGAACGACGTGGCGTTGAAGCTGTCGAGGTTGTAGAAGTCGGCGGTCTCGCTGTTCGTGAACTCGCCGGCGACGGGGTCGTAGATCGCCTCGACCTGCCCGCTCGGCGCGCCGACGAGCAGACGGGCGATGGTGTCGGAGCCCTTCATCGGCACGACCGGCCCCGGCGGCGCGCTCGGGTTCGTGTACGCCTGCGGGTTCTGGATCCACTCGCCCAGCGGGTCGTGGTCCGCGTGCGGGTCCGGCGCGAGGTCGACCTGGAGGTTGGGGCCGACGCCGACGAAGATCATGTCCATGCCGCCGCGGCCGAAGTACTCGATCATCGCGTCGGTCCGGTCCCACGACTCCTGGCTGAACGAGTGGCCGGACGAGTCGTCCCATCCGGCGCCGCGGTCGTACGGCCCGGCGTTGTAGTGCACCAACGGCCCGGTGATGTAGTTCCCACCCACCGTGCGGTCGCGGGTGACGACGCCGTCGGTGAAGAACACGATCCGATTCGGGAAGGTGTTGGCCACCGTGCCGTCCTCGTTGTGGAACGCCCGGAAGAAGGCGTCCTCCCAGTTGGTGCCGCCGGAGGAGTCGAACTCGTCCTCGACCTCGTCCTTCAGCGCGGTGACCGCCGCGTCGTCGGTCATGTCGACGTAGCGGTGCCACCCGGGCGCGTCGTTGGCCGGGTCGTTGTCGCCGTTCATGAAGTGCGCCCGCGACGAGAACGGGATGATCTGCAGTTGTGTCGGCGTCCCGCGGAACGCCTCGATGAAGTCCTCGACCCCGGGCTCGACGACCGATTCGACGGCGCTCCCGATCGAGCCGGAGTCGTCGACGATCAGCGTCACGGGCCCGCCGCAGCGCGACTTGGCGCGGACGAAGGACGGCACGGTGAAGTCGTCGGCGGCGATCTCGCTGGTCGTCGTGCCGCCGGCGGTGAGGCTGACGTTGTTGGTGCCGCCGCCGGCGCCGGCGGATCCTCCGCCACCGTCGATCGTGACCAGGATGCGGCGGGCGTTGTCCGACAGGCCGAGGGTCGCCGGGTCGTTCGGGATCGACACGCCCAACACCCACGTCGGCGCCGTGGGCGAGGCGAGGTAGGCCGGCTCGTCGAGCGGTGGCGTGAGGTCGTGGAGCACGACGCGCATCGTGCAGCCACCGCCGTCCTCGCACTGGACACGCTGGAGCTGCCACTCGGCGCCCACTTTGATGTACTGGTACTGCACCCGCGTGATGACGTCGGTCGGCGGGGGGCCGGGGATCACGGACTTCCACGCCAGCTGGAGGGCGTTGACCCCGTCCATGCTGATCCCGTCGCAGACGGCGGCGCCGCACGGGGAGGCGAGCGGGTCGGTGTCGACCGCCGGCAAGGTCGTGTCGGACACGTCCGTCGAGGCGAGGTCGGCCGGCAACCAGGTGTCGATCGACTGCTCGGCGCGGGCGACGTTGACACGGCCCTCGGTGCTGGTGACCGTGCGGAAGCTGACCGTGATCGCCGCTGCGACAACCGTGGCGATGAGGCCCATGACCGACACGACGATGAGGAGTTCCGGAAGAGTCATCCCCGCGTCGCGAGTTCGGCCGAGGCGGGCCTTGCGCGTCGATTCATTCAACATCGCTCTTCACCACCGTGAGGGTTCTCGTGATCTTGCCGTCGGGATGCGTCGCCGTGATCGTGAGGCGCTGGACGTCGAACGCGCTCACGTCGTCGGGGCAGGTCTGGGTCTGCCAGTCGCTCGGATCGGTGCCGTCGCCGACCAGGAGGTCGACCTGCACGGTCGTCGTGCTGAGCGGCCATCCCTCAGCGACCGCGGCGGCGTCGACGTACGCCTCGTACTCGCAACGCTGCGGGGCACGGGAGATCCGGTCGCCGGCGTTCAGCAGCACGGTCTCGACCTGGGCCGCCTCGAACACGAGCGACGACGCGGTGATCGACGAACGCAGCGCGGCCATCATGCTGACCACGACGGTCCCGATCAGGACCAGCGAGATCAGGATCTCGATCAGTGACGAGCCCCGGTCACGGTCGTCCGGAGCGGCGGCGCGGCGATCCCCCGCCCGGTGCGAGCTCGTTCTCATGTCGCTGGATTCGGTCACGTCATCGCCCGTCTCTGGGTCGCCGTCGTCTGGGACGTCTTCGAAGGTACGGCGCGCTCCGACAACACCCGTACGGGCGCGGGTCAGGGGAATGCAAAGTCAAGAAACCTTGACGGAGCTGGGGAAATGCGGTGGCGAACACGCTCGGTGTCACAATCGGGTGATGGCCACCGACCGTCGAGATCAGGCCCGACTTCGTCAAGAATCCGGCAGCAGGACGCCCGGGCCGTTGGCCGATCTGCGGGTGATCGACCTGTCGACCGTCCTGGCGGGGCCGAACTGCGCCAGGTACCTCGCCGATTTCGGGGCCGACGTGATCAAGGTCGAGCGGCCCGGCGGAGACAGCCTGCGCAACATGGCGTGGCGCGATCCCCGCGACGGCGCGGGGCTGTGGTGGAAGCTGGTCAACCGCAACAAGCGGACCGTGGTGCTCGACATCAAGGACGACGAGGGTCGAGCGACGTTGCTGCGTCTCGTCGACGACGCCCACGTGCTCGTCGAGAACTCCCGCCCCGGCACGCTCGAGCGGCTCGGGCTGGGACCCGACGTGCTGCTCGAGCGCAACCCGTCGCTCGTCGTCACGCGGGTGTCGGGCTTCGGCCAGGACGGGCCGTACGCCGCCCGGCCGGGGTTCGCCACGATCGCCGAGGCGATGTCGGGGCTCGTCGCCCTCAGCGGCGAGCCCGACGGTCAACCACTGCTCCCGCCGATCGCGCTGACCGACGAGGCGACCGGCCTCTCGGCGGCCTTCGCCACGATGGTCGCGCTGCACTCTGGGGTCGGACAGGTGGTCGACGTCAACCTGCTGGAGACGATGTTCCAGCTGATGGGGCCCCTGATGTCGCTGTACGGCCTCACCGGCGAGCAGCAGCCGCGGCTCGGCGCCGGGCTGCCCTACACGGTGCCACGCGGCACGTACCTCTGCAACGACGGCCGGTGGGTCGCCGTGTCGACCAGCAGCGACAGCGTCGCCGCCCGCGTGCTCGAGCTCCTCGGGGTCACCGACGACGCGCGGTTCGCGACGTTCGCCGACCGGGCCGAGCACCGCGTCGAGCTCGAGGCGGTGATGAGCGCATGGTGCGCGGCCCGGAGCGCTGACGAAGTGCTCGACGCCTTCGCCGCCGCCGAGGCCGCGATCGGGCCGGTGATGGACATGGCCGACATCGCCGGCGATCCGCATTACGCGGCGCGCGGGGCGGTCGAGACGGTCGACGGGACCCCGATGCAGAGCCTGATCGCGAGGTTGTCCGCCACGCCCGGAGCGCTGCGTTGGGCGGGCCGGCCGGTCGACGCCGACGGGGACCAGATCAGGGCGACCGGCTGGTGAGCGGCGCGCGGCCACGACCGATCCGCTCAGTTGCAGACCGCCTGCGCGCAGACCCGCCACGAGTTGATCTTGATCCGGTCGTCGATGTCGGACTCGTACGGCCGGTACTCGACCATCGCCTGGACGGCGGTCTGGCCGTCCTTGGTGGCCGTCGACTTGAGCAGGATCTCGGCCGTGATCGGGCTCGTCGGCACGGAGATCTCGAAGTTCGTCGCCGATGTCGACGACTGCAGGACGAGTCGGGAGACGATCAACCCGCCGAGCAGCTTCTGGGCCGCCGAGTTGGAGACGTTGCCGAACTCCATCTGCGCCAGCGGCGCGTAGACGAGGGCGTGCATGACCATCTGCTTGTTGTTGCCGGAGTCGGTGTGGATGAAGTTCGGCATCGGAGCGATCGCCGGAGCGGTCAGCGTGCTGGTCTTCCCGGTGAATCCCCCGCCGCTGGCGTTGCACCAGGTGCCGTTCGGCGTGCACAGCGTCTGCAGGCTGACGAAGTCCGCCGCCCCCTGCTTGCGGGTGTGGATCTCGAGCGAGCCCTGGGAGTCGACGTTGATGTGCGAGTGCCCGGCGAAGTAGAAGGTGGCGCCGAAGTCCGTGTTCGGCACCGGCTTCGAGGCCTCATCGGCCGCCTGCTGTTGGCTGCACTTGTTCGTGTTGGGGAGATCGTTCGCGGTCGCGGTCAATGGATTCGGAATGCCCGCCGTCACGATTGCTTGCTTGACGTTGAAGGTCGAGTTGGCGAGCGGGAAGTCGAACAGGTAGTCGCCGGTCTTGAAGTACGCGTTGTCGCCGTCGATGTCGGGCGGGGTCGTGTACCGCCCCGGCTCGAACACCCGGCAGCCACCCGCCCCGCTGAAGTCGGTGTAGGCGCCCTGCGCCGCCGGCGCCGGTGGCGATGCCGAGATGGGCAGCGCGCCGTTGCGCTCGATCAGGCCGGTCAGGGTCGGCACCTCGGGGCTGTCGAAGATCTCGTCCCATGACACCGACACGCACACCGGCCCGAAGATCAGCTGCGGGTCGAACTTCACGTGGGCCGGGAGCGAGGACGCCGAGATCGATGAGCACGGCACACTCGGCGACGTGTCGGTGTACAGCAAGGGGCCGTCCTTGATGAGCAGGTCGGGACCGGGCGTGAACGCCGAGGAGTCGACGCGGGCCATGAACACCGGGCCACCGAGCTCCTTCGCCGTCGTGCCGGACTGGGTCGAGATCAGGAACTCGGTCGGCGCCAGCCCTTCGCCGGTCAACACGGCGGCGTAGGCCGAGATGCCCTCGAATCCGGACGTGATGCGCTCGCAGGTGACCGCCGCGGACGCGCCGTTGAAGTCGGCCTGCACGCCGGGCAGCACCGCCTCCTGCGTGTCGAGGATGCAGCCGGCGTTGCGCAGCTTGAGCTGGTCGATCGCGTAGCGCATGCCGGCGTCGGCGGCCGCCAGCTGGTCGCTGCGGTCCTCGACGACCTCGCCGGAGTTGAGGTTGGCGATCGAGTAGGACGCCAAGCTGACCACGACCGCGGCGATCACGGTCGTGAAGATGAGCACCAGCGGCAGCGCCAGGCCCTTGTCGACGGTTCGGTTGGTCTTGATGTCTGACACCGCAGGTCCCTTTCTCATCACGGGAAGAAGTCCGCCGGGTTGCGCGACGCGGTCTCGACCAGCACGGTCTCGCCGCTGAGGCCGTTGAGCGTGAACGTGACCGACAGGACGTCGGTGCCCGGACCGCCGGGTTGGTCGACCGCGACCGACGGGGGATTTCCGGGATCGAGCGGCGGAGTGATCGGCCGGTTGAAGTCCAGGGTGAACGACGGGGCGGCGCCCACCTTGGAGCAGGCGTACCGCTGCACGACCCCCTCGCCGCCGGTGACGACCCAGCGATAGTTGGCGACGTGCGTTGTCGAGACCGTGGTCGTCTCGGTCCATTGCAGGTGCAGCAGGTTGTCGCCGGCGCCGCCGCAGTCGTCGTTGTCGGCGTTGGCCACGGTGTCCATGTCCATCCCGCCCTGCGCCGTTTCGGGGAGGAACGGCGGCGTCGAGGTCGTGTCGTGCGACAGCCAGGTGGCGAAGAACCGCGTCGAGCGGGCGTCGTCGAGCCGGGCCTCGGTGTCGGGCGCCGCCCGGATCGTGGTGATCACGGCGGCGGTGAGCGCGGACATGATGATGCCGAGCACGACGGTCACGATCAGCATCTCGATCAGGGAGAAGCCGGAGTCGCCGGGAGGGGCGGGGCGGGCGTGCGGGGCGCGCGTCATTCGCTCTTCACCATCTCGAGCGTCTCGATGATGTTGCCGCTCGGGCTGGTCACCTCGATGGTGACGCGTTGTGTGTACAGCGGGCTGTCGACGTAGCCGGCGCCTTCGAAGCAGAATCCGGCACCCCATTCGAAGTCGTCGTCCGGATTGACCTTGCCGAGGTATTCGACGTCGACCACGTCGATCGACGCCGGAGTGGCGTCCCAGGAGGGCGGCCGGGGAACCGACTGAGCGGATGCGGTGTAGGCCGAGATCGCTGCCGCCTGACCCGACGTACAGGCGACGCGGGAGTCCTGGTAGATCTGGTCGGACGCCGACTGCAGCCAGGCGAACGCGATCGCGTGGTCCCGGTCGATCGCCGAGGCGCGGATCGTGATCCGCATCGTCGTCAGCACCGAGGTGACCGTCAGGCCGACGAGGACGACCGACACGAGCATCTCGACGAGCGAGAAGCCGCGATCGCGGTCCGCGCGACACGCCGGCAGCGGCTCGGACGCGTCGTCGCGCGGGCCGTCAGAGCGCCAGCTCAGCCGCTTTCTGATGTTCTGGTTCATCCCGCTCCGGTCCGCCGAACTGCATGTTCGTCAGCGACAGCGTGTTTGTGTCGCGCAGTTCCATCGTCATCGGGCCGGCGCCACGCAAGCGCGTGCGTCGGATCTTGCCGAGAACTTGCCGCTTCGTACGTCGCCCCGGAGCAGGGTTTTCGATCACCGGTCGGACGCGAAGCGGGATGCCATCGACAGGCGATGGCATCCCGCTTCGGTGTCTCGAGTCGGTTTCAGCCGGCGCGTCCGCCGCGCCGCGTGGTCGTCGGCGGCGTCAGCCGCCGCTGGCGTCGTCGCCGGGGACGACCTTCTCGGCCGCGTCGCTCGCCTTGTTGTAGACGCCCTCGACGGCGTCGGGGATCTTGTCGGAGTGCTCGTCGACGAGGTCGTCGGCCTTGTCCTTGAGGTCGCCGGCCGCGTCTTTGACCTTGTCGACGTCAAGGGATTCCTTGCCCTTGCCCATCATGCCCTTGAGCTTGTCGAAAATTCCCATGTGTGCTTGTACTCCTTGGTTGAGAGGTTGAGAGGTTGAGGCCCCTGGCGGACTGGCTTACGACACTAACCCGATCGGGCAGCTGACGCCGGTACCGCCGATGCCGCAGTAGCCGCCCGGGTTCTTCGCCAGGTACTGCTGATGGTACGGCTCGGCGTAGAAGAACTCGGTGTCGGGGTCGATCGGCGCGATCTCGGTCGTGATCTCGCCGTGGCCGGCGTCGTCCAGACGCCGCTGGTACGCCGCGCGCGTCGACTCGATGGCACCCCGCTGGTCGTCGGAGGTGTAGTACGCCGCGCTGCGGTACTGGGTGCCGGTGTCGTTGCCCTGGCGCATGCCTTGGGTCGGGTCGTGATTCTCCCAGAACACCTGGAGCAATCGCTCGTACGACACGAGCTCGGGGTCGTAGACGACGCCGACGGCCTCGGTGTGCCCGGTCCGGCCGGAGCAGACCTCCTCGTAGGTGGCGTTCGGCGTGTAGCCGCCGGCGTACCCAACGAAGGTCGAGTACACGCCGTCCAGCTCCCAGAACTTGCGCTCGGCGCCCCAGAAGCAGCCCATCGCGAACACGGCGCGCCCCATCGCGTCGGGCCACGGCCCGACGAGGGGGTTGCCGTTCACGTAGTGCACGTCGGGAATCGGCATCGTCTGATCGGTGCGGCCGGGGAGGGCTTCGCTCTCCTCGACCATCTCGGCCTTCCTGCGAAACAGCATGGGGCCAGGATACGCCCGCCTGGCTCGGCCGGCCCGGCCCGGCCCGAATGTTCGCAATCGGTCATCTCCGGGCAGGTCGGTTACCGTGCGGCCGTGGCCGCCGTCATCCGCCCCGTCGTCGCTGGCGACCTCGACCGCGTCCACCAGATCAACGAGGCCAACGTCCCCGCGGTGAGCTCGCTGGCCCGGGAGCGGTGGGATGAGCTGGTCGACGAGTGCGCGCTGGGGCTCGTCGTCGAGCCCGACCCCGGCGGCGGGATCGCCGGGTTCTGCCTCGTCGTCGCCCCCGGATCGGCGTACGCGTCGGTCAACTATCGCTGGTTCATGGAGCGCTACGACGACGCGCTGTACCTCGACCGGGTGGCGTTCGACGATCGCTTCCAGCGCCGGGGGCTCGGGGCGCTGCTGTACGCCGAGCTCGACCGCCGCCTGGCGGCCGCCCATCCGACGATGGCCCGGCTGACGCTCGAGGTCAACGTCGACCCGCCGAACCCGCAGTCGATGGCGTTCCACACCCGGCTCGGGTTCGTCGAGGTCGGCCGGCAGGTCACCGACTACGGCTGCGAGGTCTCCCTCATGACCCGCCCCCTCCCGTTTGTGTGACCGAAAACGTCCGAGGTCGACATGTTCGGTCACACAAACCGGGGCCGACCGGGTCTGGCCCTCACCCGCCCCATCCGCTCCATACGGGTTTGTGTGACCGAAAACGTCCGAGGTCGACATGTTCGGTCACACAAACCGGGGCCGACCGGAACTGGCCCTCACCCGCCCCATCCCGCTCCATACGGGTTTGTGTGACCGAAAACGTCCGAGGTCGACATGTTCGGTCACACAAACCGGGGACGTCCGGTCGGGGTGGGGGCCGGTGGGGGCCGAGCCGACGAGGACGCTAGGACGGCCGGCGGTCCTGGAGGAACCGGAAGTGGTCGCGGGTGCTCGCGACGTGGTCGGAGTCGAGGGCGGCGTGGAGCACGGTCTCGCCGCCGGCGCCGGAGACGAGGATCTCGCCGAGCGGGTCGATCACGGCGCTGTCGCCGGAGTACTCGAGCGCGCCGCCCGTCCCGACCCGGTTGACGCCGACGACGTAGGCCTGGTTCTCGATCGCCCGCGCCCGCAGCAGCGTCGACCAGTGCAGCCGCCGCTTCTTCGGCCAGTTGGCGACGACCAGGTAGGCGTCCGTGTCGCGGGCGAGCGCCCAGAACTCGTCGGCGAAGCGCAGGTCGTAGCAGACGAACAGGCTGACCCGGACGCCGCCGACCTCGACGGTGACGAACTCGGTGCCGGCACGGACGTACCGCTCCTCGTCGGCGTGGGAGAACGGGTGGATCTTGCGGTAGCGGTGGACGGCGCCGCCGGGGCCGGCGAGCACGAAGACGTTGGACGGGCGCTGATCATCGGCCGGCGCCTCGGGGGCGATCTCCGGGCACGACCCGCCGATCCAGATGCCGTGCGTGCCCGCCTGTTCGGCCAGGAATTGCGACGACGGCCCGCCCTCCGGCTCGCCGATGCCGGGCGTGTCGAACGAGAAGCCGGTCGAGAACGTCTCGGTCAGCAGGACGAGCTGGGCGCCGCCGCCCGCCGCCCCGCCGATCATCGGCGCCAGCCGGCCGAAGTTGGCGGCCCGGTCGTGCCAGACGATGTCGTGCTGGATCGCGGCGACGCGCAGCGTGCTCACGCGCCGAACCCCGCCGCCAGCCGCCGAGCCGCCTCGTCGATCACGTCGAGGCGTTTGCAGCAGGCGAATCGGACCAGGTGCCGTCCGTGCTCGGGGCGGGCGTAGAACACCTGGTTGGGCACGGCGACGACGCCGCACCGGTCGGGCAGCGAGCGGCAGAACGCCATGCCGTCGCCGGCCGGGTCGACCGAGCGGATGTCGACGGTCGTGAAATAGGTGCCCGCCGGCACGAACGTCGTGAACCCGGCGACGAGCAGGCCCTCGACGAGCCGGTCCCGAGCCGCCTGCAGATCGGCGGCGAGCCGCTCGAAGTACGCGTCGGGCAGGCCGAGCCCGACCGCGATCGCCGGCTGGAACGGAGCGCCGTTGACGAACGTCAGGAACTGCTTGGCGGTTCGGGCGGCGGCGACCAGCGGGGCGGGGCCGGTCATCCAGCCGATCTTCCAGCCGGTGGTGTGGAACGTCTTGCCGCCCGATGAGATCGTCAGCGTGCGCTCCCGCATGCCGGGCAGCGTCGAGATCGGGATGTGCTCGTTGCCGTCGAACAGCAGATGCTCGTAGACCTCGTCGGTCACCACGACCAGGTCGTGCTCTTGTGCCAACTCGGCGATCAGCCGCAGCTCGCCGCTGGTGAAGGCCTTGCCGGTCGGGTTGTGCGGGGTGTTGAGCAGGATCACCTTCGTGGCCGCCGTGACCGCCGACCTCAGCTCGTCAGGGTCGAACCCGTAGGTTCCGTCTTCGCCAGGCGCCAGCACCACCGGAACCGCCCGCGCCCCGGCGAGCGCGATGCACGCCTGGTAGCTGTCGTACATCGGCTCGAAGAGGACGACCTCGTCGCCGGCGTCGAGCATGCCGAGCAGCGCGCCGGCCAGCGCCTCGGTCGCCCCGGCGGTGACCACGATCTCCGTCGCCGGGTCGAGCTCGATGCCGTACCACCGCTGCTGGTGGTCGGCGATCGCCCGGCGGAGCGTCGGGGCGCCGAGCAGCGGCGGGTACTGGTTGGTGCCGGAGCGGATCGCGTCGACCGCCGCGTCGAGCACCTCGGCCGGCCCGTCGGTGTCGGGGAACCCCTGCCCGAGATTGATCGCGCCGGTCTCGACGGCGAGCGCCGACATCTCGGCGAAGATGGTCGTCCCGAACCCGGCGAGCTTCCCGGTCATGATGTCGTCGGCCACGGGCACGAGCGAAGTGTACGGGCCCGCCCGGGCGGGTGTCTCCGGCCGCCGCGCTCAGACCCGGCTGTCGCGCCGGGCGCCACGGCGGCGGTCCGGGCCGTCGTACCGTCGGGGGTCGCCGTCGCGCTCGCCCGCCGGGGAGCTGACCGGATTGGCGACGCGCAGCGTGACCCCGGCGGACTTGGCGCCGTACATCGCGACGTCGGCGTTGCGCATCAGCTCCTCGAACGTCCGCCCGTGCCGGGGGAACAGCGCCGCGCCGACACTGGCCGACACGTACACGTCGCCGGCGACCGGCGTCCGGCTGAGGCCGGTGGCGAGCCGCTCGGCGCTGTTGCGCACCGCGGTCCCCTCCTCCAACCCCGGGAGCAGGATGACGAACTCGTCCCCGCCCCACCGTCCGACGATGTCGGTGTCGCGCACCGCGTTGGTGAGGCGCTCGGCGCACGCCTTGAGCACGATGTCGCCGAACGGGTGCCCCATCGTGTCGTTGATCTGCTTGAACCCGTTGAGGTCGATCAGCATGATGCACACGCCGGTGCCGAACCGTTCGGCCATCATCAGCGCCTCCTCACACTCCTGCTCGAACTCGCGGCGGTTGATCAGGCCGGTCAGCTCGTCGGTGGTGGCACGGCGCTCGAGCGTGCGGCGCTCGACGAGGAACGTCCACCCGGCGAGCGCGAGGAGCACGGTGCCCAACGCCAGAAGGGCGCCGAACAACACCGGTGAGTCGCCGGCGATCCCGACCTCGTCGTCGACGCTGGCCGTGACGACGACCGAGCCGGACGCCAGCGAGTCGCCGTCGACGGCGGTGACGACGCGCCGCCCGTCGATGTTGGCGGGCCTGCTCCGTTCGCTGGCGGCCGACCGCCCGGACAGCACGATGACCACCTCGGCGTCCTCCCCGCCGACCGCGTTCTCCAGGACGGCGTCGACGAACACGTCGGCCGGGAGCTGCACCACGATCGTGCGATCAGCCCGCGAGACGACGAGCACGGAGGCGCTCGCCGCGTCGGCGACGGCGACCGCCCGTCCCCCCTGCGCCGACGAGATCGTCGACGCGGTCCCGAACGCGTCGAGCGCGGACAGGTCGGAACCCGAGCAGCTCGACGTCGCCGGCCCACTGACACACGCGTCGGCGCGATCGCCGAACGACGCCGCGATCTCGGCGGGCTTCGACTCGGGGCCGGCGACATCGGCCACCGCCTGCGCGCGCAGGATCATCGACTGGATCGTTGCCTCCGCGTTCAGCGACGCGGCCACGACGCGGAGGTCCTCCTCGTTGCGCAGCTCGGCGCGGCGGTTGAACAACGAGACCGATGTGGCGACGAGGAGCACGAGGCTGCCGATCAGAGCCGCCAACCGGACATACCTCATGAGCGGCTATCCGCGCCCGCAGATCGGAACTGGAGGAGAAGTCGCGAGATCGACGTCAGCACGACGAAGCGCTCGCCGGCTGTGGTCATCTCGATTCCCTCCCAGGTGTGATGTGCGTTCGCATTTCGCCCGACGCGAGCGGGGCGATGCCTCATCGGCACCGCCCCGCATCTGGCGCGCTCGGAGAGAGTCGAACTCCCAACCGCTTGATCCGTAGTCAAGTGCTCTATCCATTGAGCTACGAGCGCTGGTCTGTTTGGCCCCACAGTGTAGGGGTGGGCGCCCGCCGATTCGGTGGTCTTGCGCCACAGATCAGCGGCCCGCGGGTCGACGGGTCACCCGCCCCAGGGACCCCAGCCGCCGGCACGCTGGTAGAGCGCGTACGCCGCTCGCGTGTTGGTCTCGGCGTCGAAGAGCTGCTGCAGCGAGGTGACGCCGATCTCGTCGAGCCAGCCGCGGTGCACGGTCCAGTAGATCTGGAAGACGCCGTAGCAGCAGAAGTTGTTGTCGGCGTTGGGGTCGAACCGGCTCTCGCGGTAGGCGACCTGGAGCGCCTTGTCCTCCAAGTGGTCGGGCCACACATCGCGGATGATCTGCTTGACCGCCTCGGGTCCGGGCGGCTCGGACGGCGGGGCCGACGTCGTGGTCGGCGCGCTCGTCGTGGTCGGCGCGCTCGTCGTGGTCGGCGCGGTCGTGGTCGTCGGCGCGGTCGTCGTGGTCGGCGCCGCCGTCGTGGTCGGCGCCGTGGTGGTGGTCGCGGGCGGCGGCGGAGTCTTCGCACCGGCGGGCAGGCAGATCGTCTCGCCGGGGAACAGGGGCGTCCGTGTCGTCGCTCCGTTCGCGTCGAGCAGGGAGTCGAGCGGCACGCCGGCGCCGTCGGCGAGCCGGATCCAGAAGTCGCCGGCGACGACCTCGTACTCGATGGCGCAGTCGGGCTCGATCCGGTCGGCGCCGGCGCCGGCGGCGGCCGGCGCGGCGAGCCCGACGTCGGCGGCCGGCGCATCGCTGGCCAGCTTGGACGCCGTGGTGTCGGACGACTCGCTGTCGGGGGCCTCGTCCGCCGGCGCGCTCGCCGGCGCCTCGGCGACGGTGTCGGGCGCCTCGGTCACCACGACGGCGGCGGGAGGAGATGACGTCTCACCCGACGCGCCGGTGTCGGCCGGCGGCGGCGAGGTGGCCTCGATCACGACCGTGGGGTCCGGCGCCTCGCCGAGCGTGGTCTCGGGAACGGCGGCCGACTCGATCGAGTCGGCGTCGCCACCACCGCGCAGGCTGAGCCCCACCGGGATGAGCAGCGTCACGACGACGGCGAGCGCGCCCATCCGGGCGATCAGCGGGTCGACCGGGCCGGGAGCGGCATCGTCGGACACGTTCCAGTCGGCGTCCCACGCGGTCCGTGGTTGGGCCACGCTGACCACCGGGACTTCGGTGGTCGGGTTCGTGTCGAACAGGTCGGTGCCCATCGGGTCGGACCCGGACAGGTCGTCGTCGAACGCGTCGGCGTCGAATACCGAGGGCCGGAACCCGTCGTCGGTGAAGTCTCCGGTGACGTCGCCGGTGCCGCCGTCGAACGCGCCGGCCGGGTCGGTGGGGTCGGCCGCCGGTCCCGAGGCCACCCCGTGGTGGCGGCTGGCCGTGGTCCCACCGCCGAGCACCGAAGACCACCACGACCGCACCGTCGCGCCGATCGCCGGGCCGGTGCGGGGCGGGCGGGCGCGCCCGGCGCTCCACGCGGGGTCGTCACCCCAGAAATCGTTCTGCTCAGTGCTCATTCGATCGTGACCGCCTGTCGCGCGAGCGGGTCGGCCCCGCTCGGATCGCATCGTTCGTTTCGACGCGACAGGTGTCGGGCCGACTGGTCCGACCGTTTCTACTCCTTTCGTCATGAAATCGCAACACGAGCGTCACGCAAAGGACACGGTTGTCATTCTCGGGGGGTGCTACGACACATCGCCGACCGGGACGCGACGGGGCCGCGACCGGCCGCGACCGAATCGTGATCGGGTCCGGAACGACCTCGACCGACGAAGCCCGCGATCGCGGTCGCGGGCT
>JBFGCT010000047.1:0-24102 GCA_041581055.1 Ilumatobacteraceae bacterium | reverse complement strand
GGGGCGGCCCGGGTTTGTGTGACCGAACATGTCGGATGTCGCGATCTTCGGTCACACAAATCGTGGGGGACGGGGGGCGGCGATGAGTCGGGCGGTGAGCGGGACGGTTCGGGAGGGCGCGTTGGTGCTGGCCGACGGGAGTGCGTTCGAGGGCGAGTTGTTCGGCGCCGACGTGCCGATCGCCACCGGCGAGGTCGTGTTCAATACGGTGCTCTCCGGCTATCAGGAGGTGATCACCGACCCGAGCTACGCGGGCCAGATCATCACGTTCACCACCCCGCACATCGGCAACTACGGCGTCAACGCGACCGACTTCGAATCGCGCGGGACGTTCTGCCGGGGCGTGGTCGTGCGCGCGCTGGCCCGCCGGCACAGCAACTTCCGCGCCGACGGCGACCTCGGCTCGATGATGGCGGCGCACGGCGTTCCGGGGATCGGCGGGATCGACACGCGCCGGCTGACGCGCCTGATCCGCGACACCGGCGCGATGCCCGGCGCGTTCGGCGCGGCGGGTGAGGCGGAGCTGCGCGCCGCGGCGGAGGCCGAGCCGGGCACCGACGGGGTCGACCTCGTCGCGACCGTGACGACGCCGGAGGGGTACACCGTTGCCGCCCACGACCCGGCGAGCCGCACCCGGATCGTGGCGATCGACTACGGGATGAAGCGCAACATCGCGCACAACCTCGCCCGGTTCGGAACGGTCGAGGTCGTGCGCGGCGACACGATCGCCGCCGACATCCTCGCCCGGGACCCGGACGGCGTGTTCCTGTCCAACGGGCCCGGCGACCCGGCGATGTCGCCCTACGCCGTCGACGCGATCCGCGGCCTGCTCGGCAACGTCCCGATCTTCGGCATCTGCCTCGGTCACCAGTTGCTCGGCCGGGCGATCGGGGCCGGCACCGTCAAGCTCCCGTTCGGCCACCACGGGGGGAACCACCCGGTGAAGAACCTGCTCACCGACCACGTCGAGATCACGAGCCAGAACCACAACTTCGCCGTCAGCGCCGACTCGTTGGGCGACGCGGCGACGATGACCCACGTCAACCTGAACGACGGGGTGTGCGAGGGGCTCCAGGTCACCGGCGAGCTGGCGTTCAGCGTGCAGCACCACCCGGAGGCCAATCCCGGTCCGCACGACTCGAACTACCTGTTCGAACGGTTCGCCGAGCTGCTCGGCGCGCCGGCCGGGGGCGCCCGCTGATGCCGAGGCGCGCCGACATCGACTCGATTCTGATCATCGGGTCCGGTCCGATCGTCATCGGCCAGGCCTGCGAGTTCGACTACTCCGGCACCCAGGCCTGCCGCGTCCTGCGCGAGGAGGGCTACCGGGTGATCCTCGCCAACTCCAACCCGGCGACGATCATGACCGACCCCGACTTCGCCGACGCGACCTACGTCGAGCCGCTGACCGCCGACGTGCTGGCGGCGATCATCGAGAAGGAGCGGCCCGACGCCGTGTTGCCGACGCTCGGCGGGCAGACCGGCCTGAACGTGGCGATGGAGCTGTTCGAGCGCGGGCTGATCGGCGTGCCCGGCGCCCCGGAGATGATCGGCGCCAACGCCGAGGCGATCGCCACGGCGGAGGATCGTGAGCAGTTCAAGCGGGCGATGATCGAGATCGGCCTCGACGTCCCGCGGTCCGGCACGGCGCGCACGCTGCACGAGGCGCGGGCGGTGGTCGAGGAACTCGGGCTGCCGGTGATCATCAGGCCGGCCTACATCCTCGGCGGGCGGGGAACCGGGATCGCGGCCACGATGGACGAGTTCGAGCGGATGGCCGGGAACGGGCTGACCGCCAGCCCGATCACCGAGATCCTCGTCGAGGAGTCGATCGCGGGGTGGAAGGAGTACGAGCTCGAGGTGATGCGCGATCACGCCGACAACTGCGTGATCGTGTGCGGCATCGAGAACGTCGACCCGATGGGCGTCCACACCGGAGACTCGATCACGGTCGCGCCGATCCAGACCCTCACCGACGTCGAGTACCAGCAGATGCGCGACGCGGCGTTCGCCTGCATCCGCCGCGTGGGCGTCGAGACCGGCGGATCCAACGTGCAGTTCGCGACGCACCCCGAGACCGGCCGCCAGGTGATCATCGAGATGAACCCGCGCGTCTCGCGCTCGTCGGCGCTGGCGTCCAAGGCGACCGGGTTCCCGATCGCCAAGATCGCCGCCAAGCTGGCGGTCGGCTACCGCCTCGACGAGATCACCAACGACATCACGGAGAAGACCCCGGCGTCGTTCGAGCCGGTGATCGACTACGTCGTCACCAAGATCCCGCGCTGGGCCTTCGAGAAGCTGCCCGGCACGGCGGGCGTGCTCGGCACCCAGATGCAGTCGGTCGGCGAGGTGATGGCGATCGGGCGCACGTTCCCGGAGAGCCTGCAGAAGGCGCTGCGGTCGCTCGAGCAGGGCCGCCACGGGCTGAACTGCGACCCCGGCGAGGCCGCCCACGACGAGCTGGACGACGAGGCGCTGCTCGCCGCGGCGGCGATCGCCACGCCCGATCGGATCTTCCAGGTCGGCGAGGCGCTGCGCCGCGGCATCCCGGTCGAGCGGGTGCACGAGGCGACGCGGATCGACCCGTGGTTCCTCGACCAGATGTCGATCATCGTCGAGGAGCGCCACGCGCTCGCCGACGCGGGGGTTGGCTCGGTGGGGCGGAGGGCGATGCGGCGGGCCAAGCGCCTCGGGTTCTCCGACGCCCAGCTCGCCCACCTGTGGGGCGAGCCCGAGGCGACGGTGCGCGCCCGCCGCGTCGAGCTCGGCGTCCTGCCGACCTACAAGACGGTCGACACGTGCTCGGCGGAGTTCGCCGCCGAGACGCCCTACCACTACTCGACCTACGAGGACGAGAGCGAGGTGCGTCCGTCCGACCGCCCGAAGGTCGTCATCCTCGGATCGGGCCCGAACCGGATCGGACAGGGCATCGAGTTCGACTACTGCTGCGTCCACGCCTCGTTCGCCCTGCGCGAGGCGGGCTACGAGACCGTGATGGTCAACTGCAACCCGGAGACGGTCTCGACCGACTACGACACGTCGGATCGGCTGTACTTCGAGCCGCTGACCAAGGAGGACGTGCTCAACGTCATCGAGGCCGAGCGGCCGGACCGGGTCATCGTGTCGCTCGGCGGCCAGACCCCGCTGAAGCTGTCGGGGGAGATCCCCGTCGAGCTGATCGCCGGGACGCCGCCCGACTCGATCGACGCCGCCGAGGATCGGGAGCGCTGGAACGCGATGTGCGACGAGCTGCACATCCCGCAGCCGCCCGGCGGGACCGCCGTCGACCTGCCGCAGGCCCGGGTGATCACCGACCGCGTCGGCTTTCCGGTGCTGGTCAGGCCGAGTTACGTGCTCGGCGGCCGGGCGATGCAGATCGTCGATGACGCGGGGCACCTCGCGCGCGCGATGGGCGAGCTGGCCGGGTTCGGCAGCCTCGGCAGGGAAGGCGGGCTGTCCGCCGAGCGCCCCGTCCTGATCGACCGCTTCCTCGCCGACGCCATCGAGGTCGATGTCGACGCCATCCGCGACCACGCCGGCGAGGTGCTGATCGGCGGCGTGATGGAGCACGTCGAGGAGGCCGGCGTGCACTCCGGCGACTCGGCGTGCGCGATCCCGCCACAATCGCTGCCGGCGTGGGTGGTCGAGGTCATGGCGGCGTACACGTCGGCGATCGCCAAACGGCTCGACGTGCGCGGCCTGATCAACGTGCAGTTCGCCGTGGCGGGCACGACGGTCTACGTCATCGAGGCCAACCCGCGCGCCAGCCGGACCGTCCCGTTCGTCGCCAAGGCCACCGGTGTCCCGCTCGCCAAAGTGGCGACCAGGGTGATGCTCGGCGCGACCCTCGCCGAGCTGCGGTCCGAGGGTCTGCTCCGGCCGCCGGTCGGTGGACACGTCGCCGTGAAGGAGGCGGTGCTGCCGTTCAACCGCTTCCCCGAGGTCGACCCGGCGCTCGGGCCCGAGATGCGCTCGACCGGCGAGGTGATGGGCATCGCCGCGACGTTCGGCAAGGCGTTCTACAAGGCCGAGCTCTCCGCCGGCACGATCCTGCCGACCGAGGGGACGGTCTTCCTGTCGCTCGCCGACGAAGACAAGCCGGCCGGGCTCGTCGTCGCCCAGCGGCTGCGGATGCTCGGCCTCGGCATCGCCGCGACCGCCGGGACCGCGGCCTATCTCGAGCGGTTCGGCTCGCCGGTCGACCAGGTGCTGGCCAAGGTCCAGGACGCCGACGGCGTCACCGCCGTCGACCTGATCGCGGCGAACAAGATCACCTTCGTCGTCAACACGCCGCGGGGGGCGATCGGCCGCAGCGACGGCGACCACATCCGCAAGGCCGCCAGCCTGCACCAGGTCAGCTGCGTCACGACCGTCGCCGCGGCGCTCGCCGCCGCCCAGGGCATGGCCGAGAACTACGGGACGACGCTCGGCGTGCGCTCGCTCCAGGACTACCACCGGACGTGATCGGGGCCCGATGACGTCCTCGCCGCCGGGCGCGGTCGACCCGCGGGTGACGATCGGCTCGGTGCGGCTCGGCGGGCCGGTGATGACCGCGTCCGGCACCGCCGGCTACGGAACCGAGTTGGCCCCGTTCATCGACCTCTCCGAGCTGGGCGCCGTCGTCGTCAAGTCGCTGGCGGCGTACGAGTGGGCGGGAAACCCGGCGCCGCGCCTGCACCCGACGCCACAGGGCATGATCAACGCCGTCGGCCTCCAGGGTCCCGGCGTCGAGCGCTGGCTGGCGGATGTGGCGCCGCGGCTGCTCGACCGGGGGGCGACCGTCGTCGCCAGCATCTGGGGGAGGACCGTCGACGAGTACCGCCGCGCCGCCGACCTGCTCGCCGACGCCCCAGACCAGGTGGTCTCCGTCGAGGTCAACCTCTCGTGCCCGAACCTGGAGGGCCGCGGCGGGATCTTCGCCCACGACGCCGACCTGTCGGCGGCGGTGATCGAGGCGACGGCGGGCTGTGGGCGACCGCGGTGGGCCAAGTTGAGCGCCAACACCGACCGGATCGTCGAGGTCGCCGGCGCGGTCGTCGCGGCGGGCGCGGAGGCGGTCACCTGCGTCAACACGCTGCTCGGGCTGGCCTACGACCCGGCGTCGCTGAAGCCGACGCTCGGCGCGGGGGGAGGCGGGTTGTCCGGGAGGGCGATCCATCCCGTGGCGGTCAGGGCCGTCCACGACGTCCACGAGGCACTCCCGACCGTGCCGATCGTCGGCGTCGGCGGCGTGTCGAGCGGGTGGGACGCGGTCGAGATGTTGCTCGCCGGCGCCGTCGCCGTACAGGTCGGCACGGCGACGTTCGCCGATCCGGCGGCGCCGCTCACGGTGCAGCGCGAGCTGCTCGATTGGGCCCGTGAGGCGGGGATCGCCGCGATGCCCCAGATCAGCGCGCTACCGTTGGCACATGGCAACACCTCCACAGTTGACCCCTGAGCAACGGGCTGCCGCGCTCGTCAAGGCTGGCGAAGCGCGAGCCGCGCGAGCGGAGATCAAGGCCCGCCTCAAGATGGGGACGATGACGCTCGCCGAGGCGCTCGACTCCGATGATCCGAACGTCGGCAAGCTGAAGGTCGTGTCGGCGCTGGAATCGCTTCCTGGCGTCGGCAAGGTCAAGGCCCGCCGGCTGATGGAAGAGATCGGCATCGCAGACAACCGCCGGGTCCAAGGGCTCGGCACACAGCAGCGCAGCGCGCTGCTGGCAGCACTCTCCGACTGACGACGCCGACTTGATCGTCGTCGTCTCCGGACCCGGTGGTGTCGGGAAGGGCACCATCGTGCAGGCACTGGTCAAGCGCGACCCGCAGCTGTGGCTGAGCCGGTCGTGGACGACTCGCGACCGCCGGCCGTCCGAACCCGACGACGCCTACGTGTTCGTCGGCACCGACGAGTTCGAGCAGCGGATCCGCGCCGGCGGCTTCCTGGAGTGGACCGAGTTCCTGGGCAACTACTACGGGACGCCGACGCCCGACGTCGGCGACGAGCGCGACATCGTGCTCGAGATCGAGGTCGACGGCGCCCGCCAGGTCAAGCAACATCACCCCGAGGCGTTGCTGCTGTTCGTCCTCCCGCCGTCGCGTGTCGAGCAGGAACGGCGGCTGCGCGGCCGCGGCGATCGGGAGGACAAGGTGCTCGCCCGGTTGAAGAAGGCCGAGGAGGAAGAGCCGATCGGCCTCGAGCTCGCCGACGAGGTCGTGGTGAACGACGACCTGGACGACACGATCGATGAGATGCTGCGGTTGATCAAGTCGCACCGCGGGGGCTGAGGCCCCGTCGGCGCCGGTAGCATTGGGACACTATGGCGCTCGACCACAACACGATGATCAACCCACCGATCGAGGGCTTGCTCGACAAGGTGGACTCCAAGTTCTCCCTGGTCACGCTCGCGGCCCGCCGCGCCCGCAACATCAACTCGTACTTCAACCAGCTCGGCGACGGGCTCGGCCACATGATCCCGCCGCAGGTCACCTCGGTGTCGCGCAAGCCGCTCTCGATCGGCTTCGAGGAGATCTCGGCCGACAAGATCGTCTGGACCGAGGCGCCCGAGGAGCCCGAGGTCGACGAGTCCGCCGACGCCGACGCGGCCGACGCGGCCGACGCCGAGGCCGCGGCCGCTCAGGAAGACTGAGCCACCGGATCCGGCCGGGGCAGCGTGCGGACATGAGCGTGCTGGCGGGCAAGCGGGTCGTGCTCGGAGTGACCGGCGGGATCGCGGCGTACAAGGCCGTGGAGATCTCGCGCCGCCTGGTCGACGCCGGCGCGCACGTCGTCCCGGTGATGACCGAGGGCGCCGAGCGGTTCCTCGGGCGGACGACGCTGAGCGCCCTGGCGTCCGAGCCGGTGCAGACCGAACTCTGGAACAACCCGGCCACCCCGATCCCGCACACGACGATCGGCCAGGCCGCCGACCTCGTGCTGGTGGCGCCGGCGACCGCCCGCCTCATCGCCGCGTATCGGATCGGGCTCTCGACCGACCTGCTGACCAACATCCTGCTCGCGACGCGCGCCCCGGTCGTCGTCTGCCCCGCGATGCACACCGAGATGTGGGAGCACCCGAGCGTGGTCGACAACATCGCCGCGTTGCGCGAGCGCGGGGTCCACGTCGTCGAGCCCGACGAGGGGCGGCTCGCCGGTGGTGACGTCGGGGCCGGCCGGCTCGCCGATCCGGAACGGATCGTCGCCGCGGCCGAACGCGTCCTCGGCCCCGGCGATCTCGCCGGTCTGCGGATGGTCGTGTCCGCCGGCGGCACCCGCGAGCCGATCGACGCGGTGCGCGTCATCGCCAATCGCAGCACGGGCAAGCAGGGCTACGCCGTCGCCGCCGAGGCCGTCGCCCGCGGCGCCCACGTCACGCTCGTGTCGACGGTCGGCCTGCCCGCGCCGCACGGCGCCACGGTCGTCCCCGTCGAGACGGCGGCCGAGATGCAGGTGGCGATGGAGAAGGCGGCCGTCGACCACGACATCGTCGTGATGGCCGCGGCGGTCGCCGACTTCCGCCCGGTCTCGCCGAGCGCCGGCAAGCTCAAGAAGCGCGACGGCGTCCCCGAGGTCGAGCTCGAGCCGACACCCGACATCCTCGCCGCGCTCGGCGCCGCCAAGCGCGACGGCCAGGTCGTGGTCGGCTTCGCCGCGGAGACCGACGAGCTGCTGGCCAACGCGCGGCGCAAGCTCACCGAGAAGCACCTCGATCTCGTCGTCGCCAACGATGTCGCGGCGCCGGGCGCCGGGTTCGCTCACGAGACCAACGCGGTTACGCTACTCCGGCCCGACGCGGAGCCCGTCGAGATCGACCTCGCCGCCAAGCGAGACGTCGCTCGGGCCGTCGTCGACGCAATCGTCGAGATCCGCCACGCACACTGACAGGACATCTCACCACATGGCTTCATACAGCTTCACCTCCGAGAGCGTCACGGAGGGCCACCCCGACAAGATGGCCGACCAGGTCTCCGACGCGGTGCTCGACGCGATCCTCGCCGAGGATCCGAACGGCCGGGTCGCCTGCGAGACGTTGGTGACCACCGGGTTGTGTGTCGTCGCCGGCGAGATCAGCACCTCGGCCTACGTCGAGATCCCCAAGATCGCCCGCGAGACGATCAACGGCATCGGGTACGACAACGCCCTGTTCGGCTTCGACGGGCACACGTGTGGCGTGCTCGTGTCGATCGACGAGCAGAGCCCCGACATCGCTCAGGGTGTCGACACCAGCGAGGAGGTGCGCGGCGGCACGTCCGGGGAGGACCAGCTCAACCGGCAGGGGGCCGGCGACCAGGGGATGATGTTCGGATACGCCTGCGATGAGACCGAGGCGCTGATGCCGATCCCGATCTGGACGGCGCACCGGCTGGCCGAGCGCCTCGCCGAGGTCCGCAAGTCCGGGCAGGTGCCGTACCTTCGCCCCGACGGCAAGACCCAGGTCACCTTCGAGTACGAGAACGGCCGACCGGTGGCGCTCAAGGCGGTGCTGATCAGCACCCAGCACCAGGACGGCATCGACCGCGACACCGTCATCCGGCCCGACCTGATCGACCAGGTGATCCGCCCGATCGTCCCGGAGGAATACGCCGACGACGACTACGAGATCTACATCAACCCGACCGGCAACTTCGTCCGCGGCGGGCCGTACGCCGACGCCGGCCTCACCGGGCGCAAGATCATCGTCGACACATACGGCGGCATGGGCCGTCACGGCGGCGGCGCCTTCTCCGGCAAGGACCCGAGCAAGGTCGACCGTTCGGCGGCCTACGCGGGGCGCTGGGTCGCCAAGCACGTCGTCGCCAGCGGCGTCGCCGATCGCTGCGAGGTCCAGCTGGCGTACGCGATCGGCATGGCCCATCCGGTGAGCATCCTGGTGGAGACGTTCAACTCGGCGAAGGCCGACCGCGCGGCGATCGAGGCGGCCGTCCGCAACGTGTTCGACCTCCGGCCCGGCGCGATCGTCCGCGACCTCGATCTGAAGCGTCCGATCTACAAGCAGACCGCGGCCTACGGCCACTTCGGCCGGTCGGAGTTCCCGTGGGAGCAGCTCGACCGCCTCGACGACTTCAAGGCGGCCGTCGGGGCGTGAGGGACGCGGGCACGACCTGCGTCGCGCGGGTCCTGCCCAACGTCACGGGGCTCGACAAGAGCTTCGACTACCTGGTGCCGGACGAGTTGGCCGACCGCGTGGCCGTCGGAACCATCGTCCGGGTCGAACTGCACGGCCGGCGGGTCGGCGGCTGGGTGACGCGCCTCTCGCCGCGGCCGGCGGCCGGGCGGAGGCTCGACGAGCTCAAGCCGATCGCCAAGGTGACCGGACACGGCCCCGGCGCCGACCTGATCGAGTTGGCGGAGTGGGCGTCGGTTCGGTGGGCGGCGCGGCGCATCCGGCCGTTCCTCGTCGCCGCCTCGCCGCACCGCGCCGTCGCCGCGCTCCCGGCGGCGCGCCGGATCGCCCGCTCGCCGGGCCCGCACTCCCCGGCGACGACCGGGCTGCTCGCCGCCGGTGGCGGCGTGCTCCGGCTGGCCCCGCGCGTCGACGTGATGCCCGCGGTGCTGTCGGCGGTGCGCGTCGGCCCGACGCTCGTCGTCGTCCCCGAGCACGCCGAGGCGACGCTGTTGGCGGCCCGGCTTCGCCGGGCGGGCGTCTCGACCGCGCTCGTGCCCGGCGACTGGGCGGCGGCGGCGGCCGGCGTCGACGTCGTGATCGGGACGCGGTCGGCGGCCTGGGCCCCGTGTGCCGGGCTCGCGGTGGCGATCGTGCTCGACGAGCACGACGAGGCCTTGCAGGAGGAGCGCTCGCCGACGTGGCACGCCCGCGACGTCGTCGCCGAGCGCTGCCGGCGCGCCGCCGTGCCCAGCGTGCTCGTCTCACCCGCGCCGACGCTGATCGCCGCGCAGAAGTTCGCCGGCGCCGGCGGTGTCGTCCACCCGCCGCCGGCCCGCGAGCGCGCGGGCTGGCCGGCGGTGACCGTCGTCGACCGCACCGACGAAGAGCCGTGGAAGCGGTCGCTGATCACGTCGCCGCTGATCGAGCGGCTGCGCGACCATGCGTCGTCGGTCGTCTGCGTCAGCAACATCACCGGGCGGGCGCGCGTGCTGGCGTGCCGCTCCTGCCGGTCGCTCATCCGGTGTGAGACCTGCGACGCGGCGGTCGGGTTGTCCGACGGGGGGCAACTCGTCTGCCGCCGCTGCGGGACCGAGCGCCCGCCCGTGTGCCAGGTGTGTGGTGCGTCGCGCTTCGCCAACCTCCGGCCGGGCGTCACCCGGTTGCGGGAGGAGCTCGAGGCGGCGGCGGCTCGCCCGGTCGTCGCCGTCACCGGGTCGGACGACACCGTCCCTGCGGCCGGAGGCGTCGTGGTCGGGACCGAGGCGGTGCTGCACCGCGTGCGTCGCGCCGAGGTCGTGGCGTTCCTCGAGTTCGACTCCGAGATGCTCGCCCCCCGGTTCCGGGCCGCCGAGCAGGCGCTGGCGCTGATCGTGCGCGCCGGCCGGATCGCCCCGGAGGTGCTTGTCCAGACGTTCTCCCCCGACCACGACGTGCTGCGGGCGGCGGGCGAGGGCGACCCGGACATCGTGCTCGCCGGCGAGCGGGCCCGGCGGCGGCTGCTGGGGTTGCCGCCCTACGGTGCGCTGGCGGCGGTGTCGGGTGACGGCGCGGCGGACCTCGTCGGCCAGCTCGACCCGGAGCGCGTCGACGTCGGCGGCGACGGTTCGGGCCGTTTCCTCGTCAGGGCCCCCGACTGGGAGACGCTCGGCCACGCCCTCAACGGGACGGAGCGCCGGCCGGGCAGCCGCGTCCGCGTCGAGGTCGACCCGGCCCGGGTCTGATGCTCGACCAAGCGAGATCGATCGGCCGATATCCAGTAAGATGACGGCCGAATCGAGAAAGGGCTGCGAATGAAACAGGCTTCCAAGGCCGTCACGGCGTACCTCACCGGCAAGGACCCGGAGCGTGCGGTGATCTTGCCCGGCGATGCGGACGACGCGGTGTCCGACGACGCGGTGTCCGACGACGCTGAAGAGGCCGAGATCGACGAGAAGGTGCAACAGGCGGCTTCGGTGTTGGGGGCGTCGATCGACGACGAAGAGGTTCGCACGGCGCTGCGGCGGGTCGCCAAGCGCAAGCGCGCCTCGTAGGCCGCGCCTCGCGCTGTGCACTGGTTCAACTTCATCCTCGCCGGGTTGCTCGGCGGCCTGCTCGGCATCGCCGAGTTGCTCTCCCGCTATCGCGATCGGCCGATGCGGACGTTTCGGCGCGGGGCCGCGTGGGCCTATGTGACCGTCAACGCGTCGGCCTCCGTCCTGGCGCTGGTGTTGATCGACCAATTCGAGTGGGACTTCGGCCAGTCAGGCGGGTCGCTGCGCGCGACGCAGGTGCTCGTCGCCGGCCTCGGCGCGGCGGTGCTCTTCCGGTCGAGCCTGTTCATCTTCAAGGTCGGCGACGACAACGTCGGCATGGGCCCGAGCCTCGTGCTGACCAGCTTGCTCGGAGCCGCCGACCGGTCGGTCGACCGCGACCAGGCCAGCGAGCGTCTGAGAGTGGTCGGGGTAACGATGACGGGCGTCGACTTCGACAAGGCGAAGTCGGCGCTGGTCTCGACGTGCCTCGCCGCGGCAGCCAATGTCGCCGCGCAGGAGGCGATCGACCTCAACACCGCGGTGGGGGCGCTCGACGGATCAGCGATGAGTCTTGAGGCGAAGCGGATCGTGCTCGGGGTCCTGATCATCGACACGGTCGGACACGAGGTGCTGAAGCAGGCGGTGACCACCCTCGGCGACTCGATCAAGTAGCGCGCCGCCGCTTTCGTCCGGTCACGAATCGCCCCACGGCGAACTGGCGGTCACGGTGAGCAGACGGAAGCCGGACTTGGACGCGACCCGGTCGGTCGGGAACCCGGTCGCGGCCAACCAGCGTTGCAGCGAGTCGGCGCCGAGGTGCTTCTGCACGACGAGGGCGGCGGACCCGTCGGGTGTCAGCCGACCGAGCCACGTGGCGAGCAGGTCGTGCAGCGCGGCCTTGCCGATGCGGATCGGCGGGTTGGACCAGATCGTCGCGAACCGCACCTCGGCGGAGACGTCGTCGGGGTGGCAGACCCGGATGTTGGCGATGCCGTTGCGCTCTGCGTTGCGGGCGCAGAGCGAGCGGGCCCGGTCGTTGACGTCGATCGCCCAGACGGTGGCGGCCGGCGCGCGGCGGGCCATCGTCAGCGCGATCGGGCCGGCACCGCAGCCGAGGTCGAGGAGGTCGCCGTGCGCGGCGAGCGGGAGGGACGCCCGCAGCAGCAGCGACGTTCCGTGGTCGAGGTGGCCGCGGCTGAACACGCCGCGGTCGGTCTCCATCACGAAGGCGGTGTCCGGCAGCGTCACGTCGACGGTCGACGGGTCGGAGTCGACCGTCGGGTCCTCGCCGAAGTAGTGATCGGTCCGGTCATGGGCCACGGCCCGTAGCCTGGCACGCAATGTCGTACAAGATCCGCACCTACGGCGACCCGGTTCTGAAGTCGAAGGCCGCGCCCGTCGAGGACATCGACGGCAAGGTGGTCCGGCTCGTCGACAGCATGTTCGAGACGCTGGTCGAGTCGAGCAACGGCCTGGCGCTCGCCGCGCCGCAGATCGGCGTTCAGAAGCAGGTCGTCGTCTGGGACTTCGGCGAGGACCCGCTGGCGATCGTCAACCCCGAGATCGTCGAGTCCGACGGGGAGTGGGTGTATGACGAGGGGTGTCTCTCGATCCCGGGGCTGTACGTCGAGATGCTGCGGCCCAAGCTGGTGCTCGTCCGAGGGGTCAACCTGGAGGGCGAGATCGTCGAGATCGAGGCCGACGAGCTCGAGGCGCGGATGTTCCAGCACGAGATCGACCACCTCCAGGGCGTGCTGATGTTCGATCGGATGACGGCCGAGCAGCGCAAAGAGGCCCTCACCGAGTACCGCCGGCTCGAAGAGCAGGCGGCCGCCGCCGAGGCGCCGCGCCCGATGCGCCGCCGCCTCGGCCTCGGCTGACCCATCGCGATGAGGCTGGTCTACCTCGGCACGCCGGACACGGCCGTGCCGCCGCTGCGGGCGCTCGTCGCGGACGGCCACGACGTCGTCCTCGTCGTCACGGGCGCCGACAAGCGCCGGGGGCGCGGCACGGAGCGCTCGCCGAGCCCTGTCAAGGCGGCCGCGCTGGAGCTCGGCCTGCGGGTGTCGCACGACGTCGACGACGTGCTGCCGGCGGTCGAGGACGACCGCGCCGAGCTGGGTGTCGTCGTGGCCTTCGGCCAGATCATCAAGCCCCACGTGCTCGACGTCGTCCCGATGGTCAACCTGCACTTCTCGCTCCTGCCGCGGTGGCGCGGCGCGGCGCCCGTCGAGCGGGCGATCCTCGCCGGCGACGCCGTGACCGGCGTCTGTGTCATGCGCCTGGAGGAAGGGCTCGACACCGGCGGCGTCTACGCCCGCCGGGAGGTTCCGATCGGCCCCGAGACGACCGCCGACGAGCTGCGGGCGGCGCTGGTCGACATCGGGACCGAGCTGCTCGTCGAGACGTTGCGCGCGCCGGTCGAGGAGTGGATCGACACCGCGGTCCCGCAGGCCGGCGAGTCGACGTACGCCGCCAAGCTCGGCGCCGCCGACTTCGAGATCGACTGGGACGAACCACCGGCCGCGATCCACCGCCGCGTGCGCGTCGGCGGCGCGTGGACGACGTTTCGCGGCAAGCGGCTGAAGCTGCTCGGGGCCGAGCTCGCCGAGGGCCGACTGCGCCCGACGGTCGTCCAACCGGAGGGCAAGGCGCCGATGCCGTTCGACGCGTGGCGCAACGGCGCCCGGCCCCGCCCCGACGAGCTGTTCGGCGACCTGTGAACGCGCGCCGGGTCGCGTTCAACGTCCTGCGCCGGATCGAGGCCGACGGCGCCTACGCCAACCTCGCGCTCGGGCCGGCGCTCGAATCGTCAGGGCTGAGCCCGGCCGACCGGCGCTTCGTCACCGAGCTGGTCTACGGCACGACGCGGATGCGCCGCGCCTGCGACGCCCTCGTCGACCGCTTCATCGCCACGCCGCCCGACGCCGCGACCCGCACGCTGCTGCGGCTCGGCGCGTACCAACTGGCGTTCGCCGGCGTCCCGCCGCACGCCGCGGTCAGCGAGACGGTCGGGGTCGCGCCTCGCCGCACCCGCGGCTTCGTCAACGCCGTGCTGCGCAAGGTCGCCGGAGCGCCGATCGAGGCCATGACCTGGCCGTCCGACGCCGCCCGGCTGAGCTATCCCGACTGGATCGCCGAGCGGTTGCGGGCCGAGCTCGGCGCCGACGCGGTCGGGGCGTTGGAGCGGATGAACGACGCGCCGCCGGTGACCGTGCGCGACGACGGGTACGTCCAGGACGAGTCGTCGCAGTGGGTGGCGGCGGCGGTCGGGGCCGCGTCGGGGGAGCTCGTGCTCGACGTCTGCGCCGCGCCGGGCGGCAAGTCGACGGCGATGGCGTCGGCCGGCGCGCTGGTCGTCGCCGCCGACCGCCGGCTCAGCCGGGCGCGCATCGTGCGGGAGAACGTCGACCGGCTCGGGCTGGCCGTGCCCGTCGTGGCCGCCGACGCCGGCGCGCCGCCGTTCGCCGGCGGCTCGTTCGACGCCGTCCTCGTCGACGCCCCGTGCTCTGGCCTCGGCGCGCTCCGGCGGCGGGCCGACGCCCGCTGGCGGATCACGGCGGCCGACGTCGACGAGCTGGCCGAGCTGCAGCGCCGGTTGCTCGCCGCGTCGGCCGACCTGGTGCGGCCCGGTGGCCGGCTCGTCTACAGCGTGTGCACGATGACGGCTGCCGAGTCGATCGACCACCCGACGCCCGACGGCTTCGACGTCGAGACCGCGCCGCCGCCGGTCGGGGCGTGGCGGCCGTGCGGCCAGGGCTGGCGGGTGCTGCCACAGGACGCGGACACCGACGGCATGACGCTGATTCGGTACCGTCGGCGGTCATGAGCGAGGAGGAAGCCCCGGCCCCGGCGGCGAAGGTGCTGACGGTCAGCGACGGCGTGGCGCACGGCGTGCGCGAGGACAAGAGCGGCGCGGCGCTCGTCGCCCGCCTGGCGGCCGCCGGGTTCGACGTCGTCGACCATCGCGTGACCGCCGACGGGAGCGACGCCGTGGCGACGGCGCTGATCGAGATGACCCAGGCCTTCGCCGGACTCGTCGTGACGACCGGCGGCACCGGCTTCGCCCCCCGGGACCAGACGCCTGAGGGCACCCGGGAGGTCGTCGAGCGCGAGGCGCCGGGGCTGGCCGAGGCGATGCGGCTGTGCAACCCGCTCGGCCGGTTGTCCCGCGGCATCGCCGGCGTCCGCGGCCAGGCGATTGTCGTCAACACGCCCGGCAGCACCAAGGGCTGCGTCGAGCAGCTCGACGCGGTCATCGACGTCCTGCCCCACGCCCTCCGCCTCCTCCACGACACCGACCACAGCCACTGACGGCGCGTCACCCACCGTTTGCGTCGCGATTGTGGTGAGACGGGTCTCCGATTTCGCGACGCAAACGACGAGGGGCGCCTGTTCGCGTGGTGTGCGCCCTGGTGGACGGCGCCGGGCCCGATCCAGCCGGCGCCCGCCCGGGCGGGCGAGGTCGGCGGGGGTCGCCGGTAGCCTCGCCGACGTGCTGCGCATCGTCTTGCCGAAAGGGTCGTTGGAGAAGGCGACGCTCGAACTGTTCGACGCCGCCGACCTGCCGGTGATCCGCTCGTCGAAGGTCGACTACCAGGCGGCGATCGACGACCCCCGGATCGAGTCGGTGCGCATCCTCCGGCCGCAGGAGATCCCGTCCTATGTCGAGGAGGGGCTGTTCGACCTCGGGATCACCGGACGGGACTGGGTCGAGGAGACGGGGACGACGGTCGAGACCCTCGGGGAACTGAAGTACTCCAAGGCCAGCGGCAACCCGATCCGATTGGTGGTGGCCGTCGCCGGCGACTCGCCGGTCGACCGCGTCGAGGACCTGCCGGCCGGCGTCCGTGTCCAGTCCGAGTACCCCGAGATCACGAAGCGTTTCTTCGCCGAGCGCGGCGTCCGGGCGCGGGTCCGGATGTCGTACGGCGCGACCGAGGCGAAGATCCCCGACATCGCCGACTGCGTGGTCGAGATCACCGAGACCGGCCGGGCGCTGCGGGCCGCCGGGCTGAAGGTCATCGACACGATCATGAGCAGCTACACCGAGGTCATCGCCAACCCGGCGGCGGTCGAGGATCCGGTCAAGCGCAAGGCGATGGACCAGATCATGACCCTGCTCAACGGCGTGCTCGACGCCCGGGGGAAGGTGCTGCTCAAGCTCAACGTCACCGACGAGGCCAGGGACGCGGTGCTCGCCGAGCTGCCCTCGATGAAGTCGCCGACGCTGTCGCCGCTCGCCGGCGGCGGCTTCGCGGTCGAGTCGGTGGTCGAGAAGCGGACGATCAACCTCGTGATCCCGGCGCTGCGCGAGGCCGGGGCCACCGATCTCGTCGAGATGCCGATCAGCAAGATCGTCCCGTGAGCGGCGCCGGCGCCCGCGTCAGCGGCGTCGTCATCGCGTTCGACGGCGCCGCCGGCCTCGGAACGATCCGCGCCGACGACGGCGTCGAGCACCGGTTCCACTGCGTCGAAATCGCCGACGGCTCCCGCCAGATCGACGTCGGCGCGGCGGTCACGTTCGAGCCGCTGCCCAAGTTCGGCCGGTACGAGGCGGGGAAAATCACGTCATGAGCGCCGCGGTCACGTTCGAGCCGCTGCCCAAGTTCGGCCGGTACGAGGCGGGGAAGATCACGTCATGAGCGCCGCTGTGACGTCCGTGTTGCCGCCTCGAGCGCCGTGAGCACCGACCCGGCCGCCGAGCGCGAGCGCCGGATCATCGACGTGTTGATGTCGCTCCGCGAGGGCGAGGTCACGACCTACGGCGACGTCGCCGACGTGGCGGGGTACCCGAAGCACTCCCGCCTGGTCGGCCGGATCCTCGCCACCACCGACGCCGACGTGCCGTGGTGGCGGGTCGTCAACGCCGCCGGACGGCTGGTCGCCGGCAACCCGACGCTGCAGACACGGCTCCTGTCCGCGGAGGACGTCGTCGTCCGCGACGGCCGGGTCGTCGCCGCCCCGACCGGGCGGTTCGCCCGGATCGACGGGTAGTCGGCCCGACTCAGTCCGAGCGCGCGTCGGGGGTCTCGTTCAGGCTGTTCTTGATCTGGACGAAGGCGAGGCGGATGTTGTTCAGCGCGTCGCGCAGCGTCGGGGCGTCGTCCCCGAGCCGGTCGCCGAGGCCCTCGACGAGATAGGCCACCGAGTCGATCGCCAGCATCGCCTGCACGAGGTCGGGCGGCGTCGACGACAGGTGGATCGCGGCCAACTCGTAGAGCCCCATCACGTGGTTCGTCACCACGACCTCGGCGGGCACCTCGGCCAGCCGCTGGCGGGCGTCGGTCATCGCCCGCTGAGCCTCCTCGATCGCGTCGAGCTGATCCTGGTCGAGCTCGGGTTCCTCGACCGCGCCCCCGTCGGCGCCCCCGCCCCCGCCCCCGTCGCCGGTCGCCGCGTCGTCGGCCGGGGCGTCGCCGCCGTCGCCGAAATCGGCGAGGGCGTCGTTGATGTCGGCAAAGTCTCGTCCAGAGGTTTCATCGGTCACGGGCGCTACCCTACCGAGGCAACAACTGAGGCGAAGTGGGGGAGACCCCCACCCGGCCACCAGCGCTTTCAGCGACAGTGCGCCCGGGTCACAAGGCTGGGACCAGCCGCTCGGTGACCGCATCCGTGCGGGAGCCCGTGTCCGGTCGCTCCGCGTGCATCTCGCGTCGAGCACCGTTTCATCAGACACATGGGGAGGCCCATTGCACAGGAGTGAGCAGCCATAGCACCGCGAAACGAACAGCGTGGCGATCAGCACCGCGTGAACGACCGCATCCGTAGCCGCGAGGTCCGACTCATCGGGCCATCGGGCGATCAGCTCGGAATCAAGGCCGTTCCCGAGGCGCTACGCATGGCGAAGGGCCTCGATCTCGACCTGGTCGAGGTGGCGCCCGCAGCGAACCCACCCGTCTGCCGGATCATGGACTACGGGAAGTTCAAGTACGAAGAGGGTCAAAAGGCCAAGGAAGCCCGCAAGAAGTCGACCAACGTCACGGTGAAGGAAGTGAAGTACCGGCCCAAGATCGGCAAGGGCGACTTCGACACCAAGACGCGGAACGTCATCCGGTTCATCGACGAGGGCCACAAGGTCAAGGTCACGCTGCAATTCCGTGGACGCGAGATGGCGCACCCCGAGCTCGGGTCGAAGATCCTCGACGACGTGCTCGACGCGGTGGGTCCGGCGGCCAAGGTCGACACGCAGGCCCGGCTCGAGGGTCGCAACATGACGATGGTGCTGTCACCGGACAAACAGGCCCAAGAGGCGATGAGAAAAGCGGCGCTCGCCGCCCAGCACGAAGCTGAGGCGGCCGTCGCGGCGGAGACCGAAGGAGAATCCGATGCCGAAGATGAAGACATCGAAGACCGCGGCTAAGCGGTTCAAGAAGACCGGAACCGGCCGGCTGCGCCGCCAGCAGGCGATGCGTCAGCACCTGTTCGAGAAGAAGGCCTCGACGCGCACCCGCCGTCTGGCCGCCGACGTCGACGTGCATCCCGGCGACGCCAAGAAGATCAAGCGCCTCCTCGCCGAGCGCTGAGACGACCGAGTTCCAAGAGGAGGAATCGAGATGGCACGTGTGAAGCGTGGTGTGACGAAGACCAACCGTCACAAGAAGGTGCTCAAGCAGGCCAAGGGCTACTACGGCAACAAGAGCCGGTCCTTCCGGGCGGCCAACGAGCAGGTCATGCGATCGGGGAACTACGCGTTCCGCGACCGTCGGGCCCGCAAGGGCGAGATGCGACGGCTGTGGATCCAGCGGATCAACGCCGCCTGCCGCCTCAACGACATGAGCTACAGCCGGTTCATCGCCGGGTTGAACGCCGCCGGCGTCGAGGTCGATCGCAAGATCCTCGCCGACCTGGCCGTCACCGACCCGGCCGCGTTCGCCAAGCTGGTCGACAGCGCCAAGGCGTCGCTCTAGTCGCGAGCCGGCGTGCCTGGTCGACAGCGCCACGTCGTCGCTCCGACATTCGGCCGGCGCGCATGGGCGCGCTGAGCTTCAACAACCCCAACGTCCAGCAGCTGCGGCGCCTCCGGGGGCGCCGCAGCGCGCGTCACGGCGACGGTCTGTTCGTCGTCGAGGGCCCGGTGCTCACCGGCGAGGCGGTCGCCGGCGGATGGAGGTGTCTCGCGCAGTACGTGCCCGAGGGGAGTGACGCGGGCGTCGCCGGGGCCGGCCCGGTCAACGAGCTCGGCCCGGGCGTGCTCGAGCGGGTGGCGTCGACCGAGACGCCGCAGGCCCCGCTGACGCTGGTCAAGATGCGCGCCGTCGCCGTCGCCGAGGCGCTCGCCGCGGCACGATTCGTGATCGCCCTCGACCACGTCCAGGACCCCGGCAACGTCGGGACGATTCTCCGGTCGGCCGAGGCCGCAGGCGCCGGCGCCGTGGTGTTGACGCCGGGCTCGGTCGACCCGTACAACCCCAAGGTCGTGCGGGCCTCGGCGGGCGCGCTGTTCCATCTGCCCGTCGTGACCGCGCCGCTCACCGCCGTCGCCGCCGCCGGGTTCCGGTTGGTCGGGACGAGCAGCCACGAGTTCCCTGGGCGGACCGTGCGACCACACACCGAGGCCGACCTCTCCGGCCGGGTCGCGCTCGTGATGGGCAACGAGGCCGCCGGGCTCCCGGCGGAGTGGACCGACATCACCGGCCCGATCGACGAGTGGGTCACGATCCGCCACGCCGGCCGCGGCGAGTCGCTCAACGTGGCGATGGCAACGACGGTGCTGGCCTTCGAGGTCGCCCGCCAAGCCGCCCCCGGTGAGAGGTGAGACCACCTGTAGGTCTCACCTCTCACCAGAAGGGGGAAACGGGGAACGAGTCGCGGGTGCGGGCGGGTAACGTGTTCACTCGTGAAGCCGCAGTCGCAGCGATTTTCGTGCCCCGGGTGAACCCGGGGATGGCGTCCGCCACGTCAGCGATCACTCGCTCCTGCGCCATGTCCTAGTTCGTCCGGGGACAGCACCCACTGCTCACGCCCACGAAAGGACATCGTGCTCACCGACATCCACGCCGCACGCGATGCGGCTCTCGCCCAGATCGACGCCGCCGCCGACCTCGACGCGGTGACGGCCCTCGCCAGCAAGCTGACCGGGAAGAAGGGCGACCTCGCCCAGCTCAAGACCCGGCTCGGCTCGCTGGAGACCGTCGATGAGAAGAAGGCCGCCGGCCAGGCGGTGAACGAGGCGCTCGCTCAGGTGAACGCCGCGCTCGACGCCCGCCGCGACGCGCTGCGCACCGAGGAGATCGCCGCCCGGGTCGAGGCCGAGCGGCTCGACCTCACCGAGATCACCGGCCGCCCGTCGCGCGGCCACGCCCACCTCGTCACCCAGGCGTGGCAGCGGCTCGAGGACGTCTTCCTCGGGCTCGGGTTCCAGGTCGCCGAGGGCCCCGAGGTCGAGACCGACTGGCACAACTTCGAGGCGCTGAACATGCCGATCGGCCACCCGGCGCGGGGCGAGTGGGACACGCTCTTCGTCGACCACGTCCCGCCCGGCGGCCAGCCGGGCACGACCGTGCTCCGCACCCACACCTCGCCGGTCCAGATCCGCACGATGCTCGACCAGGCGCCGCCGATCTACATCGTCGCCCCCGGCAGGGCCTTTCGGCGCGACACCCCCGACGCCACGCACATGCCCGTCTTCCACCAGATCGAGGGGCTCGTCGTCGACCGGGACATCTCGATGGCCGACCTCGCGGGAACGATCGAGGCGTTCACGAAGGCGTTCTTCGGCGCCGGGTTCACCTCGCGGCTGCGCCCGAGCTACTTCCCGTTCACCGAGCCCTCGGCCGAGTTCGACATCCAGCGTCCCGACGGGTCGTGGATCGAGCTCGGCGGGTGCGGGATGGTGCACCCCAACGTCCTGCGCGCCGGTGGCATCGACCCGGAGGAGTGGAGCGGCTTCGCCTTCGGCTTCGGCATCGATCGGATGGCCAAGGAGCGCCACGGCGTCGACGACCTCCGCGAGATGTACACGAACGACATCCGGTTCCTGGAGCAGTTCTCATGAAGCTGTTGTTGTCGTGGTTGAACGAGTACGGGGACTTCGCCGACCCCGCCGACCCCGCGGCCGTCGAGCGGGTCGCCGAGACGATGACCGCGCTCGGGATGGAGATCGACGGCGTCGACGTGGTGGGGGAGACGGTGCCGGGCGTGATCACGGCGCGCGTGCTGCGGCTCGAACAGCACCCCGACGCGGCGAAGATCCAGCGTGTCTACGTCGACGCCGGCGACGGCGCGGAGCGCCATGTCTGGTGCGGGGCGTTCAACATCGGGGTCGGCGACATCGTCCCCCTCGCCACGCTCGGGACGACGATGCCGGACGGCAGGACGATCGAGCGGCGGGGCATCCTCGGCATCGCCTCGGAGGGCATGCTCTGCTCGGCCGACGAGCTCGGGCTGGGCGACGATCACACCGGGATCCACGTCCTCCCGGCGGGCACCGAGCTCGGCGTGCCGTACGGCGAGGCGCTCGGCCTGCGCCCCGACGTGCTGATCGACGCCGACATCACGCGCAACCGGCCCGACGCGTGGGGTTACGTCGGCGTCGCCCGCGACCTCGCGGCCAAGCTCGGCGTCGAGTACCGGCCACCGACCGCCGAGCTGGTGGTGACCGGCGAAGAGCGGGTCGCCGGCGTCGAGATCGTCGATGGAGACCGGTGTGCCCGCTTCACCTCGACGGTGATCTCCGGCATCGAGGTCAAGCCGTCGGCGGACTGGATGGCCCGTCGGCTGGCGGCGGCCGGGATGCGCCCGATCAGCAATGTCGTCGACGTCAGCAACTACGTGATGCTCGAGTTGAACCAGCCGAACCACGCCTACGACCTCGACACCCTGGGCGGCGGCGGGTTCCGCGTCCGGCTGGCCGAGGACGGCGAGCGGCTCACCACGCTGGACGGCGAGGAGCGCACGTTCACCGCCGACGACCTGTTCATCTGCGACGCGCACGACGTCCCGATCGGTCTCGGCGGGATCATGGGCGGCCTCGACACCGAGATCGGCGACGGCACGACGGTGGTGGCGCTCGAGATGGCGTGGTTCTCCCTCGTCGGGATCGGCCAGACGGCGACGCGGACCAACCTGCGGTCGGAGGCCTCGATGCGCTTCGAGCGCGGCGTCGACCCGCACGGCATACCGAACGCGATCGCCCGCTTCGTCGAACTGCTGGGGGAGACGTGCCCGGACCTCGTCGTCCACGCCGGCGCCGTCGACGCCCGCAGCGATCACCTGCCGCCCGAGAAACGCTCGTGCGAGGTGCGGATCGGCAACGTCAACCGGATCCTGGGCACCGAGCTGACGGCCGACGAGCTGCCTCCGATCCTCGATCCGATCGGCTTCACGGTGACGGGCGCGGGCGACACGCGCACCGTCGCGCTGCCGTCCTGGCGGCTCGACGCCACCGAGGAGATCGACGTCATCGAGGAGGTGGCGCGGCACTACGGGTACGAACGCCTCGGCAAGACCGTCCCCACGTCGGTCGCCCACGGCACGCTGACCGGTTTCCAGCTGCGGCGGCGGGCGGTGCGCGAGGTGTTGCTCGGCCTCGGGATCTCCGAGGCGATGCCGAACCCGTTCCTCGCGCCCGGCACGTTGGCGAAGGCCGGGCTCCCGGCCGACGCGGTGACGATCACCAACCCGCTGGTGACGGAGGAGAGCGTGCTGCGGACGTCGCTCCGCCCCGGGCTGCTCGAGGCGATCGCCTACAACGAGTCGCACCGCCGCTCCGGCGTGTGGCTGTTCGAGATCGGACACGTCTACCCGCCGGCGGAGGGCGAGCTTCCCGGCGAGTACGAGGCCCTCGCCGTCGCGCTCGCCGGCGCCGAGGCGCCCGCCGCGGTCGCGGTGTGGCGCGAGCTGACCGCCGCGCTCGGCGGGGGCGCCCGGCTCGACCAGCAACGTGTTCCGGCCGGCCTCCACGCCACCCGCTCGGCGACGCTGCAGGCCGGCAAGGCGCCGCTCGGCGCGGTTGGTGAGGTGGCGCCCGACGTGCTCGCCGCGTTCGGCGTCTCCGAGCGGGTGGCGATCCTCGAGCTGAACCTCGACCAGTTCCTCGCCCGTGAGCCCAAGCCGAACCAGTGGAAGCCGACCAGCCGGCAGCCGTCGAGCGATCTCGACCTCGCGTTCGTGCTCCCTGAGTCGATCCCGGCGGAGAAGCTCGACAAGGCGATCCGGCAAGGCGCCGGCAACCTGCTCGTCGACCTGACGTTGTTCGACGTCTACCGCGGGGATCGGGTCGCACCCGGGACGCGGTCGCTCGCCTATCGACTGCGGCTCCAGGCCTTCGATCGCAGTCTGAACGACCAGGATGTCGCCAGCGTCCGGCGCGGAGTCGAGGCCGCGGCGACGAAGTTGGGCGCCGAGCTGCGAAGCTGACGGCCGTGGCCGCGCCGGGAGAACTCGACCTCGAGAAGATGTTGGCCTCGCTCGGCGTCACGCGCCGGCCCGGCGTGTACACCTTCGTCGCCGTCGGCGTGCCGACGCCCGGGCTGCTCGCGGCCAGCGACGCGATGGTCGTCGAGGGCGAGCTGACCACGCTCGTCCTCCCGGTCGAGGCCGCCCGCCGGGCGGGGTTGCCGGTGACGATCGAGTTGGCGTGGTTGACGCTCACCGTCGAGTCGAGCCTCGACGCGGTCGGGCTCACCGCGGCGGTCAGCGGGCGTCTCGCCGACCGCGACATCGCCTGCAACATGCTCGCCGGCTACCACCACGATCATCTGCTCGTCCCCGTCGCCCGCGCCGCCGACGCCATCGCCGCCCTGACCGCCTAACCCATCCCGCGCCGGTCCCACCGGGTTTGTGTGACCGAAGATGTCGAGGTTGGCGATGTTCGGTCACACAAACCGTTTGGCGCGCGGTCCCACCGGGTTTGTGTGACCGAAGATGTCGAGGTCGGCGATGTTCGGTCACAGAAACGTGACGTGGAAGGTGTCGCGGTAGGCCTCGAGGAGGCGGAGCCAGGTCTCGCTCATCGTGGGGAAGGCGGGGATCGCGTGCCACAGGGTGGACAGCGGGACCTC
>JBFGCT010000046.1:0-24125 GCA_041581055.1 Ilumatobacteraceae bacterium | reverse complement strand
TCGACCTGGCTCGGGTGCACGAGCGTCTTGCCGTCGAACCCCATCGCCTTGCCCTGACGCGCCTCGGCGAGGAAGCCGTCGGGATCGCGCACGTCGTTGTACACCCCGTCGAGGATCACCTTCCCAGCCTCGCGTGCGCCGAGCAGTGCCATCGCGAGGGCAGGGATCAGTGGCGTGCGCTCGGGCAGCACGCCGGTACGAAGCTCCTTGGCGAGGTCGTTGTTGCCCATCACGAGCACGTTCACGCGCTCGTGGGCGGCGATCTGGCGGATGTCGAGGATGGCGGTCGGCGTCTCGATCATCGCCCAGATCGTGAGGTCCGCCGGGGCGCCGGCGTCGGCGAGCCGCCCGGCCACCTCGTCGAGGTACGCGACCGATCCGACCTTGGGGATGACGACCGCGTCGGCGCCGGACGTCGCAGCGGCCTCGAGATCGTCGACACCCCACGGCGTGTCGAGACCGTTACAGCGGATCGTCACCTCGCGGGGCGCGTACGCACCCGAACCCGCGGCCGCTACAGCGTTGGCGCGCGCCTGCTCCTTGGCGTCGGGTGCGACGGCGTCCTCCAGATCGAGGATCAGGGCGTCACACGGGATGCTCGAAGCCTTCTCGAGGGCCCGCTCGTTCGACGACGGCATGTAGAGCACCGAGCGCCGCGGCCGGAGGTGATCGTGCGACATCGTCAGCCCTCCATCCCGTACAGGGCGGCGAGCTCGGGGTCGCGGGCCGCGAGCTCGTGAGCGAGCGACAGCACGACCTGGCACTGCTTGCAGGAAGCGTCGTCCTCCATCTTGCCGTCGAGCATGATCGCCCCGGTGCCGTCTCCCATCGCCTCGACGACGCGCCGGGCATGCCGAACCGCATCAGCAGATGGCGAGAACACACGTTTCGCGATCGCGATCTGGCTCGGATGGAGCGACCAGGCGCCGACACAACCGAGCAGGTAGGCGTTGCGGAACTGGTCCTCGCAACCGACGCCGTCGGAGATGTCGCCGAACGGTCCGTAGTAGGGGAGGATGCCCGCGGTCACGCAGGCGTCGACCATGCGCGCGATCGTGTAGTGCCACAGGTCCTGCTGGGCGGTGGCGCGGGTGTCGGCATCGAGGACGGGGTTCCCGTCCGCGTCGGTCTCGGTCGGGTCCTCGCGCACGAGGTACCCGGGGTGGCCGCCGCCGACGCGGGTCGTCTTCATCCGGCGGTTGGCGGCGAGGTCGGCCGGCCCGAGCGACAGCCCCTGCATCCGCGGCGACGCGCCGCAGATCGCCTCGACGTTGGCCACGCCGCGCGCCGTCTCGAGGATGGCGTGGACGAGCAGCGGGTGATCGAGCCCGGCCTTGGCCTCGAGCTGGGCGAGCAGCCGGTCGACGTAGTGGATGTCCTCCGGCCCCTCGACCTTGGGGACCATGACCACGTCGAGGGCGTCGCCGGCCTCGAGCACCGCCGCGGTCAGGTCGTCGAGCCCCCACGGCGAGTCGAGGCTGTTGACGCGGGTCCAGAACTGGGTGTCGCCGAAGTCGGCCGCGCGCGCCACCTCGATCAGCCCGGCGCGGGCCGCCTCCTTGTGGTCGGCCCGGACGCCGTCTTCGAGGTTGGCCAGCAAGATGTCGACCGTCGGGGCGATCTCGGGGACCTTGGCCCGCATCTTCTCGTTCGAGGACGGGAAGAAGTGGATGACCCGACTCGGCCGGAACGGGATCTCACGGACGGGTTCGGGCGCCCCGACCGCCAGCGGCCGGAAGAAGTCCTTGGGAGGGCGCACGCCGAAACGGTACGCGCCGACCGCCGCCCGCCGATAATCGACGGCGCGTCGAGCGGCGTCACGGCGAGGACAGCGTGGCGAGGAGCGCCGCGTCGTCCAATCGCCCTGGGCCCGCGCTCGCCCTGACGAGGGTCCGGGCGAATGCACCGGGGGGCGGACGACCGAGGTCCCCGACGGGCTGTGGAGCGCGAGCCCGTCGCGGCGCATCGCGTGCGCATGAGCGCCGCGCGCGATGAGCGCGACGTCGTGGCCGAACTCCGCGAGCCGCCCGCCGACAACCCCGCCGATCGCACCGGCGCCAGCGACGACGAACCTCATCGCCCGATACTGGCAGGCGCTGACGTCGACGGAGGCACGCCGCGGAGTCCTGACCGCCTCAAGGCGCCGAACGCCGGTCGGTCGCCGCCTCTGACGAGTCGGGAAGGCGGGCGATCCGGCCCTCGACGACGACGAGGCCATCGGCGACGAGACCGGCGACGACCTGCTCGTCGAACCGCTGCGCCTCGAGCTCGCCCGCCCCGAGCGCCCGCAGCACAGCCCCCCGGGCTTGTCGTGCACTCCCCTCGTACGGGGCCTGCCTCGTGCTCACCCCCGCCGACCCGGTCGCCGGGTCCGGCGCCGGACGCCCGGACATGTGCCAGACACACGTCGGCGCCACGGGACACTCCGCGCAGCGCGGCGATGGACGGCACAGCACCGCGCCGAGGTCCATGAACACCTGATTCCAGAGCCATCCGTCGCCATCGGGAACGAGGTCGTCGGCGGCGGCCTGCGCTCGACTGGGTGTGAGCCGCTCGCCGGACGCACGCGCCAGCACCCGGGCGATGTTCGTGTCGACGACGGCGACGTCGCGCTCGAACGCGAACGCCAGCACCGCCCGCGCGGTGTACGGCCCGACCCCCGGGAGGGCCAGGAGCGCGTCGAGGTCGGCGGGCAGGACGCCGTCGTGGCGTTCGACGACGGCGTGTGCCGCACGGTGCAGACTCCGCGCCCGGCGCGGGTAGCCGAGCCCCTGCCAGAGACGGAGCACGTCGCCGAGCGGCGCGGCAGCACAGTCGGCCGGCGTCGGGTAGTCGGCGACGAACCGCTCCCACTTCGGGATCACGCGTTGCGCCTGGGTCTGCTGGAGCATGACCTCGGCGACGAGGATGCCCCACGGGGCGCGCGTCCTGCGCCACGGCAGGTCCCGGAGTCGCGGCGCGCCCCACGCCAGCACCGCCCCCGCGTCGATCATGTCATCGGCGCACGAGACGGGTCAGTCGGCCCAGACGTCGGCGCCGTCGTACGGACGCCGCCGCTCGGGCGCGTGGTCGCGCTTCCAGACCAGCACCTTGCGACGGAAGTAGCAGACCTCCTGAGCCTCCTGGTTGAAGCCCTTCGTCTCGACGGTCACGACGCCGCGGTCGGGCTTCGACCTCGACTCCTTGACGTCGAGCACCCGGGTCTCGGCGTGGATCGTGTCGCCGTGGAACGTCGGGAACTTGTGTTGGAGCGTCTCGACCTCGAGGTTGGCGATCGCCGCCCCGGACACGTCCGGCACGCTCATGCCGAGCACGAGGCTGTACACGAGGTTGCCGACGACGACGTTGCGCCCCTGCACCGATTCGGCCGCGAACCAGTCGTTGGTGTGCAGCGGGTGGTGGTTCATCGTGATCATGCAGAACAGGTGGTCGTCGTACTCGGTGATCGTCTTGCCGGGCCAGTGGCGCAGGACGTCGCCGGGCGTGAAGTCCTCCAGGCACCGCCCGAAGGGTCGCTCGTGGGTCGTCATGGCCGCGAACGTATCCGCGCCGCGACGGGCGAGCCAATGCTCAGTCGGCGCGGTCGTCGCCCTCGGCGGCGGCGCCCGACGGCGGATCGGGTTCGGTGACGACGGGCGACGGGTTCTCGGCCGCGGCGTCGGGCCCGTCGGCGCCCGGGGCGTGGGCGTGCGGGTCGAAGCGCAGCGCGAAGTCGAGCTTGGACTCGCCGCGCTCGGTCTCGGTGCGGGCGAGCTCGCGCAGCCGGCCCAGGCGGTCGCGCTTCTCGATGCTCCACGGGCCGACCCGCAGCGAGGCGTACGCCAACGCGCCGAGGAAGATCGGGAACAGGTATTGCGCCGACCGGTAGGCGGCGGTGGCCGTGACGGCGACGCTGCGCGGCATGCTGAAGCCGACGAGCGCGGTCACGTACGTTCCCTCGACCACGCCGAGGCCGCCGGGCAGGATCGGCAGCGCGGCGAGGATGTTCGCCAGGCCGAACGCGACGATCAACGCGTCGGGGTCGAGCACCTCGCCGAAGGCCCTGATGAAGACCCAGAGCGACAGCGCGTCGACGAGCCAGTTCGCCGACGCCCAGAACACGACGCGCCGGAGCAGCTGACGGTTGCTGGCGAGCTCTTCGAGACGCTCGCCGATCGAGCGCAACGCGGCGGCGAACTTCTCCTCGTCGACGTTGAACTTGCGGGCGACCCAACGGACGACCCGTTCCGCCCGGCCCTGGCCCTCCATGATGCCGAAGACCAGCCCGGCGGCGATGCCGATGATGATGACGCCGACCAGCGCGGCCGCGCCGTATCCCGGGTTGACCCCGCGGATCGGGATCGACACGATCAGTCCGGTCCAGAAGATCACGTTGAGGACCACGGCCGAGCCGATGCCGGCCGTCGCCAGCGCGAACCCGGCGTGCGGGCCGCTGATGCCCGACAGCGTCAGCAATCGGTACCCCAGGGCCGACCCGGCGGCGTTCCCGCCGGGCACGATGTTCGACAGCGCCTTGGTGCTCAGCTGGATCCGGTACAGGCGCATCGCCGACAGCGAGTCGCCGACCGACCCGAGCGCCGCCCGCGTGAGCAGCGAGTAGAAGAACAGCGCCACGATCTGGAGTGCGAAACCGAGCAGGATCAACAGCGGGTTGACGTCGCGGATCGCGTCGGCGGCCTTGCGGAAGCCGCTGACGACCCCCGGGAGCAGGAAGTACGCGACGGCGACGAGGAAGAACGTCTTCACGGTGAGCCGGATCGGGCGGATGCGCCGTTTGCGGGCCGGCGCCGTGCGTACGAGTTCGGGGAGCTCGCCGGTCGGCAGCGGACCGCGTTTCATCTCCTCGGTCTCGTCGAAGGCGCCATGAGCCCCGTCTGTCACCCCAACTTCCTACCAAGGTTTGGGCGGCCTGCGCGGCCAATGGCGCGACGAACGCGGAGCGCCCAGATCCAGACGAAGTCTTGCGGGCAGCTTGAGTCATCCCGTCGGACGAAACTTCCGATGAATGTCAAGCACCGCAATGGTGTGGCGGACGTCGATCTCGGCGTGCGTCGAGCGTGATGGCCCGCGCGAGCGGGCAGAAGGAGAAAGCCGATGACCAACCTCAAGGCATCCATCAAGTGGCGCGTGGCCCCACCGGCGTATCGCGCCGCCGCGGCGGCCGCGACGGTTGTGGCGTTGATCGCCGCCACCGGCGCACCGAAGAAGTGGCACTGATCTCCTGATCGGAGCGCCCCAGTCGATGGCCGGCGCCAGTCGGCCATCGATGGGTGCGGTCACCTCACGGCAATGACCGAGGAACCGAAAATCGAGACGGCGGGGACGGCCGGAGCGGCCGCCGCGCCCGCTGTCGAGCTCGACGACGGCGCGCTCGACCGCGTCCTCGATCGCTACATCGCGTTGATCGCCGTCCTCGCCGCGCTCAGCGTGGCCCTCGTCGTGCTGGTCGAGTTCGGCCGCAACCACGACGGCGTCGACTGGATCGTCTTCGGCGTCATCTCCGCGCTGCTCGTCATCACCGAGTGTCGCACGACGATCTGGCTGCGATTCGGGAACGGCGGCGTCGTCACGCCGAGCTGGGCGTTCTCGTTCGCGCTGATGCTGCTCGGCACCCCGACCGGGGCGATCGCGGCGATGGCGATCGCCACGACGGCCGCGGAGATCACGGCGCGCAAGGACTTCCGCAAGATCGTCTTCAACACCGCCCAGGTCTCGCTGTCGCTCGCCGTCGGCGGACTCGTGCTCTTCGCCGCCGGCATCGAGGGCCCGCTGTTCGACGGGCGGACGATGCCGTTCACCTGGGGCGCGGCGATGATCCTCAGCGGCACCCTGGTGTTCGTCACCAACGGGATCGTCATCTGCTACCTGCTGTCGCTCCTCGAGGGCAAGCGATTCGTCATGATGATGCGCGAGGGCTTCGCGCTCACGATGTCGGCGGACGCGGCGATGCTGGCGTTGGCGCCGATCCTGGTCATCAGCCTGCAGTACTCCATGCTGATGCTGCCGTTGATCGGAACCGCCACGTTCCTCGTGTACCAGACAGCGCGGCAGGCGCTGCAGCGGGCGCACGAGGCCAACCACGACGCGCTGACCCACGTCCTGAACCGTCGGGCGTTCAACAACGAGCTGAGCGACTTCACGTCGCAGCCCGCCCCGGTCGAGGGAGCGGTCCTGATCCTCGACCTCGACCGGTTCAAGGAGATCAACGACCGGCTCGGCCACCAGACCGGCGACGCCGTGCTGCGGGCGTTCGCCCAGCGGATCGTCTCGTCGCTGCCCCCGTCGGCCGTCGTCGCCCGTCTCGGCGGCGACGAGTTCGCCATCCTGCTCCCCGACTCGGCGCCGAACGTCTGCCGCGCGATCACCGAGCGGCTCCACCGCTCGCTCGCCGAGCCGCTCATCGTCGACGGGTTCCCGTTGTCGACCGGGACGAGCATCGGCGTGGCCGTCTCCCCGGAGCACGGGAACTCCCCCAGCGAGCTGCTCCACGCCGCCGACATCGCGATGTACCGGGCGAAGCGCTACCGCTCGTGCGTCGAGTTCTACGAGCAGTTCGGCACGACTCGGGAGCACGGTCGCATCACGCTCCTCGGCGACCTCTCGGCGGCGATCGAGAACGACGAGATCGTCGTCGAGTACCAGCCGCAGGTCGACGTGGTCTCCGGCGCGATCACGGCCGTCGAGTCGTTGATCCGCTGGGAGCACCCGAGCCTCGGCCGCATCCAGCCGATCGACTTCGTGAAGCTCGCCGAGCAGACCGACCTCATCGGCCCGCTGACCAACCTGGTCATCCGGCGGGCGATCGCCGACGTGAGCGAGCTCGGCGACGACATCGTGGTCGCGGTGAACGTGTCGGCCCGGAACCTCGAGGACCGGCACTTCGCGTCGGAGGTCGTCGCGCTGCTCGACGAATCCGGCTTCCCGCCCCATCGCCTCGAGCTCGAGATCACCGAGAGCGCGATCGCGCAGGAGCCGGAGCGCACCGCCGTCGCGATCGACGCGCTCCGCTCCCACGGCGTGCGCGTCTCGATCGACGACTTCGGGACCGGCTACTCGTCGTTCGCCACGCTGCGCGACGTCGCGGTCGACCGGATCAAGGTGGACCGGTCGTTCATCTCCGGGATGGCGACCAACGACCGGGATCGGCGCATCGTCGGCGCGATCATCGACCTGGCCCACGACCTCGGGCTGGCCGTCGTGGCCGAGGGCGTGGAGAAGGAGCCGACGCTGGCCGCCCTCCGCGACGCCGGATGCGACGTCGCCCAGGGCTTTCTCTTCTCGCGGCCGGTGCCGCCGAGCGAGCTCCGGCTCGGCGAGATCCGCGCCGAGGTCCCGCGCATGGGCGACCCGGCCGAACCCACCACGCGATCGCTCGCCGACGTCGTCCTCGCCGAGGCCCGGCTCGGCACCCGGGTCGCGCCGGCCCGCCTGGCGGCCTCGTGATCGTCGTCGTCGCAACGCTGCTCGGGCTGCTCAGCGTCGCGCTCACCGGTGGCCGGCTGCGGAGGCTGGCCGAGCTCGACCTCCGCCATCTCTGGATCGTGTGGGCGGCGATCGTCGTCCAGACGGTCATCTTCGAAGTGGTCGGATCGAGCGTGCCGGAGGTCGCCAGCCAAGTGGTGCACCTGGGCACATACGCGATGGCGTTCGCCTTCCTCTGGCTCAACCGCCGCGTTCCGGGCACCCTGATCGTCGCGGCCGGCGCGGCGTGCAACGGCGCGGCGATCGCGGCGAACGGCGGCGTGATGCCGGCGAGCGCCGCGGCGTGGGCGCGGGCCGGACACCCCCCGGTGCCCGAGTCGACGTTCGAGAACTCCAACGTCGTCGACGGCGCCAGGCTGGCGTTCCTCGGCGACGTGTTCGCGGTGCCGGCCGGCTGGCCGCTGGCCAACGTGTTCAGCGTCGGCGACGTCGTGATCGTCGTCGGCGCCACGTATCTCGCCCACCGCTGCTGCCGCCGGCCGGCGCCGGGGCGCCCGACCGCGCCTCAGCAGGCGTCCACGAGCTCGACGAGGCGCTCGACCAACGCGGGAGAGGCCTCGACGGGCGTCTTGCCGAGGTGGACGACCACGAGCTCGCGCCCGGGAACGACGAGCGTGAACTGGCCCTCGTAGCCGTGACACGCCATGACGTCGGGCAACCGTGGCCACCTCCACCAATGCCGGCCGTAGCCGAACCCGGTCTCCGGGTCGGTGGCGACCTGCCGCCCCCCGTGCTCAGCCCAGCCGGCCGGTAGCAACCGCCCGCCGCCGGCCGCGACCCCGTCGCGGCGGTACACCTCGCCGAACCGGGCGAAGTCGCGGGCGGTGGCGAAGACGAACGAGGAGCCGACGAAGTCGCCCGCGCCGTCGAACTTGGGGGTCGCCGACGCCATGCCGGCGGGGCCGAACAGCCGCCGCTGGAGGAAGTCGGTCATCGCCGCCGACCGCTCGTCGGGTGGCCCGCCCGGCCCGCCGGACACGACGTCACCGAGGATCCGGCAGATGATGTTCGTCGTCCCCGACGAGTAGCTCCAGCGGGTCCCGGGCGGGGCGACCAGCGGTTGGCGCGCCGCGTACGCGGCGTGGCTCGGGCCGCTGTCGCCGAACAGCATCTCGATGCAGTTTGAGGTCTCCCCGTCGACGTAGTCCTCGACGAAGTGCAGCCCCGCCCGCATCTCCAGCAGGTCGAGCAGCTTGATCGCCTCCTTGGGCGTGCCGGCCCACTCCGGCACGGGCGCTGGGGCGCCGACGTCGACCAGTCCGTCGGCGACGAGCAGCCCCACGGCGGCGTGGGTGATCGACTTCGCCATGCTCCACGAGATCAGCGCGGTGTCGGGGCCGACCTCGGTCGCCGGTCCGAAGTCGTTCGCCGGCTGGACGCCGTATCGCTCGGCGAGCACCTGGCCGCCCCGCTGCACGACCAGCGCCAGCGACAGGCCCTCGGCGGGCGGGCGGCCGAAGAGGCCGTCGATGTGCGCCGTCAGCGCCGCGGTCGTCATCGGCGCAGGACGCTAGCGCCCGACCGGAACCCGCCCGAGCAGCCGCTCGGCGAGCCCGGCCAGTCCCGGCACGTCGTGGATGTCGACGTCGAGCAGCGGCAGCTCGACGAACGGCACGTCGCCCGCCATCGAGCGCAACACCTCGAGCTCCTGGCGCTCGGCCTCGGCCAGCTCGGTCAGCTCGCCGTGCCAGTCGACGTGGTCGGCCAGCGGGCCGTCGGCGAGATCGGCCAGCGCGGCCTCGTCGGCGACGGTGAGCGCCGCGGGAAGCGGGTGGATCAGATTGACGACGACGCCGCCGAACGGGTACCCACCCTCGCCGAGGGCCTCGACGAGGTGCTCGGCCTCGCTCATCGCCTCCGCCCGCGGGCTGCACACGACGACGAACGTCGCCGCGTCGGAGTGCAACAGCTCGGAGACCTCCTTGGCCCGATGGCGCAGCCCGCCCTCGATGTTGGCCAGCGAGCGGAAGAACTCGATCGTGTCCTCCACGATCTGCGGGCCGGCGAGCCGCTTCACCGCCCAGAGGAACGCGCCGGCGGCGGCGTTGGTCACCCTGGCGAACGCCCGTTGACCCATCGTCAGCGTCCGGTACACGGGGTGGGACAGGAAGCGCACCAGCCGGTCAGGGGCCTCGAGCAGGTCGATCGCGTGCCGCGACGGCGGGGTGTCGACGATCACCAGATCCCACTCGCCGCTCGTGTGCAACTGGTGCAACCGCTCGATCGCCATGTACTCCTGCGCCCCGGCCAGCGAGCCGGAGATCGCCCGGTACACCGGGTTGTTGAGCACCGCCTCGGCCTGCCGCTCGCTCCCCGCCTGCTCGTGCACGAGCCGGTCGAACGTCGTCTCCGCGTCGAGCATCAGGGCCCAGAGCGCGCCGTCACTGGCCCGCTTGGTGACGCCCTTGACCAGGTGCGGGTCGTTCGCCGCCGCTCCCTGCTCGAGCCCGAGCGCGTCGGCCAGCCGGCGGGCCGGATCGACGGTGACGACGACGACCCGGCGGCCACTGCGGGCCGCCGCCACGCCGAGGGCCGCCGCCGTCGTGGTCTTGCCGACGCCGCCGGGGCCGCAGGTGACGAGGAGGTCGGCGCCGAGGATCGCGTCGTGGAGGGCCGGCGACTCGACTGCGCTCGAGCGGTTCACAGCTCGGCTCCGGCCAACGCCGCGGCCAGATCGGGCAGGTCGTCGGGTCCGAGTTCGGTCGTCGTCAGCCGCGGCAGTTGGATGATCGGCAGGTCGAGCGCAGCGCGCAGCCGGTCGAGTTGGCGCCGCTGCTGCTCGAGCCGCACCCGTCCGAAGCCGGCGGCCGACTCGAGGGCTTCCTTCGCCTCCCCGGTGAGCTTGGTCTTGTGCGAGCGGGCGGCCATCGCCGGCGTCTTCGCCAGCCCGGGCCGGTCGGCCCAGCAGGCGTTGACCACCAGCGGCAGGAAGGTCATCCCGACACCGTCGCCGAGGTCGGCCGCCAGCTCGACGACCTCGTTGACCGGGGTCTCCTCGGGGAGGGTCACGAGCATCACCTGCGACCGGCGGGGGTCGGCGAGCATCTCGCTCACCTCCTCGGCCTGCTCGGTGACCGGACCGGATTTGACGACGTCGGACAGCCCGCGGGCCGAACGCAGGAACGGGGCGGCGTGGCCGGCCGGCGGCGCGTCGACCACGATCAGGTCGGCCGCGCCGTCCTTCTCCAGCTGCTTGATCATCCCGAGCACGAGCAGGTGCTCGAGTCCGGGCGTGGCGGCGGCGATCATCGGCAGCGACGCCGAGGTCGCCGCCCGTCGGAGCAAACCGCCGACGCCCTTCAGCTCCAGATAGTCGCTGAACGCCTGCTCGGCGGGGATCGTCCGACCGCGCACCTGGCCGCCGCCGTCGAGGCGCTGCAGCACCTGGTCGCGGTCGCCGAGCTCGTCGCCGCCGAGCAGCGGCCCCATCCCGGGCCGGCCATCGACGGCGATGAACAACACGTCGGCGCCCTGTCGCGCGACGGCCAGCGCGTACGCCGCGGCGACCGTCGAGGATCCGACCCCGCCCTTGCCCGCGACGATCGCCACGCGGGTGCTCGTCAGCCAACCGGCACCCGCTGGTTCCATCACGGCCACGGTATCGGCCCCCACCCCGCCCCAACCCGCTTGCGTCGCGATTGTGAGCCGACCCCCCCACCAGAATCGCGACGCAAACGACGGTTTCGGGCGGCGTCAGGGCGTCGGCGGGAAGCGGGGGCCGGCGACGCCGACGTGGCTCGCCACCGGACGGCCGACGGCGGCACAGGCCACCGCCGCGGCCCCGACGAGGCCGGGCACCGAGCAACCGGTCTCCACGCCCATCTCGCCGAGCGCGTGCGCGAGATCCTCGATCGGCAGGTTCCCGCTGGCCCCGGGGGCGAACGGGCAGCCGCCCAGGCCGCCGACGCTGGCGTCGAAGCGGGCCACGCCGTGGTCGAGGGCGGTGAGCGCGTTGGCCATGGCGAGGCCGCGCGTGTCGTGGAGGTGGACGCCGACGGGCACCTCGACGGCGGCGGACACCAGATCGACCAGCCGGGCGACCTCGGCGGGGATCGCCACGCCGATCGTGTCGGCGAGGCCGATCGACGAGGCCCCGGCGGCGGCCACCCGGCGGGCCACGTCGACGACGCGCGCCGGCGCGATCCGCTGCTCGTACGGGCAGCCGAAGGCGGTCGACAGCGTCATCTCGACCACGGCGCCGGCGGACAACGCCGGCTCGGCCACCGCCTCGAACGCGGCGATCGCGTCCTCGGTGCCGGCGCCCGCGTTCTCCCGGCTGTGCGTCTCGCTCACCGACACGACGTACTGCAGGTGCGTCAGGCCGGCGGCGAGTGCCCGCTCGACGCCGCGGCGGTTGAGCACCAGGCCCCACCGCACGACGTCGGAATCGGCGGTCGCCGCACACATCCGGTCGGCGTCGGCCATCGCCGGCACCCGGTCCGGCCGGACGAAGCTCGTCAGCTCGAGCTCCCGCACGCCGGCCGCGACCAGCGCTTCGAACAGCGCCAGCTTGACCTCGGTCGGGATCGGCGCCTCGTCCTGCAACCCGTCGCGCAAGCTGACGTCGCGCAGCACGACGGTCGGTCGGATCGGCGTCACCGCGCCATCTTCGCGCCGCCGGTCAACCCGCACCGGGTCAGAAGTCCGCGCCGCCGGTCAGAAGTCAACCCCCACCGGGTCAGACGTCCGCCGCCGCCGGTCAGAAGTCCTCGTCGAAGGAGACGTCGCCCTCGATGCCGGTCTGGTAGCTCGACACCGTGCGCTCGAAGAAGTTCGACAGCCCCTGCACGTCCTGCAGCTCCATGAACGAGAACGGGTTCTTCGCGTGGTACTCGGTGGTGTAGCCCAACTGCGCGAGCCGGATGTCGGCGACGTACTCGAGGTACGTCCTGGTGTCGGCGAGGCTCATGCCGGGGACGCCCTCGCCGAGGACGTCGGCGGCGAACTCGGTCTCGCAGTCGATGGCGTCGCGCAACATCTCGCGGATGTCGGCCTCGAGCTGCTCGTCGAACAGCTCGGGCTCCTCGACGCGCACCGTGGCGACGACCTCGAGCGCGAAGTTCATGTGGCACGACTCGTCGCGGAACACCCAGTTCGTGCCGTCGGCGAGCCCGTTGAGCAGGCCCTTGGACCGCAGGAAGTACACGTACGCGAACGCGGCGAAGAAGAACAGCCCCTCGATGCAGGTGGCGAAACAGATCAGGTTGAGCAGGAACCGCTTGCGGTGCTCGGGCGTTTCGAGCCGGTCGAGCGACTCGATCGAGTCCATCCACTTGAAGCAGAACTCGGCCTTGGACTTGATCGAGGGGATGTTGTTGATCGCCGCGAACGCCGCCTCGCGCTCTCCCAGGTCGGGGATGTAGTTGTCGAGCAGCGTCAGGTAGAACTGGACGTGCAGCGCCTCCTCGTACAGCTGGCGCGACAGGTACATCCGCGCCTCGGGCGAGTTCACGTGCTGGTACAGGTTGAGCACGAGGTTGTTGGAGACGATCGAGTCGCCGGTGGCGAAGAACGCGACGAGCCGCGACACGAGGTGCTTCTCGGCCGGCATCAGCTTGCGGTCGAGGTCGACGAGGTCGTCGGAGAAGTCGATCTCGTCGACCGTCCACGTGTTCTTGATCGCGTCGCGGTACATGTCGTAGAACACCGGGTAGCGCATCGGCCGCAGCGTCAGGTCGAAGCCGGGTTCGAGGATGTTCGCCGGGCGGGCGAGCGGCGCGTCGACCGGGGCGTCGGCGTCGAGGCCGTGGAAGCCCTCCGGGACCTGGGTCGTGTGCGGCTCGTGGGACTCGGGGACGGTGATCGGGTCGATGAGCGCCATCAGTCGCACGCCTCGCAGGTCTCGGGATTCTCGAGGCTGCAGGCGACAGCCTCGTCGTCGGTGAACGCCTTGCGCTCGGGTTCGGGCGCGCCGCCACCGGGGTCGGGCGCCGGTCCACCGCCGCCGGAGGCGACGGTCGCCTTGTTGATCTTCGTCGCCGCCCGGCTGCGCAGGTAGTACGTCGTCTTGAGGCCCCGCTTCCACGCGTGGAGGTACATCGAGGAGAGCTTGCCGATCGTCGGCGTCTCGATGAACAGGTTGAGCGACTGGCTCTGGTCGATGAACGCGCCGCGGTCGGCGGCCATGTCGATCAGCGCCCGCTGCGGGATCTCCCACGCCGTGCGGTAGACCTCGCGCAGCTCGGCCGGGATGCGCTCGACGTCGTGCACCGACCCCTCGGACTTCTTGATGTCGGAGATCATCCGCTCGTCCCACAGGCCGCGCGACTGCAGCTCGCGCACCAGGTAGCGGTTGATCTGCATGAACTCGCCCGACAGCGTCTCGCGCTTGAACAGGTTGGAGATCTGCGGCTCGATGCACTCGTAGCAACCGACGATCGAGGCGATCGTGGCGGTCGGGGCGATGGCGATCAGCAGGCTGTTGCGCAGCCCGTGCCCACCGATCCGGCCGCGCAGCGCCTCCCAGTCGAGCTCGGCCGGCGGCTCGGCGCCCCACAGGTCGAACTGCAGCTCGCCGGACGCCGCCCGCGTGCTGGCGTAGGCCTCGTGCGGGCCGTTGCGCTCGGCGAGGTCGGTCGACGCCCACAGGGCGTGGAAGTAGATGTGGGCGCTGATCCGCCTCGACAGCTCCTGCGCCGCCGGCGAGTCGAACGCCAGGCCCTGCTTGAAGAACACGTCCTGGAGGCCCATCATGCCGAGCCCCACCGGGCGCCACACGTGGTTGGAGTGCTCGGCCTCCGGCGTCGGGTAGTAGTTGATGTCGATGACCCGGTCGAGGAACGGCACGACCTGGCGCACGACCCGGCCGAGCTTGGCGAAGTCGAACTCGCCGGCGCCGTCGACGAAGGCGCCGAGGTTCAGCGACCCGAGGTTGCACACCGCGGTGTTCTGCTGGTCGGTGATCTCGAGGATCTCGGTGCACAGGTTCGACAGGTGCACCACCCGCGGGCTGCCGTCGTCGTTGACCTGGCCGGTCTGGTTGCACTTCAGGTTGGAGGCGTCCTTGAACGTCATCCAGCCGTTGCCGGTCTGGGCCAGCGTGCGCATCATCCGCGAGTAGAGCTGGCGGGCGGGAACCTGCTTCTCGTAGAGCCCCTGCTCCTCGGCCCGCTGGTACTCGCGGGCGAAGTCATCGCCGTAGAGGTCGGTGAGCGCCGGCACCTTCTTCGGGTCGAACAGCGACCACTGCCAATCCTTCTCGACGCGCTCCATGAACAGGTCGGGCACCCAGTTGGCGATGTTCAGGTTGTGGGTCCGGCGGGCGTGGTCGCCGGTGTTGTCACGCAGTTCGAGGAAGTCCTCGATATCGGCGTGCCACGACTCGAGGTAGACGCAGGCGGCGCCCTTCCGGCGCCCTCCCTGGTTGACCGCGGCGACCGACGAGTCGAGCGTGCGCAGCCACGGGACGATGCCGTTGGACAGCCCGTTCGTGCCGGTGATCAGGCTGCCCTTGGAGCGGACGCGGTGCCAGGCGACGCCGATGCCGCCGGCGAACTTGGAGAGCTTGGCGATGTCGGTGTACCGCTTGTAGATCCCCTCGAGGCTGTCGACGGGGGAGTCGAGCAGGTAGCAGCTCGACATCTGGCTGTGCGTCGTGCCCGAGTTGAACAGCGTCGGGCTCGACGGCAGGTACGCCAGCGACGACATCAGGTCGTAGAAGGCGACCGCCTCGTCGACGTCGGTCGACAGGCCGCAGGCGACGCGCAGGAAGAAGTACTGCGGCGTCTCGATGACGTCGCGCCGTTGCGGGTGGCGGAGCAGGTAGCGGTCGTAGACGGTGCGCAGGCCGAAGAACTCGAACTGCCGGTCGCGGTCGGAGTTGATCGCCGCGTTGAGCGCGGGCGCGTTGGCCTCGACGAACTCGAGCACCTGCGGCGCGACCAGCCCCTCGGCGTGGCCGGCCTTGATCGACTCGGAGAACCACGGGATGTTCTGGTTGCGGACCTCTTTGTCGATCACGGTCGCCAGCAGGCGGGAGGCGAGCTTGGAGTAGTTCGGCTCCTCGACGATCAACCCCGCCGCGGTGCGGATCGACAGGTCGTCGAGCTCGCGCGTGCTCGCGCCGTCGGCGAGCGCGGAGATCGTCCGGGTGGCGACCCGCATCGGGTCGACCCCGAGCAGGCCCTCGGACGCCCTCGCGATCGCGTTGACGATCTTGTTGAGGTCGACCGGCTCGAGCGACCCGTTGCGCTTCTTCACCCTCATCACCGCGGCGCCTCCCGCGGTCGGGTCCGAGGCCCCGGCCGCCGGCAGGGCGCCGTCGTCGGTACTCCTCAGCTTGGCGACGTCGTTCGCGCTCCGCTCGCCGGAGTCCGCCTGAATGGCCGCTACGTCGTCGTCGATCAGTGTCATCAGTCGCTCCCAGCGATTGTCGTCATTGGATTGCTTGCCCGCTTCGATGCGTGCCGACCACCAGATCTGGTGTGATCCGGTGGCCGTTCCCCGGTTCGGACACGACATCTGGTGTCCGGGCGGCCCATTACAGCAGTGTAATTACAGCGCTGTCAACGTCATCGCGGCGAAAACTTCAGGTTTCTGTCAAGCCGCCGCGAACCGGCTGCTCAGGCGACGTCCACCGGCGCCCGCGGGCGGGAAGGCCGCCCCTCGAGGGCGGCCAGGTCGGCCTTCGCCCGCAGCCGCGACCAGACCATCTCGACCGAGGAGGCCGACGCGGAGACCACGTTCGGTCGATCGTCCGCGGGCCGGTCCCGCTCGGCGACCGCGTGCCAGACGACGTGCAGCTGCCGCAGACGTCCGTCTCGCGCCCTGACATGGTTCTCCCGGTAGTCGAGCGTCGTGCGCCAACCCGCGGCCTCGAGCTCGCGGCGGTCGGGCGCCAGCGCCGCGCCGTGCCGCCGGTGCCGCGCCCCGAGACGTCGTGTTCGAGTCATGGCGCCATCATGACGACGGCGCCCTGTGAGCAGCTAGGGGGTCAACGGTGTGAGTTCGGTGTGGGCATCTTGGGGACAACGCCGCCGCCCTGTGGAGACGGCCCGCTCACAACCCGCCGGCCAGCTCGTCGAGCAGGTCCGCGCACTGGAACGCGGCGTCGAGGAACGCCGGGTCGGAGACGTCGAACAACTCGACGAGCTGCTCGCCGGTCGGGTCGGCCAGCAGGTCGCTGAGCGAGAGCTCGGGGATGTCGGCGCCGTTCGCGCGCAGGCAGGCGAACAGCGCCAGCAACTGGTCGAACTCGCTCTCGCCCGCCGGCGCGAAGAAGTCGGTCGCGTCGTCGGCGCACGACGAGCCCTCGGCCGGGAGCGTGAGGTCGATCAGGTAGGCGTTGACCACGGGCTCGACGCAGTCGATCGAGGTGTACGCGGTGTGGCCCTCGGCCTCGACGGTGTACAACACTCCCGAGTCGAGGAACTCGGCGAGCGCGACCGACCACTCGTACGGCGTGGCCGGGTCGCCGGTGCTGCCGATCACGAGGATCGGCGCGGCGCCGGCCGCCGGCCCGACGATCAGCGGATCGATCGGCGCCGGGGCGCCGATGCAACCGGTCGTGGCGCGAAGGAACTCGGCGAAGTGCTTCGATCGGGCCGCCGCCGACTCGCCGCGCGCACGGACCGCCGCCTCGTCCGGCCGCTCGCCGTCGTCGGCGCAGTTGATGAAGAAGTTCGCCTCGGTCGAGTTGTCGTACGTTCCGTCGGGGTTGCGGCCGGCGTACGTGTCGGCGAGCGCCTGCAGCAGCGAGCCGTCGTCCTCGCTCGCCGCGAGGCGCAGCGCCCGGGCGAGCAACGGCCACGCCTCCTTGCTGTAGAGCGAGGCCGCGACCCCGAGCGCCAACTCGCCCGGCGTCAGGGTCCGCGACGGGTCGCCGGTGGCGAAGCCGCCGGCGGCGGCGATCTCCCCCTCGAGCCCGTCGAGCACGTCGAGCGTCGGCCCCAGCTCCCGCACGACGCAGTCCTCGTCGGCGTCGCACGCCGCGGCGAAATTCTCCAACGCCCGGTCGAAGCCCTCCCCCTGTTCGAGATCGAGCGACGCGAAGTCGGTCGTCGGCCGCACCGCCCCGTCGAGCACGAGCGCGCGGACCCGCTCGGGGAAGAGCTCGGCATAGGTCGCGCCGAGCCTGGTGCCGTACGAGAAGCCGACGTAGGACAGCCTTTCGTCGCCGAGCGCGGCGCGGATCAGGTCGAGGTCGCGGGCGGCGTTGTTGGTGCCCACGTGCGGGGCCAACTCCAACACGTCGGCCGGGCACGACTCCGACGTGCGCGCCATCGCCTCCTCGACGAGGCGGGCCCAACCCTCGTCGTCGCCCTCGGCGAGCAGCGTCACGTTGTCGTCGATCTCGATGTCACAGTCGACGGCGGTGCTCGCGCCGACCCCTCGCGGGTCGAAGCCGACCAGGTCGAAGCGGGCGGCCACCTCGCTCGGTATCGACCCGACCGCGACCTTCAGGAAGTCGATGCCCGACCCGCCGGGGCCGCCGGGGTTGAACACGAGCGACCCGATGCGGTCACCCGGATCGGTCGCCGGCGCCCTGACGAGGCCGATGTCGATCAGCGGGCCGTCCGGGTCGTCGTGGTCGACGGGGACCCGCAGCGTCGCGCACTCGAGGGGCACGAACAGCACGTTCCCGTCGCAGCGCGTCCAGTCGAGCGAGCCGGGGGTGCTCGGCGTCGAGCCGTCGGTCGTCGGGACGCCCGGCGCCGCGGTGTCGGCGGGCGGCTCGGCGTTGGACCCCGCCGTCGCCGACCGCTCGGACTCGATCGTCGTGACGTCGCCCGACCCGCTCGCGCACGATGCCGCGACCACCCCCAGCGCGGCGAGGGTGGCCAACAACTGCCGCATGTCCGGCGACGTTACCGGGTCGGTTCCGCGGCGAACCCGCGGGCGCAGCCGGTCGCGGTGCAAGACTTCGGCCCCATGTCGAGCCGGCGATTCTGGATCCTGACGGTCGCCGCGGCGGCGGTCGGCGTCGCCCTGCGGTTCGCCTACGTGCTCGGCGCCGTGCGCGGACGCATCGGGTTGGTCGGCGACGCGCACACGTATCACCTGCTCGGCAGGGTGATCGCCGGCGGCCATGGCTACATCCGTCCGAACGAGTTCGTCGCCGACGGTTCGGTGATCCCGACCGCCGAGTTCCCGCCGGCCTACCCGCTCGTGCTCGGCGCGCTCGACCTGGTCGGCGTCGACCAGCCGACCGGGCAGCGCCTGGCCGGAGCGGTGATCGGCGGGATCACGATCGTCGTCGTCGGGCTGCTCGGCGCCGCGGTCGCGGGGCGCGCCGTCGGCGCCGTCGCCGCCTGGATCGCCGCGCTGTACCCGCAGCTCGTCGTGTTCGACGGCTCACTGCTGAGCGAGGGGCCATACGCGCTGTTCGTCTCCACCGCCCTCCTCGGCGTCGTCCGCGCCCGGGCTGCCGACGACGACGTCCGGCTGCGGTGGTGGGCGCTCGCCGGCGCCGCCACCGGCGCCGCCGTGCTGACGCGCAGCGAGGCGATCCTGCTCGTGCCGCTGCTGATCGTGCCGGCGACCAGGGTCCCGGGCGACCGGCGGGCGTGGGCCCGCACGGCGCTCGTCGCGTCGGCGGGGACCCTCGTGCTGCTCGGCGCGTGGACGATCCGCAACGCGGTGGCGCTCGACCACTTCCAGCCGCTCACCAACAACAGCGGCACGCTGCTGTCGGGGGCGAACTGCGACGCGGTCTACAGCGGCGTGCAGATCGGCGGCTGGCGGCTCGATTGCGTCCGCCCGGTCGACGCGCCGCTGGACGAGACCGCCGCGGCCGCCGCCCGCCGCGCCGCGGGCCTCGACTACGCGCGCGACCACGCCGCCGAGGTGCCCGCCGTGATGGCGGTCCGGGTCGCCCGCACGTTCGGCGTGTGGGACGTGCGGACGAACCTGTTCTTCGAGAGCCTCGAAGGCCGCCAGTACAACTGGCTGTGGGCGGCGTGGTTGGCGTGGGCGGCGCTCGCCCCGCTGGCCGCCGTCGGGGCGATCGCCCGCCGACGCGCCGGTCGCGAGCTCTGGCCGTTGCTCGTGCCGTTCGCCGTCGTCGTCATCACCTCGGCGCTGAGCTACGGGACACAACGGTTCCGGATGGTCGCCGAGCCGAGCGTCGTCGTCTTGGCCGCGATCGGCGTGGTGACGCTGGCGACTCGGCTGGCGCCGCGCCTCCGGCCGGCCGAGAACGGCGGATCGCCCGCGCCGGACGGCGCCGCGGACGGTCAGGCGCAGGCGCCGGCCGGTTCGTCGTAGCGCGCCTCGGCGCGCCAGTCGCCGGCCCACCAGTCGGCGGGCTCGGCCGGCGTGATCCCGGCGACCGCCTGGGCCAGCTCGCCGAGGGCGAGGCCGAAGCGGGCCGCGCCGTCGCCGCAGTAGTGGCTCACGTCGACCTTGCGGACGAGCAGCCGGCCCTCCGGAGTGTCGAGCCAGCGGTCGGGCGCTCCGTCCGGCGCGACGATCGGGTCGGGATCGAGGTAGACGACCTGATCGGGGTGGCGCGAGGGCAGCGCCTCGAACCGCCGATTGATCTCGCGGTCGAGCGGCTCCCGGTCGATGCCGGCGGTCAGCGACGGGGCCAGGCCGATGAACGCGACGACGGCGCCGTCCGCGGTCAGGATGTCCATCGCCTCGTCGAGGCGGCGGTCGTACTCCGCGGCGGCGTTGCTCTCGAGCCACAGCGCGTCGAACCTCGCCCACATCGCCACGACCAGCTCGGGCCGGTGCTCGGCGACCAGCGCCGACAGGGTCTGCTCCCAACCGTCGGCCGTGAGGGCGAAGCCGACCCGCGCCGCCTCGCTGGGGGCGACCACGCCACTCGCCGTCAGGGCGGCGGCGATGCCCGGCGCGGCGTCGTACATGTACGAGTCGCCGACGAGGAGCACCCGCAGCGGGTCGGCGGCGGTCGGGGTGCGCAAGGTCGGCAGGGACGACGGCACGCTCGACAGCAACGACAAGGTCTCGGCCTGGACCTCGGCCTGGACGTCGGCGCCGACGTCCGGTTCGGCGGTCAGGTCGGCGCCGAGCGGTTCGGTGACGTCGGTCGTCGGCGTCGTCGTGGCGACCGGGGCCGTGGTGACCGGGACGGCGGTGACCGAGGGCCGAGGCGGCGGGGGCGCGCCGACCACCTGGCGGGCCGCGGGAGGCATCGTCGACGCGACCAGGGCGATCGCGATGACCACGCCGGCGACCGGGAACACGACGAGCGCCGACATCCGCTTCGCCACGACCTGGCGGGCCGGGCGCTCGAGCAGGAAGTAGGAGGCGAGGGTGGCGGCCATCGCGACGGCGAGCCGGGTGAACAGCAACGACGCGCCCGACAACCCGGTGCGCTCCCCGTCGAGGATCACGATCACCGGCCAATGCCAGAGGTAGAAGCCGTAGGACACCACGCCGAGCCCGCGGATCGGCCAGACGGAGAGCAACCGGGAGGCCGGGCCCTCGGGCCGGTTGGTGAGCACGGCGATGAGGACGGCGACCGCCACGGCGTGCAGCAGGAAGCCGCCGCGATACCACCCGAGGTCGAGTGCGCCGTTGACCGTGACCCAGGACCACGCGAGCAGGCCGCCGGCGGCGGCAGCGGCCCACGGCGCGACCCGCGACCGGGCGAACGCGCCGACCCACCGGTCGCCGCGGTGGACGACGACGGCGAGGGCGGCGCCGACGAGGATCGAGCTCGAACGGGCCATCGAGCCGAAGTACGCCCGCGAGACGTCGTCGGCGGCGAGCGCGCCCAGCAGCACGGTCGACGCGACAGCGAGCGCGACCGTCACGGCGAGCAGCCGGCTCAGGCCCCGCCCGGCGCCGAGCACCGGCGCGACGAGCAGCGGCGCGACGAGCAATGGCCAGACGACGTAGAACTGCTGCTCGATCGCCAGGCTCCACACGTGTTCGAGCGGTGACGGCGCGGCGAAGATGTCCCAGTACCCGTTCCCGGTCCCGATGAACCACCAGTTGGCGATGAACACCAGCGACGCCACGCCGGGGCCGCGGATCCCGTCGAGCTCGTCGGGCCGGGCGAACAGCGCGGCGTAGACGGCGAGCGCGCCGAGCAGGAGGTACAGCGCCGGGAGCAGCCGCCAGGCCCGACGCGACCAGAAGGCGCCGAGCGCGATGCGCCCGGTCGACTCGTGTTCGAGCAGCAACAGCCGCGTGATCAGGTACCCGGACAGCGTGAAGAACAGGTCGACGCCGAGGAACCCGCCCTGCAGGCGCTCGAGGTGGAACGCGACGACGCCGGCGACCGCCAGCCCGCGCAGTCCGTCGAGGGACGGGCGGTATTCGAGCTTGCGCCGCGCCGGAGGCGCGGCGACGAGCTCGGTCTCGACGCTCACGACACCACGCTCATGACACGACCCTCACGACACGGGGAGGGGTTCGATGGCAGTCGTGCGCGGCGAGCTCACGGGCCACATCATGTCAGCCGGGCGGCGACCTCCGGCAGGCAGGGCCGGCGCCGCCGACGGGTCCTCCGGTCAACGCCACTTGGGCGTGAACACGTCTGCCGGGCGCGCCGCCCGGTGCACGGCGGCCAGCGGCTCGTCGGCCCGCTGCACCAGGTCGCCGTGGCGGGCGTTGACGAATCCGGCCCCGACCGCGCCGCGGACGAACTCGAACAGCGGGGCGAAGTAGCCGTCGATGTCGAGGAACACGACCGGCGCGGCGACGAGGCCGAGCTGGTTCCACGTCAGCACCTCGAACGTCTCTTCGAGCGTGCCGAAGTCGCCGGGGAGCACGACCACGCCGTCCGACAGGGCGATCATCCGCGCCTTGCGCTCGTGCATCGAGGGGACGACCTCGAGTCGGGTCAGTCCGGCGTGGGCGACCTCGACGTCGACGAGATGCTCGGTCATCACGCCGGTCACCGACCCTCCGCCGGCGAGCACGGCGTCGGCCACCACGCCCATCAGGCCGACGTGACCGCCGCCGTACACCAGCGCATGACCCTCGGCGGCGACGGCCGCCCCGACCTGCGCGGCCGCGTTCCGGAACGCCGGGTCGTTGCCGGAACTCGACCCGCAGTACACGCAGATGTTCGCCACGTGTCACATGGTGCCACGTCCGCCCGTAACGGGCCCCGCGCCGACCCCTCGGTATTGTTTCGCTTCATGACCGCGCCCCAACCGCCTCTCGATCTGGCAGCCGCCGCCGACGCGATCGATCTGGCCGACCGCGTCGTCGGCCGCGCCGTGCGTCACCTCGCCACGCTCGACGGCGGCCCCGACGTGCACCAGGTCCTGGCCTACGACCTCGCCCACGGCGCCTCGGCGGTGGCGACCGCCAAGTCGCTGCTCGACTACGGCGGCAAGGGCGAGATCGAGGCGAAGATCACCTGTGCGTTCGCCGCCGACATGCTCCACGAGCTGGCGGCCAAGGTGCTCGGGCGCGAGGACGCGTGGGGCGTCGACCGCGATCCGCTCGCCGGGGCGCACCCGTTCATCGCGCGGCACCGCGCGCCGGAGTTGCTCGCCTCACTGGCCGACCAGCCGGGCCCGAGCCATCTCAGCGACGACATGGAGATGGTCGCCGACACGTTCGGGGCCTTCGCCCGAAACGTGATCGCCCCCCATGCCGAGCATGTCCACCGGACCAACGCCGACGTGCCCGAGGAGATCGTCACCGGGCTGGCCGAGCTCGGCGCGTTCGGGCTGAGCGTGCCGTCCGAGTACGGCGGCTTCGGCGAGGGCGGCGACGAGGAGTACATCGCCATGGTCGCGGCGACCGAGCAACTGTCCAAGGCCAGCCTCGGGATCGGCGGGTCGCTGATCACGCGCCCCGAGATCCTCACCCGGGCGCTCGTCAAGGGCGGCACCGAGGAGCAGAAGCAGACGTGGCTGCCGCGGCTGGCGACGGCCGAGGTGCTGCCGGCGGTCGCCGTCACCGACCCCGACTTCGGCAGCGACGTGGCGGGGATCAAGGTCACCGCGACCGAGGCCACCGGCCCGGACGGCGCGGCCGGCTACGTCATCAACGGCGTCAAGACCTGGTGCACGTTCGGCGCCCGCGCCGACGCGCTCACGCTGCTCGCCCGCACGGACCCCGACCCCTCCAAGACGCACCGCGGGCTGTCGCTGTTCATCGTGCCCAAGCCACGGGGCGACGCCCACGGCTTCGTCCTCACCCAGGATCCGGTCGACGCCGGCGGCGCGCCGCGCGCGGGCCGGATGGAGGGCCGGCCGATCGACACCATCGGGTACCGCGGCATGCACTCCTACGAGATCGCGCTCGAGGACTGGTGGGTTCCGGCGGAGAACCTCGTCGGCGGGGCGGAGGGCGAGGGCCGGGGGTTCTACTACCAGATGGCCGGCTTCGAGAACGGCCGCCTGCAGACCGCGGCCCGCGCCGTCGGCGTGATGCAGGCGGCGTACGAGCAGGCGCTCGACTACGCGCGACACCGCACGGTGTTCGGCTCGGCGATCATCGACTACCAGCTGACCAGGGCGAAGCTGGGGCGGATGGCCGTGGTCATCCAGGCCAGCCGGCAGTTCTCCCTGACCGTCGCGACGCTGATGGCCAAGGGCCAGGGCACGATGGAGGCGTCGATGGTCAAGGCCTACGTCTGCAAGGCCGCCGAGTGGGTGACCCGCGAGGCGATGCAGATCCACGGCGGGATGGGCTACGCGGAGGAGTTCCCGGTCAGCCGGCTGTTCGTCGACGCGCGCGTGCTGTCGATCTTCGAGGGCGCGGACGAGACC
>JBFGCT010000045.1:0-24340 GCA_041581055.1 Ilumatobacteraceae bacterium | reverse complement strand
GGACGAACCGGACGGGCATCGTCGGAGCGTCCCGCCGGGTGCTGTCAGCGGTGCTGGTCAGCGCCCGGATCGGAGGCCCGGATCAGGGGCTCGACGGCACCGTGATCGTGCCGTCGATGATCTGCGCCTTGAGCTCCTCGAGCTGATCGACGATGTCGTCGACGAACCCGCCGGTCGTCGAGTAGTCGACGCCGTCGGAGGCGAGGTTGAACACCTGCACGCCGGCGGCGAACTCGCCGTTGGCGTACGCCTCGATCGTGTCGTACGTCGCGACGTCGACCTTCTTGAGCATCGAGGTCAGGATGTACGGCTGCAGCTCGGGCGAGACCAGGTTGTACTGGTCGGAGTCGACACCGATCGCCCACACCTCACCGGGCGCTCCGGCGTCGACCGCAGCTTCGAAGGCGCCGAGGCCGGAACCACCGGCGGCCGAGTAGATGATGTCGGCGCCGTCGGCGTACTGGGCGCTGGCGATCTCGCGGCCGCGGGCCGGGTCGTTGAACCCACCGAAGTCCGGCGGCTGGGTGATGTAGTTGACCAGCACCTCGATGTCGGGGTTGACCTGCTTGGCGCCTGCGACGTAGCCGGCCTCGAACTTCTTGATGAGGTCGTTCTCGACGCCGCCGATGAAGCCGATCTTGCCGGACTGGGACTTGAGCGCCGCTGCCGCGCCGACGAGGAACGAGCCCTCTTCCTCGGCGAACACCAGCGAGGCCACGTTCGGCGCGTCGACGACGGAGTCGATGATCGCGAAGCACGTGCTCGGGTTGGCGGCAGAGGCGGTCGCGACGGCGTCTCCGAAGAGGAAGCCGACGTTGATGACGAGGCCGTCACCGCCGTCGACGAGGCCCTGCACGCGCTCGGCGCGGTCGCCGTCGCCCGTCGGGGTCGACTCGTCGGCAACGACGCCCAGGTCGGCGACGGCCTTGTCGAGACCGGCGCCTGCGGCGTCGTTGAACGAGCGGTCGCCACGGCCGGTGATGTCGTACACCACGCCGACCTTGACCTCGTCACCCGGTGCGGCGCAGCCGTCGCCCGAAGGCGGTGGGGCGTCGGTCGCCGGTGGGGCGTCGGTCGCCGGTGGGGCGTCGGTCGCCGGTGGGGCGTCGGTCGCCGGTGGGGCGTCGGTCGTCGGTGCGTCGGTGGCCACGGGACCGTCGGTGTCTGGCGGCGACGAGGTGTCGTCGTCGCTGCCGCACGCGGCGAAGCCGAGCGCGGCGACCATCCCGAGCGCAAGCAATCTCTTGCTCTTGATCATGTTCTCCCCTTTGTAGAGTGGGCCGACGTGGTCGGCCCGTTCACGTTGTGACCACACAAGCTACCCCCTGGTAGCGCGTCTGGCGGTCAACCCCGCCGACTCGCCCGTATTGTGTCGATCTGATGTCTTCCTCCGACCCGCCGAGCGGTGGGCGCTCAGCTGCGGCCGGCGGCGCCGGGAGGCGACCCGTCAGCCGCCGGCGCTATCTGGTGCGCCGTCTCGGCGCGCTCGCGCTGGTCGTCGTGTTGGTGTACGCGTTCGTGCGGGCCGTCTCGGCCGTCCTCGGCGACGGTTCGAGCACCGCCGCTGGCGACCCGCCCACGTCGGCGACGACGCCGGACCCCGCCGCGTCGCCGCCCGACTCCGGCGGGGCGACCGCATCCGACGCCGAGGCGACCGCCGGCAACTCGGAGGCGCCGCCCGGCGTGACCGTCCAGGTCGACGCGGCCGACACGCCACCGGCGACCGAGCCGCCCGAAACGAGCGGCCCGCCGTCGCCGAGCAACCCGGCCGAGGTGTACATCGTCGGCGACAGCGACGCCGGCACGTTCGGCCCCTACCTCCAGCGCCTGCTCGACGGCACGTTGATCATCGACACCGAGCTCAACTACAAGGTGTCGTCCGGGCTCTCCCGGCCCGACTTCTTCGACTGGCCGTCGGAGCTGCGCCGGCTGCTGCCGGAGGTCGCGCCGGACATCGTGGTCGTCACGTTCGGCGGCAACGACGGGCAGCCGCTGACCGTGCCCGACGGGACGTCGATCACCGGGATGCCCGAGAGCGACACCGCCGACTGGACCGAGGAGTACGAACGCCGTGCGGGCGAGGTGATGGACCTGTTGCTCGAGGACGAGCGCACCGTGATCTGGGTCGGCATCCCCAACGACGACAACCCCGACGTGACCGCCAGGATGATGATCCAGGATCAGGCGGCGAAGGCGGCGGCGGCGGAGCGGCCCGGCATCGTGTTCATCGACACGTGGACCCGGTTCTCCGGGCGCGACGGGGGATGGGCGGAGTTCGTGATCGACCCGCGCGACGGGCAGGGCAAAGACGTGCGGGCGTCGGACGGCTTCCACCTCAACGAGGTCGGCGCCGAGATCCTCGCGCTCGACATCGCCCAGGCGATCCGCGACGACCTGCGGGCGCGCGGCGCGAACATCTGAGGTCCTATTGCTGTTGGCCGCGCCGCTGGACGAGCGCGCGGCGGGCGGCGACCCGTTCCGGCTTGAAGTTGGTCCGCCGCCAGGCGCGGCTGTCGCGGGCCTCGATCTCCCAGTCGTCGTCGTGCAGAGCGATCTGGTTGTAGGTCGAGCGGATCTGGCGCACGCCCTGTTGGTCGTTGCCGACGATGTCGGCGGCGATCCGGCGGGTGGCCGGCAGCAGGTCGTCGTGGGGCACGACGTGGTTGACCAGCCCGAAGGCGAACGCCTCCTCGGCGCCCATGAAGTTGCCGGTGAAGCTCATCTCGCGCGCCCGCCGGACACCGATCGCGGCGGGAAGCAGCACGGTGAGGCCCCACCCCGGCATCACCCCGACGCGGGCGTGCGTGTCGCCGAACTTGGCGCGTTCGCTGGCGACGAGGAAGTCGCAGTTCAGCGCCAGCTCGAACCCGCCGGTCACCGCGACGCCGTTGATCGCCCCGATGATCGGCTTGGTCAGCTTGGGAAACGGACCGCGCGCGCCGTCGCGGTTGCGACCGCCGTCGGCCCCGCTCCCACCACCGAGGTTCTCGGCCGAGGCGCCGAGTTCCTTGAGGTCGAGCCCGGCGCAGAACGCCGGGTCGGCGCCGGTCAGGACGACGACGTCGACGTCGTCATCGGCCTCGGCGGCCTGCAATCGCTTGAGCAGCAGCCGCAGGATCTCGCTCGACAGCGCGTTGCGCGCCTCGGGCCGGTTGAGCGTGATGGTCGCGATCCGGTCCGAGACGTCGAGTAGCACGTGATCGTCGGCCATCACACCATCATGTTTCATCGGCGGGGAGGAATGACAGGCGGAGGTCCCCCAGCCGCACGAGCGTCGACGCGATCCAGCCGCCGAGCGCGCCGAAGTGCTCGTCGAGCAGCGTGCTCGTGCCGTCGGCGACGGTCTCCTCGGCCAGTTCGTAGAGCCCCTCGTACGTGATCTCGATCGCGTACTCGATCGACGCGTCAGCCGGTCCGGTCGTCGGGTCGGGATGGGCGATCTCGGCGGTCAAGCCCGCTCGCTCCAGGCGGTCGTCGCCGATCAGCGGGCTCTGGTCCGGGGTGGTGCCGTACATCATCGCGGGGTCGGCGGGGTCGGACAGGCGCTGCACGCGCAGGACGATCTCCATCTCGATCGCCGGCCGGCGCTCGAGCTCCTCTTCGATGTACCACTGCCGGTACGCCGCCTGGCTCCACGCCGGCCAGTCGAAGGTGATGTGGGCGACGACGCGGGGCGGCTCGCCCTCGCCGGGCAGGCCATAACTCGTCTCCCATGTGAGGTCGCCGAGCAGGACGTCGGCCTGAAAGTGCTCCTCGAACGCCTGCCGCTCGAGGAAGGCCGCTTCGAATGCGTCACGCAGGGCGCTGATCGCATCGGTGAACACGTGATCCAACATGGGCCTTGCGGAGGGTAGTCCCTCCCGGGGCGACCGCATCCATGCCGCCCCCCGTTCGCCGTCGGCGGTGAGCGGCCGGCGTGCCAGACTCGGGCCCATGCCGCTCGTGCTGACCGAAACCGCCGACCGCGTCGGAACCCTCACGCTCAACAACCCCGGCGAGCGAAACACCCTGACGGCGTCGATGGTCGCCGAGATCATCGAGGCGATGGAGGGCTTCGAGGCCGACGAGTCGGTCGGCGCGGTGGTCGTGACCGGAACGCCGCCCGCATTCTGCGCCGGCGCCAACCTGGGCAACCTCGCCGAGGCGACCGGTGACAGCTTGGGGGGCATCTACGAGGGTTTCCTGCGGATCGCCCGCAGCCCGCTGCCGACGGTCGCCGCGGTCAACGGGGCGGCGGTCGGCGCCGGCATGAACCTCGCGCTCGGCTGCGACGTGCGGATCGTCGCCGACACCGCCAAGCTCGACACCCGCTTCCTCCAGCTCGGCATCCACCCCGGCGGCGGGCACACCTGGATGCTGCGCCGGATCGCCGGCCCGCAGGTGGCGATGGCGGCCGTCGTGTTCGGCCAGGTCTTCGACGGCGCCGAGGCCGAGCGGGTCGGGCTGGCGTTCCGCTCGGTGGCGGCCGACGCGCTGCTCGACGTCGCCCACGAGTTCGCCGCCCGCGCCGCGTCGGCCCCGCGTGAGCTGGCGATCACCGCCAAGGCCACGATCCAGGCGATGGCCGGGGTCGCCGACCACCCCGCGGCCGTCCAGCGCGAGCTCGACCCGCAGCTCTGGAGCACCCGCCAGCCGTGGTTCGAGGAGCGGCTGGCCGCGTTGCGGGCGAAGATCTCCAAGCGCTGACCGGACAGGCCGCGCCGCGGGGCAGGCGGGCGATGGCGCGCGCACACGTCACGCGCGGGCCGACCGCTCGAGCCGCACGATCTCGTCGCGCACGATCCCGTACTCGGCGTCGTCGTCGGTCCACGCCGGGTCGAACCGCACGCGGTCGAGCGCGGTGGCCACGAACGCGACGTCGTCGCCCCGCTGTCCGCCGCCGTCCCGACCCGGCCCGGCGAGCGCGAGCCGGCGGGCGATCAGCGGGTTGGTCAGGGGAGGTCCGGCGGGCTCGCCGACCGCGCTGCCGAGCGTCGTGAACCGGTCCTGCAACAGCCCCCAGCGCCCACGCGCCCGACGGCGCCGGATGGTGAGCGCCTGCCGCAGGAGCGCGTAGCCGACGAGCAAGGCCGCGCCGGCGACCGCCCCTTCGGCGAGCCGGCCCGCGATCGTCGAGATCGCCGCCGCCACGAGGTCGCCGCCGATGGTGCCCTGCTCGACGTCGCCGCTCAGCGGGACCTCGGCGGTGGGGTCGAATGGCTGCCAACCGCTGCCCGGGAACCACACCTCGACCCACGCGTGGGCGTCTCGGGCCCGCACCTGCCAGACGCCCGACACGCGGTCCCGCTCGCCGGGGAGGTAGCCGCTGGCAAGGCGCGCCGGAACCCCCTGGCTGCGCAACATCACGACGAGGCTGGAGGCGATCTGCTCGCAGAAGCCGCGTCGCGCGGTGAACAGGTAGTCGTCGACGGCGTCGGTCCCGTCCGCCGGCACCGGCGCGTCGATGTCGTAGACCGTGTTCGCCGCGAGCCATCCCTCATAGGCGAGGATCGTGTCGTATGTCGTGGCGGCCCGCAGCCGGCCGGCGAGCGCGACGGTGCGCTCGGTCGTCGACGCGGGGAGCGCGAGGTACGGGGCGAGGGCGGCGATCGACTGCGGATCGTCGAACTGCGCGAACCACTCCCCGACGTCGCCCTGCGCCCGCAAGCTGTCCGCGGTGACCTCCACGCGCCGCGAGACGACGGTGTACACCGATCCCGCGCCGAGCGTCGAACCGGCCCGCAGCGCACCGTCGGGCCGGGTGTGGACCGTGCCCTCGAACATCAGCACCGCGGGCCTCGACGCGGCGAAGACCACGTTCGGCAGGTCGGCCTCGACGTGGAACGTCTGCACGAACCGGGACGTCGGCGCGCCCATGTCGTCGCCGAGCGTCGGGGGAACCTCGATCGTCGGGCCGGCCTGCGGTCGTCCCCGGTCGGGCGACACGGTCCAGAAGCGGCCGTCGAAGTCGCTGAACGTCTGCCCCCGCCAGAACGCCGGCTCGGGCGCCTTGACGCGCAACACGACCTCGTCGCCGAGATCGCCGCGGATCGAGGTGTCGAGCGTCTCGGAGAAGCCGGGGTAGCCGCCCACCTGGCCGAGCGCGCCGCGCGTTCCGTCCCCGCGGTCGCCGGGGCGCGAGATCGAGCCGTCTGGTCCGGCCAGCGCGCCGGGCGAGTCGACGGCCAGCGCGTCGTCGGCGAGCGCCGGCAGCCCGAGGTTGGCCGGCCCGTCGGGGATCGGCACGAGGCCGAGCACCGCGACGGTCGCCGCCGCGACCGCGGCCGACGACGCGGTCAGGCGCGCCGCCTTCCACCGACCGGCGGCGACGGCGGACGGTCGCGTCCGCGCCCCGCCGGCCCGGTCGGCCGATCGACGGGCCGTGCCCGCGGTCGCCCGTGTCGCGGCCACGACCAGGGCGCCCCACGCGACGAGCCACCAGGCGACGCGGTCGTCGATGCGCAGGCCGGTGGCGTAGGCGACGACCACCGAGGAGATGGCGAGGTGGACCCGGACCGTGCGCCGGTCGGTCGCCTCGAAGCCGTGGATCACGACGAGCGCGATCAACAGGTCGGGCAACGGTCCGCGCAGCGCGCGGAGCAACCCGTCGACGCCCTGCGCGTCGGCGGCGATCAGCACCAGCGCCGTCAGCGCCGCGCCCCCGATCACAACCCGCAGCCACACGGGCCGGACGCGACCCGCCGCGCCGTAGCGGACCGAGACGAGGACGCCGGCGACGATGCCGGCCGCGGCAAGGGCGTACGACGTCATCGCCGCCGTGAGCGCGCCGGTCAGCATGCCGATCGCGGCGAACGCCGCACCGGCGGTGAGCCAGCGGGCGCGGGCGGAGACCGTCTGGGGCTCGTCGCCGTGCCCGAGCCGAAGGGTCCGCCGATGGAGCGCCGGCCGTGGCCCGGGCGGTGGCGGCGCCTCGGCGCAAAGCGCCGACCATCTGGCCGCGTCGTCCGCCGACCGCACGACGTGCCGGCCGCCCGCGTCCGAGGATCCGTCGTCGACGATGACGTCGTGGCCGCGGCGCAGCCCCTCCTCCAGCGTCTGGCGCAGGCGGGCCGCCGGGGACGGTTGCGCCGGCGCGCCGTCGGCGGAGGGGCGACGCCGGAGTCGATCGAGGCGAACGATCCAGCGCCGGTCGGTCGTCACCGAGCGGTCGCGCACGATCAACTCGCCGGCGCGCATCGTCGAGGGCCAGTGCACGGCGTGGTCGGGGTCGCCGTCGCGCCACTGGCGAATGCCGTCGAGGTCGCCGAGCGTCGGCCCGCGCCGCGCGGCGTGCCCGCGATCGAGCCGATCGTGGGCGCGCCGGGCACTGGCCTCGACCGGCAGCAGGCCGCCGGCGGCGACCGGCGCGACGTGGATCGGCTCGACGGCGATCCGGGCGCGCCCGCGCCACCACAGCAGCCCCGCGGCGCCGGCGCTCTCGACCCCGACGACGAGCTCGTCGACGACGCCGGCCGCCGGGAAGGCGATGCTCGCGGTGACGGCGCCCGCGCCGGCGCCGTCGACCCGCGCCAGCGGGGCAGCGCCGTGCGGCGTGGAGATCGTCAACGCCACCGGCGCCGCCACGACGTCCCGGTCGCTCAGGATGATCGACACCGGGACGTCCTCGCCGACGGTGGCGACGGTCGGCGCCACGATCCGGTCGACGACGACCCGTCGCAGCCGGAACCATGCGCCGATCGCCGACCCGGCGAACGTGGCCGCCGCCGCGACCAGCAGGAGGACGACGGCCGGCGAGCCGGTCAGGCGGGCGATTCCGAGGCCGACGACCCAGGCCGCGGCGAACGCCGCGCTGCCGGGCGAGAACCCGATCGGGCGTCGCCGCTCCACGCGCTCACACCGCCGGCGGCGGACTCGCCGCCAGGCACTCGGCCACGACCTCGCGCCCGGCCGTCGTCGCGCCGGTGCCGTCGCGCACCAGCACCCGATGGCCGAGCACCGGGCCGGCGAGCGCGACGACGTCGTCGGGCACGACGTACGTGCGGCCACGTCGCGCGGCGCGGGCTCGGGCGAGACCGATCAGCGCGACCCCGCCCCTGGTCGAGGCGCCGAGCCGGACGCGGGGATGGTCGCGAGTCGCCGCCAGCAGTGCGACCACGTAGGCCGCGACGTCGTCGGTCACGTGCACCCCCGCAACCCAGCGCACCGCGCGCTCGATCTCTTCGGGCGACGTGACCGGTTCGATGGCCGAGAGCATCGCTCGGCCGCGGCGCCCGGTCAGCACGTCGAGCTCGTGCTCGGCGGTCGCCCGCCCGGGCGCGACGACCGCCGCGAACCGGTCGAGCGCACCCTCGCCGAGCCCGTAGGTTCCGGCGATCTCGATCGGGTTCTGCGTGGCGACGAGCATGAACGGCGCCGGGAGCCGATGGCTGACGCCGTCGATCGTCACCGTCGACTCCTCGGCGACCTCGAGCAGCGCCGACTGCGTCCTCGGCGTCGCCCGGTTCAACTCGTCGAACACGACGACGTTGGCGAACACCGGACCGCGCCGGAACGCCATCGCGTGCCCGTCGGCGGTCGGGAACAGCGACCCGGTGATGTCGCCCGGGAGCAGGTCGCTCGTCCCCTGGATCCGCCCGAACGTCCCGCCGACGGCGCGGGCGAGGGACTGAGCGAGCAGGGTCTTGCCGACGCCCGGCACGTCCTCGATCAAGAGGTGGCCGCCGGCGAACAGGGTCTCGACGGCGATTTCGGTCGTCGCCTGCTTCCCGGCGAGCACCGAGTCGAGCGCGCCGACCAGGCGGGCGCCGAGTGCCGCGACCCCGGCCGATTTGTCCGGCGCGCCCCGCGTCCGGGGCCCGCCGTTCGACGCTCCGGCCGAGCGCAGCGATGCAGCCGCCAGCGGCGGCGGAAGCGTGTCCACGGGTCATGATCGGCTCGTCGAGCCGACAACTTGACGAAACACCAGGTCAACGTCGGGCCGGCACAATCGCGCACGATCGTTACATACATGCCTCCAAATCGCCGTGTCCGTTCCGCTACGTTCCCTCTTGGGAGGGATCCCCGTCAGCAACCGAAACCACCGTGGGAAGCCACGAAGTAGGAGGTAGCCAATGAGCCAGCGCCACCGCACCACCGAGGTGCCGTTGCCGCCGAAGCAGGAAGTGCGTGCCCACGCCCACAGCGAGCGGCACCGAATCCATGTCGAGCTCCAGTCGGTAGCACAGGACGTGTGCGCCGGTGTCGATCCGGAGGATGTCCACGAGCCGGGCGCCGCCTGGAAGCCGATGCACCACCACGACTCCGAGGTCGCCAAGAGCAAGGTCGCCAAGCGCGGCCGCTCCCAGCGTCATTGGAAGACGAAGATGTGGAAGCGGCGTACCGGGCTCCGTCGGCAGAAGGCGCAGGCGCACGAGTTGGCGCACGAGAATCCCGGTCTCGCCGGGTTCTGACGCTGCCAACAGGGCTCAACCCAACTCGCCGCGGCGCGCCTCCCATTCCTCGACGGTGATGCCGTAGCGGATGTGGTCCTCCCACGTCCCGTTGATCTCCAGGTAGCGGGCGGCGATTCCCTCGTCGCGGATGCCCAACTTCTCGACGACCCGCCGGCTGCGCAGATTGCGCGGCACGATGCAGATCTCGACCCGGTGGAGTCGGAGCTGCTCGAACGCGAACTGGAGCACCAGCACGACGGCCTCGGCGACGTAGCCCCGGCCGGCGTGGCGCTGATCGATCCAGTACCCGATCGTGCCCGACTGCATCGCGCCGCGGATGATGTTGTTCAGGTTGACCTCGCCGACGACGGCCTGGTCGACGAACAGCCCGAACTGGTACGCCGTCCCCGACCCCCGGTCGCGGTCGCGCTGCAGGCAGCGCGCCGTGAACGCGGACTTGTCGCGGGTCGGGTCGGGCTGGTGCACCTGGCGGCGCGGCTCCCAGACGGTCAACCACTCCTCGTTGGTGACGCGTACCTCGCTCCACGCCCGGAAGTCGCTGGGGGCGAGGGGCCGCAACATGACCCGCTTGCCGTGGAGGCGGACCGGGGCCGCCGGTCGCGAGGGGTGCCGCAGCGCCATGTCAGCCGTCGCCCTGTGCGGCGCCGCCGCAGCCCGCGGCGATCTCCAGGTCGGCGAGGTCGAGCCGGCGCATGATGGCGAGGACCACGCAGCAGGTCCCGACGATCGTCTGGACGTGGTCGTCGGGCAGCCCGGGGTTGAATCGGCGCTGCTCGGAGGCCTCCCCGACGAGCGTCCTGAAGACCTCCTCCGCGTCGGCCCGCCGCAGCCGGTAGCCGGCGGGCACCGTGTGGTCGCCGATCTCGACGCGCGCCAGCGCGTCGGCATGGGGGCCGACGGCCACGACCGACGGCGTCGCCAGCACGGCCGGGGAGTCGTTGACGACGTCTTCGAAATGGTCGTGGACCGCGCCGAGCGCGTTGGTGAGCTGGATGGCGCCCGGCGGGTCGGCCCGCTCGAGTTGTCGTGCGACGAGCGTGGCCGGGCCCAGCGGCAGCGACCAGCTCGCGCCGCCGGTCATCGTGATCCCGACCCTTTCGTCCTCGATCAGCACGGTGAGTCCGCCCGGTTCGGGGTTCACGGCTCGACCGGGCCGTTCGGCGGGGTGGGCGGCCGCGCGGCCGGCGGGAGTCGTGCCGCGGGCGGGGTGGGCGGCCGCGCGTCCGGCGGGGGTCGTGCCGCGGGCGGCCAGCTGGTCGAGCGCCCACCGGCCGACGGCGTCGTCGCCGCCGGCGAGGGCGTAGGCGACGTGGGCGTGGAGGCACTTCACGCCGACCCGGGTGCCGCCGACCCCGCCGCTGGGGCGGCTGCCGACATGGTCGGCGGGGATCGCCGCGTCCCGATCGGCCGCGTACCGCTCGTGCAGGGCGGCGATCTCGGCGGCGTCGACGGCGGACTCGGCGTCCCTGACCCCGCCGGCGGCCTCGAGCCGGCTGACCTCCCTCACGAGATCTTCGGCGACGAGGTAGTACCGCGTCGGCATCGGCGTGCCGTCGGCGAGAAACGGGGCGTTGCGGATGACGACGGGGTCACCGGCCGCGTCGCGCACGACGACGTCGAATGCGCCCTGCGGCTCCCGACCGAGGAGCTGCCCGACCCTCGCTCGGTCGTCCATCAGCTCCGTCGGCGACGGACCAGGAGGAACATCACGATGATCGCCAACAGCGCCGGGACCACGCGCTTGGCGACCGACGAGCCGCCGAGCTCGACCAGGTCGATCGGCTCGGCCGCCGGGCCCCCGATCGTGCGCACCCTCGGCGCGGCCTCTTCGCCCTCCGCGGTGGCCGCGCCGGCCGACTCGCCGGCCGACTCGCCGGCCGCGTCGCCGGGCGTGTCGACGACCTCTTCGTCGAGCATTTCGTTGAGGTTGCGGGCGAAGTCCGCCATCAGCTTGCCGCTGACGTCCTCGAGCACCCCGATCCGCCCGAACTGGGACACCTTGCCGCTCATCTGGAGGCTCCACGTGACGACGCAGCGCGTGCTCGTCGGCGACAGGCTCTCGGCCTCGGCGATGATCTCGGCCGCCGCGTTGCCGCGGCCCTTCTTGTCTCGTCCGGCGGCCTTGACCACCGCCCGGTGCGCCTCGTCGTCCTGTTCGACGAACTCGGCGTCACCCTCGAACTCGGTGGCGATCGGCCCGAGCTTCACCTTGACGACGCCGCGGTAGGTGTCGCCCTCGATCTCGCGCAGCTCGGCCCCCGGGAGGCAGGGCGCGATCCGCTCGACGTCGGTGATGATCGGCCAGGCTTCCTCGATCGGCCGGTTCACGGTGAACTCGTTGATCAATTGCTCTGCCATCGGCGGAGATCCTCCACGGTGTCGATGTCGGCGGGTGAACTCGTGCACGGTACTTCACGAACGAGTTCCGGACGAACGCGCATCAGCGCCCGCCCGCCCTCGTCGCCAGACTCCGGCAGGAGATCCCAGACCGACGAGTCGAGCTTCACCGGGTTGCCCCGCCGGCCGCCGTAGGTGGCGACGACGATCGCGCCCTCGGCCTCCGCCACCCGCCGCCAATCGGCGGGGGAGACCGACGGCTGGTCGGCGAGGCCGATCACGACCGCCGTGGCGCCGAGGTCGCGGGCGGTCGCGATGCCGGCCCGCAGCGAGCTCATCTGCCCCTCCGCCCAGGCCGGGTTGTGGCGCCGCACGACCCCGGGCGGAAGCGCCGGGTCGATCGCCCCGGTGACGACGATGACCGGGCCGATGGCCGCGGCGGTCGCGTGGGCCAGCGAGCGGTCGAGGACGGTGCCGGCCGGATCCCCGCCGGCCGCCGGGAGCGTCGCGGCGAGCTTGTGACCTGTGTCATAGAACCGTGATCCGCCGCCCGCGGCGAGCAGGATGGCGGCCATCGCCGGCGCCGTCGTCCCAGCGTGTGGCGTCTCGGGGCCGCTCATCGCCCCAGTCTGCCCGAGATCGAGAGCGAACTCCAGATGACGGTCCGGTGACGAGAAATCTCCCGCAGGGGTTGATTGTTGCGATTCGGTGACGATACGTTACCCACTCGTCACATGCGACTGCTGCCCGCGTCCCGGCCATCGAGCCGAGCGGCGCCCGGGACCCACCGATGCGCACCGTTCTCACCACCACCTCCTCGCCCCTGGCCGTGCCCCGGCGCCTCGCCCGCGTCCTGCGCGCCACGGCGGTCACGACGATCGCCACGCTCGGCGCGCTGACCGCGGTCGGCGGCGAGGCGGCGGCGACCGGGGACGAGCTGGCGGTCAACGCGCTGGCCCCGGAGATCACGGCGACCGCCGAGCGCGCCGTCCAGTCCTACGACGCCTACATGGAGTTCGGCGAGCTGGACGAGTACCAGGCCTACGCGCAGCTGCGCTCCCAGACCGCCCGCCTCGCCGCCCGCCAGCTCGGCTACGGCGAGCAGGACATGGTCGCCGCGTGGGAGTCGACCAGCCTGCTGCACCAGCGGGCGGTGCTCGCGGCAATGACCCAACTCGGCGTGCCCTACCGAACCAACGCCAGCGTCGAAGACGAGGGGTTCGACTGCTCGGGCCTGACGCTGTACGCCTGGGACGAGGCCGGCGTCGAGCTGAACCGCATCAGCGGCGACCAGATCCGCGCCGCCGAGCGCGTCGGCCGAGACGGCGCGCAGGCCGGCGACCTCGTGCACTGGCCCGGACACGTGATGATGTACCTCGGCGTCGGCGACGCCGTGGTGCACTCGCTCAACACCGGCCGCGCGGTCGAGATCGACACGATCTCCAAGCGCCGTGCCAGCGCGGTGCGCTTCGGCGACCCGGCGACCTGATCGCCGGCTCGCTCGGCCCGCGACCCGCTTCCGCCACGCATGGTGACGGGTCGAACGACTCTGGTGACTCCGACGACGGGGGGTGATGATCGAAGTGGTCGCCAACGCTTCGCGAGGGGGTCGTCGTGGGTTCGATGCCGGTGTGCAGGGTGCGGCGGACGATGTGGTCGGTGTGGAGTCTTGTGGCGCTCGGCGCCGCGTCACTGGTCGCGGTGTCGACGCCGGCCGACACCGGTGGGGCCGTGTCGGGCTACGTGTCGCTGCCGACGTCGGCGCGGCTGGTCGACACCCGGCCGGGAGCGCCGACGATCGACGGCCAGTTCGCCGGGATCGGCCTCCAGCCGGCCGGCTCGACATTGGACGTGACGGTCGGCGGCCGGGCGGGAGTGCCGCTTGACGCCCCCGTCGTCGTCTTGACCGTCACCGCGGTCGATTCGCAGGGTTCGACGTCGCCCGGTTGGCAAGACGGAGGGTTCTTGACGGTGCACGCCACGGGGACGCCTCGTCCGAACGCGTCGAATCTGAACTACTACCCGTACCACAACACCGCCGGCACGGTGTTCGCCCGCGTCGGCGCCGACGGCAAGGTGTCGATCTACACCTTGTTCGCGACGCAGTTGGTGGTCGACGTGGCCGGGTATCTGCCGGCCGGGAGCTATTCGCCGCTGCCGACGCCGGCCCGTCTGGTCGACACGCGGCCGGGCACGAGTACGATCGACGGCCAGTTCGTCGGGATCGGGTCGCGGCCGGGAGGGTCGACGCTCGACGTGCCGGTCGCCGGCCGGGCCGGGATCCCGGTCGACGCCGCGGTCGCCGTGCTGACCGTGACGGCGACGTTCGAGTGGGGGCCCGGGTTCCTGACCGTCCACCCGACCGGAACGCCACGCCCGAACGCGTCGAATCTGAACTTCTACTACGGCCACGACATCGCCAACACGGTGGTCGTCCCCGTCGGCGCCGATGGCAAGGTGTCGATCTACACCTCGACCACGACCGATCTGGTCGTCGACGTGTCCGGTCACCTCCCGACCGGCACGTACACGGCGTTGCCCAACGCGGCGCGCCTGGCCGACACCCGACCGGGCGGGACCACCGTCGACGGCCAACGGGCGGGGATCGGCCGGATCGCCGGTGGCGCCAACCTGCAGCTCTCCGTCGCCGGGCGGGCCGGCGTTCCGACCGACGCGTCGGTGGCGGTGTTGACGGTCGTCGCCGTCGATTCGCTGCGCACCGGCTTCTCGACCGTGTTCCCGACCGGGGCGCCGCGTCCCAACGCGTCGAACCTGAACTACAACCCGCCCGACGCCCGCGACCTCGTCCCGTTCGCCGGGGCGCCCGGCCACAACACGGCCAACACCGTCGTCGCCCGCATCGGGGCCGGCGGCGACGTCTGCGTCTTCGCGTCGGGAGCGACCCATTTTGTCGTCGACGTCAGCGGCTACTTCTCCGGGCCCGCTCCGGCCGCCGCCGGGCCCGCCTGCCCCGAGCCGGCCCCGGTCTTTGCCATCTGGCCGGCCTCGAACGTCGTGTTCGACACGCCCGAGGAAGCCGCGGCCGACTTCATCTCGAAGTGGTTCGGTGTCGAGCCCCATCTCGGGGCGTTCCAGCCGGGCGACGCACGCAGCGGCGCGATCGAGGTGCTGCACCCGGGAGACGATGTCGATCCCACGACGTTCTTCCCGAGCGGGACGACGCTGTCGCTCCGCCAGCTTCCGCCCGACTTCGGCTGGTTCGTCATCGGCGCGGGGAGCACCGAGGTGACGATCACGACTCCGGCGGCCGGCGCGACGGTCGTCGCCGGACCGGTGACCGTCGAGGGCGTGGCCGTCGGCCACGAGCGCACGACCTACGCCGAGGCCTTCGTCGCCGGCGACGCGACCTCGCTGGATTTCGAGATGACGATGGCCGGCCTGTTCGCTCCCGAGCCGTACTCGATGACGCTCGATCTGGCCGGCGCGTCGTCGGGGGACGTCGTCGGTCTGATCGTGCAGGGGGACAGCGGTCTCCACGCCCTCGCGGGACAGTTCGCGGCGATCCCGGTGCTGGTCGGAAGCTGACGGCGGCCCGGTGATCGGTCAGTGGATCGGGCCGGATCCCGCGCGCAGCGACGGGACCTGGTGGCCGGTGTGGGTGGCGATGATCTCGGCGCAGATCGACACCGCCGTCTCCTCCGGTGTCCTGGCCCCGATGTCGAGGCCGATCGGCGACATCAACCGGTCGATGTCGGCGGGGTCGGTGACGCCGGCCTCGGCGAGACGCTCCATCCGCTTGTCGTGCGTCGTTCGACTGCCCATCACCCCGATGTAGCCGACCCTGGTCGCCAAGGCGCCGACGACGGCGGGGACGTCGAACTTGGGGTCGTGGGTCAGGATGCAGACGGCGTCGCGGGCGCCGAGCTCGTCGCCGTGGTCGTCGAACACCGGCGTCGGCCAGGTGACCTTGACCTCGTCGGCCATCGGGAACCGGCGGCGGGTGGCGAACACCTCGCGGGCGTCGCAGACGGTCACGCGGTAGCCGAGCACCTTGGCGACGCGGGCCAGCGCGGCGGTGAAGTCGACCGCCCCGAAGATCCACATCTGCGGCGGCGGGGCGTGGGATTCGATGAACACGCGGACGGTCGGCTGGTCGATCAGGTCCTCGGGGGTCGTCTGGCCCTCCGGGCCGTAGTGGCGGACTCCGGACCGCGCCGCCTCGAGCTCGGCCAGCGCGTCACGGGCCACCACCCGGTCGAGCTCGGGATGGCCGAGCGACCCCAACGGCTCGCGGTCGGTGGCGACGAGCAGCTTGGCCCCGACGTGCGGACCCTCGATCACGGTGGCCAAGGCGACCGGGGACGCGTCGCGGAGGTGTTCGGCGTACGTGTCGAAGATCGTCACCAGTCGAGCTCTTCGATGAACAGGTGGATCGTTCCGCCACAGGTCAGGCCGACGGCGAAGGCCTCGTCGTCGGAGTAACCGAACGTGACGATCCCCGGCCGGCGTCGGCCCTCGAGGATCGCCAACGACTCGGCGACGACGGCGCCCTCGACGCAGCCGCCGCTGACGCTGCCGGCGACCTCGCCCGACTCGTTGACGACCATCGCCGCTCCCGGATCGCGCGGGCCCGAACCCTCGATGTCGACGACGCGGGCGACCGCCACGCGTTCGCCGGCGGCTCGCCAGGCGTCGATCTCGTCGAGTAGGTCGCGCATCGCAGCCTCCTTCAGCGCTCGCTGATCACGCGGGTCAGTTCCTCCATGGCGGCCACCGAGTGACCTTCCACGAAGTTGTCAACATACGGCAGCGCGGCCGCCATTCCGCGGGCCAGCGGCGCGTAACCAGGGGTCACCTTGAGCGGGTTCACCCACACCAGGCGGTGGGTCACCCGTTGCAGCCGCTCCATCTGCTCGCCGAGCAGCTCGGGGTCGCCACGATCCCAGCCGTCGGACAGGATCACCACGATCGAGTTGCGGGCCAACCCCCGGACGCCCCACCGGTCGTTGAACTCGCGCAACCCCTCGCCGAGCCGCGTCCCACCGCTCCAGTCGGGGACGCGGGCGCCGGCGGCGCGCAGGGCGACGTCCGGATCGCGGCTGGTCAACTCGCGGGTGACGCGTGTCAGGCGGGTGCCGAGGGCGAACGCCTCCACCTTCTGGCGGCCGGCCACCGCGGCGTGCACGAAACGCAGCAGCGCCCTGGCGTATGGCTCCATCGAACCGCTGACGTCGAGCACGAGCACGAGCCGCCGCAACCGGGTCGTCGGTTGGCGGAAATGCCGCTCGATCGGCTCGCCGCCGGCGCGCAGCGCGGCCCGGACGGTGCGCCGCAGGTCGGGGCGCGGCGTCGCCCGGCGGGACGGTCCGAGCCGCATCGACTGGCGTGGCGATCCGGCGAGCCGCAGGTTCGCCATCAGCTCGTGCGACCGGTCGAGCTCATCGTCGGAGTACTGCGCGAAGTCCTTGTGGCGCAGGGTCTCGGTCGTGGAGAACCGCAGTTCGATCGTCGGCTCGTCGCCGCCCTCGCCGGTCTCGGGCCCCTCGTCGTCGCCCGCGTCGACGGCGAGCGTGATCCGCTCTGGCTCGTCGGGCTCGGCGGCGGGCGCGTCCGCCCGGCGGTGCTCGAAGAAGACGGCGAACGCCCGGTCGTACACGGCGATGTCCTCCGGCCGCCGCACGAGCGTCGCCCGGCCCGACCAGTACGCCCCGTCGCGGTCGTCGATCCCGATCACGGTCAGGGCCTCGGCGAAGGTGTGCGTGCAGCTCGTCGGGACGTTGAGCCCGAGACCGCGCAGGATCCTCGTGAACGCGACGGCGATCTCGGCCGGCTCGGCCAGCTGCGCGGTCACCCGGGCAAGAGGCCCTTCTCGAACGCCTGCCTGACGATGTCGGCCGGCTCGGCCAGCTGCGCGGTCACCCGGGCAAGAGGCCCTTCTCGAACGCCTGCCTGACGATCTCGGCGATGCCGTGCTGTTCGAGGCGCTGCTGGTCCTCGCGGTACTTGAGCACCGTGCCCAACGTGTTGACCACGAGTTGTTCGTCGAGCTCGGTGGCGCCGAGGCGGCCGAGCGCCGACGCCCAGTCGATCGTCTCGGCGACGCCGGGCGGCTTGTAGAGGTTCAACCCGCGCAGCGCCTCCACCGCGCCGGCGACCTGCCGGGCGAGCCCGTCCTCGACCGCCGGCACGCGCAGCTTGACGATGGCGACCTCGCGCTCGAAGCCCGGGTGCTCGACCCAGTGGTAGAGGCAGCGGCGCTTCAGCGCGTCGTGCACGTCGCGGGTGCGGTTCGACGTGAGTACGACGAGCGGCGGGCGGTCGGCGGCGAAGAGCCCGATCTCGGGGACGGTCACCTGGAAGTCGGACAGCACCTCGAGGAGGTACGCCTCGAACTCGTCGTCGGCCCGGTCGACCTCGTCGATCAGCAGCACCGGCGGCGGACCGTCGACCGGTTCGATCGCCCGGAGCACCGCCCGCTTGAGGAGGAAGCGCTCGCTGTACAGCTCGGCCTCGAGCGCGTCGGACGACATCCTGCGCGACTCGCCGGTCGCCTCGGTGGCCCGCAGGTGTAGCAGCTGCTTGGCGTAGTCCCAGTCGTACACGGCCTGGGCCACGTCGATGCCCTCGTAACACTGCAGGCGGATCAGCTCGCCGCCGGTCGCCGCGGCGAGCGCTTTGGCGAGCTCGGTCTTGCCGACGCCCGCCTCGCCCTCGAGCAAGAGCGGCCGGTGCAGGGTCATCGCCAGGAACACCGCGGTGGCGATCCCCTCGTCGGGGAGGTAGCTCTGCCGGGAGAGCGCGCTGGCGACGTCGGCCGGGGTCATCGCCCGACGACGCTACCGGAGCGCCGCGGGCGCGCTCCGATCCGCGTGCGAACCGGGCTCGGCCGGGCATGATGTGCGCCGTGAACCACGACGGCGCCGGCGACTTCGACGTTCGCGTGTACGCCCCCCGTGCCGATCGGGTGGCGCTCGTCTTCGAGGACGGGGCGGAACGCGATCTGCGCTGCGTCGGTGTCGACTGGGTGGAGGCGGTCGACCGCGGCGTTCGTTACGGGCTGCGCGCCGCCGGGCCGCCGGCCGAGCGGTTCGACGGTCGGCGCACGCTCGTCGACCCGCTGGCGACGGAGGTCTGGTTCCCGGACGGCCACCGACGCGACGACGCGCGGCCGGGTGGCGAGCCCCGGTTCGAGACGTCGGCGCTGGCGGTCGCCAGCCGGTGGCCCGAGCCGGCCTCCCCTCGTCCGACCAGCCGACCGCTCGTGGTGTACGAGGCCCACGTGCGGGGCCTGACCAAGCGCCGCCCGCGCCCCGACGCCGGGACGTTCCGGGCGCTGATCGACGAGCTCCCGCGGCTGGTCGCGCTCGGCGTCTCGGTGGTCGAGCTGCTGCCCGTGCACCAATTCGACCCCGACGAGGGCAACTTCTGGGGGTACATGCCGCTCGTCTTCGGCGCGGTCCACCGCCAGTACGCCGCCGGCGACGACGCGGCCGCCGAGCTCGCCTCGCTCGTCGCCGCCGCCCACGGTCACGACATCGAGATCTGGCTCGACGTCGTGTTCAACCACACGACCGAGGAGGACGAGGACGGTCCGACGTACAACCTGCGCGGGCTCGCCGACGCCGACTATTACGCGCTGCACGCCGACGGGGCGTACGTCGACGACGCCGGCACGGGCAACATCGTCGACGCCCTGTCCGCACCGGCCCAGGCCCTGATCATGTCGGCGCTCGACCGGTTCGCCGACCTCGGCGTCGACGGATTCCGCTTCGACCTCGCGTCGGTGCTCGCCCGCGACCCCGGCTTCGTGCGGTCGATCGGCGACTGGGGCGCGGGGCGCCGCGTCCGCCTGATCGCCGAGCCGTGGGACACCGTCCGCTACCAGGTCGGGCGGGCCTTTCCGGACGCCCGGTGGATGCAGTGGAACGATCGCTTCCGCAACGACATGCGCGGATTGTTGCGCGGCGAGGAGGGGATGGTCGCCGCCGTGATCAAGCGCATCCAAGGCAGTCCCGATCTGTTCGTTCGCCCCGGGCAAACGGTCAACTTCATCACCGCCCACGACGGGTTCACCATGTACGACCTCGTCGCGTACGACCACAAGCACAACGAGGCCAACGGGTGGGACAACGCCGACGGATCCGACCACAACCGGTCCTGGAACTGCGGCTGGGAGGGGGACCGCGGCGCGCCGGACGCCGTGCTCGAGCTCCGGCGGCGTCAGCTCCGCAACGCGATGACGCTCTTGACGCTGAGCCACGGCACGCCGATGTTCGTCGCCGGCGACGAGTTCGGCCGGACCCAGGGCGGCAACAACAACGCCTACAACCAGGACAACGAGACGTCGTGGGTCGACTGGGAGCGCGGCGCCGGGTTCGCCGAGCTCGAGGGGTTCGTCCGGCGGCTGATCGCGTTCCGCGCCGGGCACCCGGTGCTGTCCTCGCCCGAGTGGTGGGGAAACCGGGTCACCTGGTTCGGCGCCGACGGGGCCCCCGACCTCGCGCCGCACTCGCGCTCGCTCGCGTGGAGTCTCGACGGGCTCTACGCCATGGTCAACATGTGGTGGGAGCCGCTGACCTTTCAGGTGCTCGCGCCCGGCCCGTGGACGCGCTGCATCGACACCGCGCTTCCGGGCGGGTTCGACGAGCCGTCCCGCGCCGGGCCGACGGTCCGGGTCGAGCCGCGGTCGATCGTCGTGCTCAGCTGCCCCTGAGCGCCGGGCGGTTCCCCGCGCGCGCTCACCAGCGCGTAGCGTCGGGGAGATGGACCTCCGAATCGCCGGGCGCCGGGCCGCCGTCGCCGCCGGATCGTCTGGACTCGGTCTCGGCGCGGCGACCGCGCTCGCCGCCGAGGGCGCCCACGTCGTCATCTGCGGGCGGGACGAGCAGCGGTTGCGGGCCGCGGCCGAGCGAGTCGGGCACGGGTGCGTCCCGATCGTCGCCGACGTGAGCACGCCCGACGGCGCCGAACGTTTCGTCGGCTCGGCGATCGACGCGCTCGGCGGGGTCGACATCCTGGTCACCAACGCCGGCGGCCCGCCACCCGGGACGTTCGAGTCGACGCCCGTCGACGCCTACCCCGCGGCGCTCGACCTCAACCTGATGTCGGTCGTCGCGATGTGCAAGGCGGCGGTGCCCGCGATGCGCGAGCGCGGCTGGGGTCGCGTGGTCGCGATCACGTCGGTCTCGGTGCGCCAGCCGATCGCCACGCTGATCCTGTCGAACACCGCGCGAGCCGGGGCGACCGGGTTCCTCAAGACGCTCGCCCTCGAGGTCGCCTCCGACGGGGTCACGGTCAACAGCGTGCAGCCCGGCCTGCACGAGACACCGCGGGTCGAGCAGCTCTACACCGACGAGCAGCGGGCGGCGATGTCGATGGGCGATCCCGACGACTTCGGCGCCGTGGTCGCGTTCCTGTGCGGCGAGCAGGCCAAGTTCACCACCGGCGTGCAGCTCCACGTCGACGGCGGCAACTACCTCGGGCTGCTGTAGCGCCGCCCGTCAGAGCCGCGACGGGGCGAGCTCGTCGGTCACCCGGCCGCTGCCCCGGTCGCCGTCGTTGTCCTGGGTGCCGTCGTTGCCGGTGTCGCCGTCGGCGCCGGTGTCGCGGTCGGCGCCGTCGCTGGCGCTCCGGGCCAGCCGGCGTTCGTCGAGCCGCCGCTCGATTCGGTTCCACATCCAGAACGAGCCGCCGACGATCGCCCAGCCGGCGAACGCGTCGACGAGGTAGTGCTCGGCGAAGTAGGCGAGCGCGACGGCCATCGACAGCGGGTACAGCAGCATCACCGCCCGGATCCGCCAGTCGCGGACCCATGGGAAGAAGAACACGACGACGAAGAGCGCGAACGACGAGTGCAGCGACGGCATGGCGGCGACCTGGTTCGCCCAGTCCCGGCCGTGGTCCCAGGCCTTGACGAAGCCGTCGAGGCCGATGTGCCTCCACCCGTTGCCGGTCGTCCGCCGCAGCGGGGGCAGCGCGTCGAGTTCGAGTCCGAGCCGGTTCTTGCCGCCGGCGGCCATCCACGGCGGCGCCGTCGGCACGAGGACGAACAGCGCGCAGGCGACGAACAGCAGCGTGGCGAACCTCCGCATGTACCGCACCCATTGGCGGCGGCTGACGAACCAGAGGACGGCGATCGTGACCGGCGGGACGATGAAGTGCGAGTAGTAGACCATCGAGCCGACGACGTCGTACCACCGCACGGCGCCGGGTTCGAGGAACCGGTCCTGGAGCCAGACCACCGGGTCCGCGCCGAAGAACAGCCAGCGGTCGAGGTTGCGCACCGACTCGACCTGGATCGGGAAGCCGACGCGGTCGGCGACCCCCCGGCTCTCGTCGTAGGCGATCCACATCGCGACGAACAACGACAGGTCGCCGACCATTCGCAGCCAGTGCCTCGGCGGCTTGCCCACGCTGGCGATCACCAGGAACAGGGCGACCGACAGCAGCACCGAGATGCGATCGATGATCACGCCGCGGTTGAAGAACCACCACACGTACCCGACGGCGTACGCGCCGATCAGCCCGAGCCTGATCCGGGTCCAGGGCAGCCGGCCGAGGGGCGCGGCGTCGGCGGCGGTCGGCGACGACATCGGCCGCGACGTTACCCGCCGTCCCCGATCAGATCACCCCGCCCCACCCCGCGTCCCTCGCCGACCGTTTGTGTGACCGAATATCGCGAGGGTCGACATGTTCGGTCACACAAATCCCGAGCGCCGTGTTTTCTGTGACCGAATATCGCGAGGGTCGACATGTTCGGTCACACAAACTTGGAGGCGGCGGGGACGGCGACCGGACGCGCCGGTCCCGAGCGCCGTGTTTTGTGTGACCGAATATCGCGGGGGTCGACATGTTCGGTCACACAAACGTGGAGGTCGGCGGGGGAGACGGGCTCAGCCCGAGGCGGCGGTGAGGGCGCGGCGGGTGAGGACGCGGGCCAGGTGCTCGCGGTACTCGACGCTGGCGTTGAGGTCGGGCTGGGCGTCGGCCTCGGCGGTGGCCTGCTCGGCGGCGTCCTCGATCGAGGCGCCGCCCGCCAGCGCGGCGGACACGCTGGTCGCCAGCACCGGGGTCGAGCCCATGTTGACGAGCCCGACGCCCGAGTCGCCGTTTCGCCGCCACGCCGCGACGCCGACGATCGCCCAGTCCTGCGCTCGCCGGTTGAACTTGACGAAGCCCCAGCCGGCGCCGTTCATCTTCGGCACGCGGATCTCGGTCAGCAGCTCGTCGGCGGCGAGCGCGGATGTCAGGAACGACTGGTAGAAGTCGCCGGCGGCGATCTCGCGCGTGCCGTTCGGGCCCTGTGCGACGTACGTCGCGCCGAGCGCGAGCGTCGTCGCCGGAAGGTCCGACGCCGGGTCGGCGTGGGCGATCGAGCCGCCGATCGTGCCGCGATGGCGGACCTGCGGGTCGCCGACGTGGCTCGCCGCGTGGGCGAGCAACGGCGCGTGCTCGTGGAGCACCGAGGAGTTCTCGACGTCCATGTGGCGCGTCATCGCGCCGATCGCGATGTGGTCGCCGGCGTCGCGGACGTACGACAGGTCCGAGAGCCGGCCGATGTCGACCAGCACCGACGGCTGGGCGAGGCGCAACTTCATCAGCGGGACGAGACTGTGCCCGCCGGCGAGGAACTTGGCGTCGTCGCCGTGCTGGCCGATCAGGCTGATCGCCTCCTCGGCGGACTCGGCGCGCACGTAGTCGAAAGCTGCGGGGATCACTGGTTGTCTCCGTTGTTGGTAGCGGCCTGGATGGCGTTCCAGACGTTCTGCGGACTTGCTGGCATCTGGACGTCGTGCACGCCGAGCCCCGACAATGCGTCGACGACGGCGTTCATCACACACGGTGCGGCGCCGATCGTGCCGGCCTCGCCGACCCCCTTGACGCCCATCGCGTTGGTTGGCGACGGCGTGCAGCTCTCGCCGAGGGTGATCGACGGTACGTCGCTCGCCGCCGGGACCAGGTACTCGGCCAGCGTCGACGACTGGAGGTTGCCCTCGTCGTCGTAGCGGGCCTCCTCCCACAGCGCCTGGGCGATGCCCTGCACGACGCCGCCGTGGACCTGGCCCTCGACGATCAGCGGGTTGACCTGGTTCCCGCAGTCGTCGACGGCGACGTACTGCTGAAGGTCGACCTCGCCGGTCTCGGTGTCGACCTCGACCACGCACATGTGCGTGCCGAACGGCCACGAGAAGTTCGGCGGGTCGTAGGTGACCTGCGCCTCGAGGTTCGGTTCGAGCCCGTCGGGCAGGTTGTGCGCCGTGAACGCCTCGAAGGCGACCGCCGCCAGCGGCAGCTCCTTGTCGGGCGACCCGGCGACGCGGAACACCCCGCCGGTGAACTCGATGTCGTCGACGTTGGCCTCCAACTGGTGGGCGGCGATCTGCTTGGCCTTGTCGATCACCTTGTCGCACGCCATGTCGATCGCCACGCCGCCGACCGGCAGCGAGCGCGAGCCGTAGGTGTCGAGCCCGAGCGGCGCGATCGCGGTGTCGGAGTGCAGCACGTCGACGTCGGCCGGGTCGATGCCGAACTTCTCGGCCGCGATCATCGACCACGCGGTCTCGTGCCCCTGGCCGTGGGGCGTCGTTCCGGTGACGACCTGGACCTTCGACGTGGGCAGGACGCGCACCGTCGCCGCCTCCCACCCGCCG
>JBFGCT010000044.1:0-24786 GCA_041581055.1 Ilumatobacteraceae bacterium | reverse complement strand
GTTTGTGTGACCGAACATCACCGATGTCGACATCTTCGGTCACACAAATCTCGCCCGGCATCGCCCCGCCCAGTTTGTGTGACCGAACATCACCGATGTCGACATCTTCGGTCACACAAATCTCGCCCGGCATCGCCCCGCCCAGTTTGTGTGACCGAACATCACCGATGTCGACATCTTCGGTCACACAAAACGATCGCGAAACGATCGCGAGTCGCGTCGGGATCGGCTGATCGCCCACACTGGGGGCATGAGCCAGACGCCGGAACCGACGACGATCGACGACCTCGCGACACCGGCGTTGGTCGTCGAGTCGGCCGTCTTCGACGCCAACCGGGCGGCGATGGACGCCGTGCTCCCGGGTCGCTCGCTGCGCCCTCACGTCAAGGCGTTCAAGTCGACCGCGCTCGCCGCTCGACTCGCCGCCGACGGCCACACCGCGTTCTGCGCGGCGACGCCGCGGGAGATCGAGGGGATGGTCGCCGCCGGGCTCGGCGACGACCTGCTGCTGGCCAACGAGTCGCTCGCCGTCGCCCGCCTCGGACTGCTCGCCGACCGGGCGCGGATCACCGTCGCCGTCGACTCCGACACGACGGTCGACGCCGCCATCGCCGGCGGCGTCCGGTCGGTGCTGATCGACGTCGAGGTCGGCTTGCCCCGCTGCGGCTGCGACCCCGCCGACGCCGGGCGGCTCGCCGACCGCGCCCGCGCCGCCGGACTCGACGTGCGCGGTGTGATGGGTTACGAGGGCCACCTGATGACCATCGCCGATCGTCACGAGCGAATCGAGCGGGTCGGGGCGGCGATGGAGTTGCTGCTCGGCGCCGCCGAGCAGGTCGGCGGGAACGTCGTGTCCGGGGGCGGCACGGGCACGTTCGACACCAACACGTGGTGCACCGAGATCCAGGCGGGCAGCTACGTCCTGCTGGACACCGACTACGACCGGCTCGACCTGCCGTTCGAGATCGCGCTCAACGTGCTGGCCACCGTCATCTCGGTCAGCCCGAAGGGGTGGATCGTCGTCGACGCCGGGCTCAAGTCGCTCGGGATGGACCACGGCAACCCGCGGTGGGAGCACGGCGACGTGTTCTTCTGCTCCGACGAGCACACGACGCTCGCCCCGAACGAGCCCGCCGACTGGAAGGTCGGCGACCGGGTCCGGCTCCTGCCGGCTCACGTCGACCCGACCGTCGCCAAGCACGAGGCGATGTGGCTCGTCGACGGCGACGACGTGACCGATCGCTGGGCGGTCGACCTCCGATACTGGTGAAGACGGCGGCCGCGTCGTGCCGATTGGTCAGCGCGGTTGACCGACAGCCCGGGCCACACCGTGATGTGGACGTGTGGGCGTCGCGCGCGCCGGGTATTGCCGCCGCATGACCATCGTTCCCGAGTCCGACCCGACACCGGCCCCGATCATCCCCGATCCCGACCCGACACCGGCCCCGATCATCCCCGATCCCGACCCGACCCACACTCCGACGATCCCCGACCCCGACCCGAAGCACACTCCGACCATTCCCGATCCGGACCCGACGCCGGCCCCGATCATCCCCGACCCCGACCCGACCCACGCCCCGCCCATCCCGGACCCAGCGCCGGCCCCCAGTCCCGCCCCACCACTGCCCGACCCCGACCCGACTCCGTGGAGCGCGTGAACGGCCCGCCCGTCCACAAGCCGGTCCGGTCCGAACATTTCTTCCAGAATCAGTTGTGAACAGAACACTTGTTCGTTATGATGTGAGGTATGGAACTGGCCGCCGCCGTCATCGCCACCTCGGTGGCCGCTGACGGCTTGGCGAAGGTGTGCGCCGATGACTGTGACGCCACCGAGTTGCGGACCGGCCTGCGGGATCTGAAGTTCGCGCAGTCCCGGATCGACGCTCAGGTCGCCCGGCTGACCCACGCCGCCGACGCCGCCGGGGCGTTCATCGGCACCGGGGCGAAGGACACCGCGGAGTGGCTGGGCAAGCAGACCGGCACGTCGACCCGCAAGAACCACGCCGCGGCGCAACTGGGCGAGGCGATGGCCCCGCTCCGACGAGTTGGCCGACGCAATCACCTCCGGCGCCGTCTCCGCCGACCAGGCTGTCGCCGCGGTCGGCGCCGCCGGCGGTGAACCGCTCGACGCCGAGATCGTCGACGCGATCGCCGACCTGCCGCTCCCTGCGGTGCGCCCGGCCGTCGAGGACTGGCGGGCCCGGCAGAACCCCGACCGCGACGCCGACCTCGCTGACACGCAACGCGCCCGCCGATGGTTGAAGGTGACCGACCACGGCGACGGGATGACCCGGGTCGAAGGCCTCCTCGACCCCGAGTCCGGGGCGATCGTGCGGTCCACGTTGGACGGGATCATGAACCTGTCCGCGTTCGACGGCACCCGCCGCACCCGCGGCCAGCGCTGCGCCGACGCCCTCACCCAACTGGCCCACGCCGCCTCCAAGGGCAACCTCAAAGGCGGCCGGTCGAACACCAAGCTGATCGTCACCGTCCCGTTCGACACGATCGTCGAGCGGGCCGCCGCCCGCGGCGTCACCCACGTCGGGCCGACCCTCGACCCGGCCACGGTGCGCCGGCTGGCCTGCGACGCCGGCATCCACCGGCTGATCACCGGCCCCGGCTCCAGCATCTTGGACTTCGGGCACGAGAACCGCCTCGTGTCCGACAACCTGTTCCTCGCGTTGGTCGCCCGCGACCGAGCGTGCCGGTGGCCGGGCTGCTCGATCCGGGCCACCTGGTGCGACGCCCACCACATCGTCCATCGCGCCGACCACGGCGCGACCAACGACGACAACCTGGTCCTGCTCTGCCACCGCCACCACCAACTCTCCCACCAACGCGGCTGGACCATCAGCGGCACCGGCGCCCAACTCACCGTCCACCACCCCGACGGCTCGACCGAGGTGTCCAAGCCACCCGGAGCCCCGCCACCCGCGGACACGCCCCGAGCCGGAACCCCCGGCCGAGAGCCACCAGCCGACCACGAACCCGACCACGAACCCGACCACGAACCCGACCACGAACCCGACCACGAACCCGACCACGAACCCGACCACGCGCCCGACATCGCCGGCGACGGGACACCGCCATGGCAACTGCGACACGAACAGCTCACCCTCGCGTGAGCTCGGAGGTCGGCACGTTCGCCGACCGGCCGTTGGCGCTTTCGTCAGTTGCCGGGCGCCCGGTCGGGAGGTCGCTCGCGGCGGGGGACGACGATCACCGAGCCGTCGGGCTCGACGTCGACGCTGACACTGACGTGGAACACGTCGGACAAGCGGTCGGCGGTGAGCACGTCGGCGGCCGACCCGGAGGCGACGACGGCGCCGTGATGCAGCATCGTCAGGCGGTCGGTGTACGTGCCGGCGAGCGTGAGGTCGTGCAGCGCCGAGATCACGGTCAGGCCCTGCTGCCGGCGCAGCTCGGTGACCAGTTCGAGGGCCTGCTGCTGATGGCCGATGTCGAGCGCCGAGGTCGGCTCGTCGAGGAGCAGGACGGGCGCCTGCTGGGCCAGCGCCCGGGCGATCACCACCCGCTGCCGCTCGCCACCGCTGAGGGCGCCGAGCGGGCGGTCGGCGAAGTCGGCCAGATCCAGGCGTGCCAGCACATCGCTCACGATCTCGCGATCGCGGCGGCCCTCCGAGCCGAAATAGCCGATGTACGGCGTCCGGCCGAGCAACACGTACTCCGCCGCCGTCATATCGTCGGGGATCAGCGGCTCCTGCGGCACGTAGGCCACGAGCTGGGCGCGCTCGCGATGGCGCAGCCCGCCGAGGTCGTGATCGTCGATCGTCAACGTGCCCGACGAGGCGACCAGACCGGCGACGGCGCGCAGCAGCGACGACTTCCCCGCGCCGTTCGGCCCGATCAGGCCCAGCCACTCCCCCGAGCGGACACGGTCGGTGAACGGAAGCACCGCATCCTGGGCGCCGAACCGGACGGCCACCTCGGCGAAGCCGAGCACGCTCATCCGGCGACGCGCCTCGTGCGCAGCAGGTAGATGAAGAACGGCGCGCCGATGAACGCCGTCACCACGCCGATCGGGGTTTCGGCCGGGTTGGTCAACATCCGCCCCGGGATGTCGGCGAGGATCAGGAACGCCGCGCCGATCATCAGCGACAGCGGCAGCAGCCGGCGATACCCGGCGCCGGCGACGAGCCGGATCGCGTGCGGCACGACCAGGCCGACGAACCCGATCAGCCCGCTCACCGAGACCACGGCCGCGGTGCCGAGCGTCGCCGCGACGACGATCACCAGGCGGGTCCGGGCCACCGAGACCCCGAGCGTCGCCGCCTCGTCGTCGCCGACGCGGAACACGTCGAGGTGACGCCGGTGCAACATCAACACGATGCTGCTCAGCACGACGTACGGCACGACCAGTCGGACGTCGGACCAGGTCGCCCCGGCCAACCGGCCGAGGATCCACTGGAAGACCTCGCGCACCACGTCCAGGTTGCGCTGGAGGATGAACGTCTGCAGCGCGGTCACGAACGAGACGACCGCCACGCCGGCGAGCACGAGCGTGACCCCGGAGCGGGTACCGCCGAACGAGGCGCCCACCGTGTACGTGACCAGCACGGTGAGCAGCGAGACGGCGAACGCGATCGTCACGACCGGGTCGACCGGCCACGACGCGGTGGCGTCGCGCCCGGTCGTCAGCGCGATCGTCGCGCCCAGCCCGGCCCCTGCGGCCGCCCCGAGCAGGTACGGGTCGACGAGCGGGTTGCGGAACACGCCCTGATAGCTGGCGCCGGCGATCGACAGCATCCCGCCGACCAGACCGCCCAGCACCACGCGCGGCATGCGGATCCGCCACACGATCGCCCACTCCGAGTCGGAGACCCCGGTGTCGAACGAGAGCAGCGGCGACCGGTTGAGCAGTTCGAGCGGCACCCGCCACCACTCCGGCCCGGCGGGCCCGATCGATGCGCCGACGAGCACGGCGAGGACGAGCACCGCCGCGCCGATCGCGTACCAGAAGCGATCGGAGCGGGCCCGGCCGCGCGCCGCCAGCCGCCGCTCGTCGGTGGCCATCGTCAGGTCATCCGCTGTCGCCTGGCGCGACCGAGGCGACGACAGCGGCGACCGTCTCCAGGTAGTCGACGATCCGCGGGCCCCAGCGGGAGGCGATGTCGTCGTCCATCTCGACGATGTTGCCCTCGCGCACGGCGGTGATCACGTCCCATCCCGGTCGGGCGGCCACCGTCTCGGCCGACTCGGCGCAGCACTTCGTGTCGGCCAGGAAGATGATGTCCGGGTCGGCGGACACCACGAACTCGGCGTTGAGCTGCGGGAAACCGAACGACCCGTCGTCGGCCCCATCGGCGATGTTGCGCAGCCCGACCAGCGAGTAGACCGCGCCGATGAACGTCGTGGAGTCGGCGCTGTACAGGGTCGAGTCCAGCTCGTGGTAGAAGTCGATCGGATCATCCGGGCGGGGCGCGGCGGCGACGACGGCGTCGACGCGCGATCGCATCGAGGCGACCAACTCCTGCGCGTCCGCCTCGTGCCCGGTGATGGCGCCGAGCTGCTCGATCTGCTCGTACGTGTCGTCGAGCGTCTGGGCGGCGGGGCCGTCCCACGCCTCGATGTCGAGCTCGGCCAGTTGCGCGCCGAGACCGGTGAAGTCCCCGCCGGTGATCACGAGATCGGGCTCGAAGGAGGCGATCGCCTCGACGTTCGGCTCGAATCCCGAGAGGTCGTGTGGCAGCTCGAGCGCCTCGGCCGGGTAGTCGGAGAAGTCGTCGACGGCGACCAGCAGGTCTCCCGCCCCGATCGCGAACACCATCTCGGTGTGGGTCGGGCTCAGCGACACGATTCGCCGCGGACCGGTCGGCGCCGGCTCGGCGGTCGGGGCCGACTCGGCCCCGGCGGTGGCGTCGTCGGCCGCGGCCCCGTCGTCGCTCCCGCACGCCCCGGCGATCAGGGCGATGCCGGCGAGCAGCGCGATCGCGCCGGTGCGCCGGCGTCGGTGTCTGGAATCCATGTGCTCCTCCAAGTCGGGTTCGTTGGAGGACAAGCTGGGTTCGGGCGAACCGTCCCTTGCCTCGAGGGAGTGTCTCGCGCCGACGGGCAGGCGACCGGACTACCACCGGCCGGGGCCGGAGGATCACCGTTGCGGGACAGCGTCGGGATCTCACCGACTTCGCTGCGCCATCGACAGTTCGACATCGTACCGATCGGTGCGTACGCTCCCCAATCTCATGGCCGCCGCCGACACCGCCGCAGACGACACCGCCGATTCAGCTCCCACCGACGATCCCCGGCCGGACGGCTTGCGCAGCGCCGACTCGGTCGTCGTCGTCAACACCGGCAACGGCAAGGGCAAGTCGTCGGCGGCGTTCGGCATGATGATCCGCGCCGTCGCCCGCGGCTGGAACGTGGCCGTCGTCCAGTTCATCAAGTCGGGCGACTGGAAGGTCGGCGAGGAGAAGATCGGCCGCCAGCTCGGTGTCGAGTGGCACGCGTTCGGCGACGGGTTCACCTGGGACTCCGACGACATGACCAACGACAAGCGGCACGCCGCGGAAGGCTGGGCCGCCGCCCTCGAGATCATCAACGCCGGCGACCATCAACTCGTGATCCTCGACGAGCTGACCTACCTCTCGTCGTTCGGCTGGCTGCCGATCGACGACGTCGTCGGGCCGATCAGGGACCGGCCAAGGCACGTCAACGTGATCGTGACCGGCCGCGACGCGGCGCCGGAGCTGATCGAGCTGGCGGACACGGTCACGGAGATGCGCGAGGTCAAGCACGCCTACCAGCGGGGGATCCGCGCGATGCGCGGCCTCGACTACTGAACCGCCGGCCGCTGCGATGAGCGAACCTGCCGAGCGGTGCGGCCCATGGCGCTGACGATGCTGTTCGGAGGGGCGCGGAGCGGCAAGAGCGCGCTCGCGGTCACGCTCGGGCAGCGCCACGACGGCGCGGTCGCCTACCTGGCCACGGCCCCGCTCATCGACGACGACATGGCGCAGCGCATCGCCCGTCACCGGGCGGAACGCCCGGCCGGATGGACGACGATCGAGGCGCCGCTCGACGTCGCCGCGGCGATCACCACGGCACCGGACGCGATGATCGTGATCGACTGCCTGACGTTGTGGGTGTCGAACCTGATGTGGCACGGCCGCGGCGACGAGGAGATCGAGCGCCTCGCCGCCGACACCGCGGGCCGTGCTGCTGCCCACCCGGCGCCGGTCGTCGCGATCTCCAACGAGGTCGGGCTCGGCGTTCATCCCGAGACCGCCATCGGACGGCGCTACCGTGACGTGCTCGGGAGGGTCAACCAGACCTGGGCTTCGGTGGCCGACACCAGCCTGCTGCTCGTCGCCGGGCGGGCGATCCCGCTCGGCGACCCGTTGGATCACCTCCCCGACCGGCCCGGCCGGAGCGCGCCATGACCCTGCTGCACGACCGCCTCGCCGACCTGCCGAGCTGCGACGACGACGCGCGACGGGCCGTGCACGAGCGGGCCGCCCACATCCTGCGCCCCAGCGGGGCCCTGGTCTGGCTCGACGAGCTGGCCGAGTGGATCGCCGGCTGGCAGCGCTCCTCCCACCCGCGCGTCGTGAAGCCGGCCGGCCTCATCTTCGCCGCCGATCACGGCGTGGCCGCGGCGACCAACGTGAGCGCCTACCCGACCGGCATCACCCGGGCGATGTTCGACGCCTACCGGCAGGGTCGGTCGACGATCAACGCCTTCGCCTCGATCGCCGGGGCGACGGTGACCGCGGTCGACGTCGGCATCGGGCGACCGACCGCCGACATCCGCTTCGAGGCGGCGATGAGCCCGGCTCGCTTCGACGCGGTGGTCGGCCAGGCGTTCGACGCGGTCGGCGGGCTCGACTGCGACCTGCTGGTGCTCGGCGAGATGGGCATCGGCAACACGACGCCCTCCGCGGCGATCGCCGCCGCGCTGGCCGGCGGCGAGGCCGCGGCCTGGGTCGGCCGGGGCACGGGCGTGGACGACGAGGGCCTCGCCCGCAAGCGGCAGGCGGTCCAAGAGTCGGTCAGGCGCATCGCCGGCGTCACCGACCCGATCGAGATCCTGCGCGAGGTCGGCGGGGCCGAACTCGTCGCGATCGCCGCGGCGACGATCGCCGCCCGGCATCGGTCGATTCCGGTCGTGCTCGACGGGTATGTCGTCACGTCGTCGGTGCTCCCGTTGAGCATCGCCGCGCCCGGCGCCCTCGACCACTGCACGGTCGGCCATTGCTCGGCGGAGCCCGGCCACCGCCGACTGCTCGAGCGGCTCGGCAAGCGGCCGTTGCTCGACCTCGACATGCGCCTCGGCGAGGGGTCGGGGGCGATGGCGGCGGTTCCGCTGATCTCGATGGCGTGCGCCGGCATCACCGACGTCCCCACCTTCGCCGAGTGGTTCGGCGAGGAATGACCGGGCCCCGACGATGACGTCTCCGACGACCGACGGCCGACCGGGTGGTCGCGGGCTGCTCGGCGCGGCGCAGTTCCTCACGCGGGTCCCGATCCACCTCGGCCGCGCCCCTGATCTGGCCCGGTGCGTGCCCTGGTTCCCGGTCGTCGGCGCGATCATCGGCGCGGTGGTTGGCGCGGTGGCGGCCGGTCTGATGGAGGTGGTGCCCGCGCCCGTGGCCGCCGCCGTGGCCGTCCTCGCCGGCATCGTGCTGACGGGGGCGTTTCACGAGGACGGCCTCGCCGACACAGCCGACGCGATGGGCGGGTCGACCCCCGCTCGCCGCCGGGAGATCCTCGCCGACCCGCGGCACGGGAGTTACGGCGTCGCCGCGCTCTGCGGGTCGATCGTGCTGCGCGTCGCCTGTGTCGCGTCGCTGACGCCGGCGGCGGCGTTCGGCGGGCTCGTCGCGGCGCACGCCCTCGGCCGGGGCGCGGCGGTGGGCGTGATGGGGGCCGTCCGGTCGGAACCGTCGCCCGGTCTCGGCGCGGCGTACACGCGGGATCTGTCGACCCGGCGGGCGGCAGCCGGCGTCCTCGCCGGCGTGGCGCTGGCGGCGATCGCCACCGGGTGGTGGGTCGGACCGCTGGCGCTCGCCGCGGCGGGCGGCGCGACGGTCGTCGCCGTCGTCGCGCTCCGGGCGTTCGAAGGCGTGAACGGCGACATCCTCGGCGCGATCGAGCAGGTCGGCGAGTGCGCGGTGCTCGTGGTCGTGACCGGGCTCGCACTGCGCCACGAGCTGTGGTGGTCGTGAGGCCGCGGGTCGGCGTCGCGCCGCGCTCGCGTCGATAGCCTTCCGGCGTGCAACTCCCCTCCCCGGTCTGGCAGGTCGCCCGCGGCTTCGCGATGGGCGCCGCCGACATCGTGCCCGGCGTCTCGGGCGGCACGGTCGCCCTGGTCCTCGGGATCTACGACCGGCTGATCGGCAACATCCGGCTCGGCGCCCACGGGCTGCGGCAACTGCTGACCGCGGACATCGCCGGGTTCCGGGCCACGTTCCGCGAGATCGCGTGGGTCTGGCTGCTCTCCCTGCTCGCCGGGATCCTGCTCGCCGTGCTGCTGCTCGCGTCGCTGCTCGAACGCCTCCTCGACGAGCAGCCGGTCGAGATGGCGGCGCTGTTCCTCGGTCTCGTCGTCGGCACGATCTGGGTCGCCTGGCACATGCTGACCCGGATCGACGCCGTGTCCGTCACGCTGATGGCCGGCGTCGGCATCGCGATGTTCCTGCTGCTCGGGCTGCGCTCGGACACCGAGGTCGCCGAGGGCGCGGCGGAGATCGTCACCGAGCCGCTGTGGGTCTTCTTCGGAGCCGGCGCGATCGCCATCTGCGCGATGATCCTGCCGGGGATCTCGGGCTCGTTCATCCTCGTGTTGCTCGGCATGTACACCGAGGTGCTCGGCGCGGTGAACGACCGCGACGTCGCGTCGCTCGGCGCGCTGGCGCTCGGTTGCGTGATCGGCTTGGCGCTGTTCTCCACGCTCCTGAACTGGCTGTTGCACGAGTACCACAACTGGGTGATCGCGGCGATGCTCGGGCTGATGATCGGCTCGACGCGGGTCCTGTGGCCGTGGCCCGGTGGGACCCATGCGACCACGTTGGCGCTGCCGAGCGACCCCGTCGCCGTTCCCGTCCTGTTGGCGCTCGCCGGCTGCGCCGTGGTCGTCGCCGTGGACACGATCAGCCGCCGCCACGCGCAGCGCGCCCCGGTCGCCGAGACCGCCCAACCGTCGACCGCCTGAACCGCGTGCTGGATGATGACCGCTCAGCCGACGAGCGCGGCGAGGCGGTCGATTCCCTCGGCGAGATCGTCGTCGCCGAGGGCGAACGAGAACCGGCCGTACCCACCGAGGCCGAACGCCTCGCCGGGGACGAAGGCCACCTTGGCCTGGTCGAGCACGATGTCGGCGAGCTCCAGCGTGCTCGACGCGCTCACTCCCCCGATCGGCCGGCCGAGCAGCCCGGTCAGGTCCGGGTAGGCGTAGAACGCGCCCTGCGGTTCGAGGCAGGTCACCCCGTCGATCGCGTTCAGCTTCTCGTGGATCGTCTTGCCGCGGCGCTCGAACGCCCGCCGCATCTGGTACACGGCGTCGAGCGATCCCGCCACCGCGGCGAGCGCGGCCCGCTGCGACACGTTGCACACGTTGGAGGTGGCGTGACTCTGGAAGTTGGTCGACGCCTTGACCACGTCATTCGGGCCGATCATCCAGCCCACGCGCCAACCGGTCATCGCGTAGGTCTTGGCGACGCCGTTGACGATCACGCACTGGTCGGCGAGGTCGGGAACGACCGTCGGCATCGACACGAACTCGTGGCGGCCGTACGTGAGGTGCTCGTAGATCTCGTCGGTGATGACCCAGACCCCCTTCTCGACCGCCCACTCGCCGATCGCCTGGACCGCCGCCGGCGGATACACCGCGCCGGACGGGTTGTCGGGGCTGACGAACAACAGCACCTTGGTCTTGTCGGTGTAGGCCGCGTCCAATTGCTCGACCGTCACCTGGAACCCGCTCTCGGAGTCGGTGTCGATGACGACCGGCACGCCGCCCGCCAGTGTGATCGCCTCGGGGTACGTCGTCCAGTACGGGGCCGGGCAGATCACCTCGTCGCCGGGGTCGCACAACGCGGCGAAGGCGGTGTAGACGGCGTGTTTGCCCCCGTTGGTCACGAGCACCTGGGACGGATCGCAGCTGAAGCCCGAGTCGCGCTTGGTCTTGTCGGCGATCGCCGCCTTCAGCTCCGGCAGGCCGCCGGCCGGCGAATAGCGGTGGTTCTTCGGATCGGCGCACGCCGCGACGGCCGCGTCGACGATGTGCTGGGGCGTCGGGAAGTCCGGCTCCCCGGCCCCGAATCCGATCACCGGCTCGCCCTCGGCCTTCATCGCCTTGGCCTTGGAGTCGACGGCGAGCGTGGCGGACGGGGCGATGGCGGCGAGGCGTTGCGAAGTGCGGTTCACGAGCGCCAACTCTGCCACAGCGGGGCGGCGAGCCCAACCACGATCCTGCGGCTCGGTCGGGCGCCGACATCGCCGCCGGTTGTACGGTCCGCCCGATGAGCGCGGATGACGTCATCCGGTCCTCCGTCGGTGACATCCCGGTACCCGCCATCTGGCCGGTGGCGAAGATCCTGCGGATGCCGCTGGGCGAATGCCGCGTGGCGATCGTCACCACGGCCGGATTGAAGCCGAGCGGCGGCGTCGAGCTGTGGCAGCCGACCGATGCGTCGTTCACCGTCCTCCCCGCCTCGGCGCGCGACGTCCAGCTGTCCCACTTCAGCCCGAACTTCGACCGCACCGGCATCATCCAGGATCTCAACGTCGTCTACCCCGCCGACCGGTTGAACGAGCTCGCCGCGGCCGGCGTCATCGGGTCGGTGAACGAACGCCACGTGTCGTTCATGGGCGCCCAGTTCGACGCCACGTTCTCGACGATCATCCACGACACCGGCCCGGAGGCAGCCCAGCTGCTGCTCGACGACGGGGTCGACGTCGTCCTGCTCACGCCGATTTGACCGTTCTGCACGCGCACCGTGAGTGTGCTCGCCCACGTCCTGGAGCGCGCCGGGCTGGCGACGGTCGGCATCTCGATCGTGCGGCAGCAGGCGGTCAACGCCAAGCCGCCACGGATGCTGCACTGCGACTTCCCGCTCGGCCGCCCGCTCGGCCGCCCGAACGACGTCGAGCTGCAGACCGACGTGATCACCGCCGCGTTCGCGCTCCTCGCCCGCACCGACGTGCCGGTGCTCGCGGACTACCCGCTCGCCATCGAGGACGAGTCCGACACACCGGCGGCGTGCCCGCTGCCGCCCCGCCACGACCCCGACGTCCCCGCCGCGGTCGACGAGGCACGGGGCCTACGCCGGGCGTACGACCGCAGTGTCGCGACCTACGGCCGCACCGCCGTCGGGCGGATCGCCGACGCCGACGGGATCCCCGGCCTCATCGAGACGATGATCCGGATCGAGGGCGGCGAGTCGCTCGACGACGTCGGTTGGGACGCCGCGGCGCTGCACTCCGCGGGCCAGGACATCCGCGCCTACTACGAGGAGGCCGGCCTGGGACTGGCCGACGTCACCGGCGCGCGCCGGCTCGAGTCGTGGCTGTATCAGACGACCGCGGTCGGGGCGCTCCTGCGATCGACGCAACGGGTGCTCAAGGCCGCCGGGGTCGACCGCAACACCTGGTACTACCTCCTCCCCCGCACCCAACCACGCTGAGTCGGGCCAGATCGCCCGCTCGCGGCGTCAGCGGCTTCGGTCGCTGCCGCACGGCAGCTCGGTCAGCGCTTCCTTGCGACCGGACGATCTGACTCCGACTCAGGGCCGATTGGACGCGGCGTTCGGCGCGTGCGGTCGAGGGGCGGTGGGATCGCGTGATGCAATCGCCATGATGTGGCGCGTGGACGCTGCCGAGATCGTGATTCCTGCGGGACTGTTGCCGGGCGACGGGCGGTTCTGCTGCGGGCCGTCGAAGGTCCGCCACGAACAGGTCGAGGCGGTCGTGGCGGCCCGCGACACGCTGCTCGGCACCTCGCACCGCAAGCCCCCGGTGAAGAACCTGGTCGGCGCGATCCGGTCCAAGCTGGCGACCCTGTTCGGGCTGCCGGACGGGTGGGAGATCGTGCTCGGCAACGGCGGCACGACCGTCTTCTGGGACGTCGCCACATTCGGGCTCGTGCGGCGGCGGAGCCAGCACCTCGTCTTCGGCGAGTTCTCCTCGAAGTTCGCCGAGGCGTGTGACGCGGCGCCCCATCTCGGCGATCCGACCGTCATCCGGACCGATCCGGGGAGCCACCCCGACCCCGTCGCCGAGGACGGCGTCGACCTCTACGCGCTGACCCACAACGAAACCTCGACCGGCGTGGCGATGACGCTGCGCCGGCCGGCGGGTGTTGCCGCCTCCGACGGACTCGTCGCCGCCGACGCCACCTCGGCCGCCGGGGGGCTGTCGTGGGATCCGGCCGAGGTCGACGTCTACTACTTCGCCCCGCAGAAGTGCTTCGCCTCCGACGGCGGTCTGTGGCTCGCCGCGTGCTCGCCGGCGGCGCTCGACCGCATCGAGTCGATCGGCGCGTCCGATCGGTGGCGCCCGGCCTCGCTCGACCTGCGGATCGCCCTCGACAACTCCAGGCGGGACCAGACCTACAACACGCCGGCGGTGGCGACCCTCGTCATGCTCGACGCCCAGCTCGACTGGATGCTGGACCGCGGTGGGCTGGAATGGGCGGCCGGGCGAAGCGCAGAGTCGGCGGCGATCCTGTACGGGTGGGCGACCGGGCGGGAGTGGGCCGCGCCGTTCGTCGCCGATCCGGCGATGCGCTCCGCCGTCGTCGGCACGATCGACCTCGACGCCACGATCGACGTCACCGACGTCAACACCGCGCTGCGGGCCAACGGCGTCCTCGACACCGACGCGTACCGCAAGCTCGGCCGCAACCAGCTGCGCGTCGGGATGTTCCCGGCGATCGAGCCGGCCGACGTCGAGGCGCTGACGCGCTGCGTCGACCACGTCGTCGAACGGCTCGGCTGAAGTCCCCGGTCGCCCTGCCAGACTGGACCGCGATGAACGTCACCGACGTGCTCGAGTTCGCCGCCGACGACGTCGACGCGCTCGATCGCCCGGTGATGATCGTCGGGCTGGAGGGATGGTTCGACGTCGCCGGCGCGGCCACGCATGCCGTCTCCGCCTTCGTCGACGCCGACCACGCGGTCACGGTCGGGTCGATCGACCCCGACCCGTTCTACGACTTCACGCAGCAGCGGCCGCACGTCTCCATCGACGCCGACGTCCGCGAGATCGTCTGGCCGGCCAACGAGTTCGTGCTCCAGCGCAACCAGGGCCGGCGCGACGTGGTCGGGCTGATCGGCGTGGAGCCCCATCTCAACTGGAAGACGTACGTCGACGCCGTCATCACGGTGGCGACGACGCTCGGCTGCGAGGCGATCGTGACCGTCGGATCGTCCGCCGAGGCGATCCCCCACACCAGGGTGCCGCCGGTGACCGGCAGCACGGCGAGCCCCGACCTCGCCGACCGGCTCGGACTGGTCGCGCCCTCGTACGAGGGGATCACCGGCATCGCCGGCGTGCTGCACGCCGAGCTCGAGACGCGCGACATCCCGTCGATCTCGCTGCGAGTGGGCATCCCGCACTACCTGATGAACGCCGAGCACCCGAGCGCCGTCGCCGCGCTCGTCCGCCACCTGAGCCACGTCCTCGACGTCCCGGCCGACGCCGACCTGGCCGACCAGATCGCCAGCTGGCGCGAGGTGCACGACGAGGTGATCACCCACGACGACCAGCTCACCATGTACGTGCGGATGCTCGAAGCCGAATTCGACCGACGGGCCGAAGCGGCGATCCCGACCGCCGACGACCTCGGCGCCGCGTTCGAAGACTTCCTCAAGAACCAACGCGACGACGACTGACCATCCTTCCGGTGAGAGGTGAGACGTACAGGTGGTCTCACCTCTCACCGGAGGATGTCAGATGGCGGCGAAGCCCCGCTCGAGGTCGGCGAGGATGTCGTCGATCGACTCCAGCCCGACGCTGAGGCGCACCAAGCCCGGCGTCACGTCCGACGCCGCCTGCTCCTCACCGGTGAGCTGGGAGTGGGTCGTGCTCGCCGGGTGGATCACCAGGCTGCGGGCGTCGCCGATGTTGGCGACGTGGCTGTGCAGCGTGAGGCCCTCGACGAACTTCTTCCCCGCCTCGTGGCCGCCGGCGATCTCGAACGCCAGCACCGAGCCGTAGCCCTTGTCCGCTCCGTAGCGCTTGGCCCGATCGTGCCACGGGCTCGACGCCAGCCCGGCGTAGCGGACCGATTCGACCTGGTCGTGCCCGTCCAGGTGCTCCGCGACCAGCTGGGCGTTGGCGAAGTGGCGCTCCATCCGCAGGCTGAGCGTCTCCAGGCCCTGGAGGAACAGGAACGCGTTGAACGGCGATACCGCCATCCCGAGATCGCGCAGCAGCTGCACGCGAGCTTTGAGGATGAACGAGCCGTGGCCCAGCGCCGGCCAGTACGCGAGCCCGTGGTAGCTCGGGTCCGGCTCGGTGAAGTTCGGGAACCGGCCCGACGCGCCGAAGTCGAACGTGCCGCCGTCGATGATCGCGCCACCGATCGACGTGCCGTGGCCGCCGATGAACTTCGTCAGGCTGTGCACGACGATGTCGGCGCCCCACTCGATCGGGCGGATCAGGTACGGCGTCGGCACCGTGTTGTCGACGATCAACGGGATGCCGCTCCCGTGGGCGACGCCGCTGACCCCCTCGAGGTCGAACACGTCGTTCTTCGGGTTCGGCAGGACCTCGCCGAAGAACGCCTTGGTGTTCGGGCGGATGCCGGCCTCCCACTGCGACAGGTCGTGCGGGTCGTCGACGAAGTCGACCTCGATGCCGAGCTTGGGCAGCGTGTGGTGCAGCAGGTTGTACGTTCCGCCGTACAGCGACGGCGAGGCGAGCACGTGGTCGCCGGACTCGCAGAGCGTCAGGAACGTCAGCGTCGCCGCCGACTGCCCCGACGACACCGCCAGCGCGCCGGGGATGCCGATCGCCGTCGTGCAGCCGCCCTCCAGCGCCGACAGCCGGGCCTCGAGGGCGCCCTGGGTCGGGTTCATGATCCGGGTGTAGATGTTGCCGACCTCGGCCAGCGCGAACAGGTTCGCGGCGTGCTCCGTGTCGCGGAACTCGAACGATGTCGTCTGGTAGATCGGCACCGCGCGGGCGCCGGTCGCCGAGTCGGGGTCTCCCCCGACGTGGATCTGCTTGGTCTCGAAACCCCAGGAGTCGCTCATAGTCGGCAGACGCTATCCAGCTGATTCCCGACCCTCCAACTCGGGTTTCGAGCCGGGGCTCGGCGATGACGCCGGTGAACGCCGACGGGGGCGCCCGAAGGCGCCCCCGTCCCGCCACCACCGCGGCGCTCGACTGGACAACGGGAGGGCTGCTGAAGTCGATTGCCGCGGTGATCGCCTGTGGATCATGCGATCACACGGAAAGGGGACGTCCGAGGTCGCCGAAATGTCGCGGGGTTTCCGCCGTTCCCGCCGCGCCATCCCGCGGCGCCGGCCCGGGCCGAGAAAGGTCGGAGGGCGGACGGCCGAAGCCGCCCGCCCTCCTGCATCCGCGAGCCACAACGCCATCCGGCGACGCCGCCCGCAGGACCGGTGGCCGGACCGAGCGTGCTCGGTCCGGCGATCGTTGATCACGTGATGTCGATGGCCGCCTCCGCGTCCGCCGGCTGCGGCCGCCGTCGCTCGACGACCGCCTCGAGCAGCTTCGAGTTCGGGACGAAGACCGTCGAGCCGGTCGAGTCGAGCTCGATTGCGGTCGGGTGCACCTCGACGACGACACCGTCGACCGCCGTCCCCCCGACGCCGTCCGCGCGGATCCGGTCGCCACGCTCGAGCGATCGCCGCCAGGCCCGCCCGGCGGCGATCTCGGCGGCCACGTGGCGGCCGCCCAACCCGGTCAGCAGGGCCAGGCTGCCGGCGACGCCGAACAGCAGCGCGGCGACCCCGATGTTGACCACCGCGGTGTCGACGCCGGCCTGCCCCGCGGCGATGATCGCCGAACCGCCGATGATCGCGAACTTGGTGATCGGCGGGGCGAACCGGGCCGCCGATCCGGCTCCGGCGAGCGACTTGGCGACCGCGCTGGCGGCGAACGTCGCGGCGACGTTGCCGCCGATCAGGATCACCAGCGCGGAGATCAGCTTGGGCAGGAACTTGATCGCGTCGCTCCCCAGCTGATCGAGGTCGTCGGGGCTGACGAACCCGAGGGCCACCAGCAGGCCGACGATCACCCCCGCCGACAGCGCCAGACCGGCGAGCGGCGGCGCCGACTCGCGCAGCGACGCGTTCTTGCTGCGGTTCAGCACCGACAGCACGACGCGCGAGGCGATCGTGCCGATGATGAACCCGGCGACGATCGCGATCGACGCTCCTATCCACTCGTTCATTCCAGTTCCTCCCGTTGCGATTGGTCAGCCGGGTCGACCGCCGGGCGCGCACTCGGTTGTGCGCCCGGAACCTCCGGCATCATGAGATCCACCGCGTCGCGGGGGATCGAGAACAGACCGAGGAACAGCGAGAGCTCACGCTCGGCCAGGCGTCGCGCCTCGATCCGCCGCATGACGCGTTCGTTCAGGTCGTCGGGCGGCGGCATCGCCGCCCGGATCGCGTCGCCGAGCTCGCCGTCCGGCTCGAGCGCCAGGGATCCGGGCTCGGCCGACAGCTCCTCGAGATCCCGCGCACAGCGGTCGCAGTGCTCGACGTGCTGCGTGACCCGCTCGTCATCACCGGTCTCGAGCCATTCGAGGAGTCGGGAGCGGCGGGGGTGCGTCAGCCTGATCGGGCTCATGATCGCCACCCTTGGAGGCTCACGGCAAGTTGGCGCCGGGACCGCAACAACCGGGTCTTCACCGTCGGGATCGGAACGCCCAGCGCCTCCGCGATGTCGTCGTACGACAGTCCCTCGACCTCGCGCAGCACGACGATCTCGCGCGAGAGCTCGTCGAGTTGGGCGAGCGCCGCGCTCAGCGCCTGCATCGCGATACGACCCTCGACCATCCGGGTCACCGTGATCGGCTCCGACGCGTCCGGCAGCATCGACGGATCGGTGGCGGTGTCCTTGACCCGCCGGAGCGTCGACACCGCGGTGTTGTGGGCGATCCGCAGGATCCAGCCGCGCATCGAGCCCTCGCCCCGGAACCCGTCGCGGTGCTTCCAGACTGCGATGAACGTGTCCTGCGTGACATCGTCGGCCAGGGCCGGATCCCTGACCACGGATCGAGCGAGACGGTAGACCGCCCCGCTGTACTGCTCGACCAACTCGGCGAACGAGGCGTCGGACGGTCCAGGTCCGACCGGGGCGCCCACTGCGCCCGTCGCCTCGTCCACATGCATGCCTTTCGTCCCTCCCGCGACCACTACCGATAGTGGACATCCGGCGGCGAGTAGCGGACAACGCCGCCGGATGTCCGATCTCTCAGCCCTCGACAGGCGTCCCTTCGTCGCCCCGGTCTCCCGTCAGCCGACCGTACACGGCCGGCCAGAAGCGCTCGCGAGCGCTGGCGATCCCGCCGACGCCGAGGCTGATGACCAGGATCAGACCGAGGCCGTAGACCATGGTCTGGAAGAGGGTGTTGACGACGTCTTCCGCGACCTGCAACTGGTCGAGGGCGGCAAACGAACCGATGATCCAGATGGCGACGAACGCGCCCTTCTCGATCAGGTCGCCGGCGGACAGATGGGCGACGGCGGGCTGGATGATCGTGCGGACGGCGTTGGCCACCGCTCCGGTGATCACGATGATGATGATCGCCACCAGGAGGCGCGGGATGAACGCGATCAGGCCGTCGAGCGCCTTGGAGATCTCGGTGTCGCCGAACACGCCGACGGTCAGCTGGAGCACCAGCAGCATCAGGCCCAGGTAGATGATCTTGCCCAGCAGGTCGACCGAGTTCGGGTACCCGGCGCGCTCGAGCGGGGCGCCCAGGCCGGCCTTGTCGACGTAACTGTCGAACTTGAGCTTGTTCAGGACGCGGACGATCACCCTGCGGATGATCTTGGCCACGATCCAGCCGATGACGAACACGGCGATCGCCGCGATCAGCTTGGGGACGAAGGTCGCGATGTCGTTCCACGCGTCCTCGATCCCTTGGGCGTACTCGATTGCGAGCATCTCTCTCCTCCTCTGGCGGCCGCAGGGTGCGGCCACGTCGAAGAGACGCCGTCAGGAGAACAAAAGTCGCGACAGGGAGCGCGAACAACCCTGGACACGGCCGCCGCAGGGAGCGCCAGCGAGCAAGGCTGGCGGCCCGGCCGATCAACCGTGAAGCACTCCGACCCGCTCTGAGGCCGGGCCAATCATCACCGCCGGGCCAATCATCACCGCCGCCGCCGCGAGCGCCAGCGAGCAAGGCTGGCGGCCCGGCCGATCAACCGTGAAGCACTCCGACCCGCTCTGAGGCCGGGCCAATCATCACGGCCCGGCCGATCGTTGCGTTTCAGCCGCCGGAGACGTCGGCGACTTTCTGGCGGCCGGCGTTGATGAACGGCATCATCGCCCGCAGCTCCGAGCCGATCGCCTCGATCGGGTGGTCCTTGCCCTCCCGCTGCATGCGGCGATAGTTCGCCCGCCCCGACTCGGACTCGGCCACCCACTCGTCGGCGAACTGGCCGGACCGGATCTCGTCGAGGATGCGCCGCATCTCCGCCTTGGTCTCGTCGGTGACGATGCGCGACCCGCGGGTCAGGTCGCCGTACTCGGCGGTGTCGGAGATCGAGTACCGCATCCCGGCGATGCCCTCCTCGTACATCAGGTCGACGATCAGCTTGACCTCGTGCAGGCACTCGAAGTAGGCCATCTCCGGGGCGTAGCCGGCGTCGGTCAGCGTCTCGAAGCCGGCCCGCACCAGCGCGGTCAGCCCCCCGCAGAGCACGGCCTGCTCGCCGAACAGGTCGGTCTCGGTCTCCTCTGAGAACGTCGTCTCGATCACGCCGGCCCGCGTCCCGCCGATCGCGTCGGCGTACGACAGCGCGACATCGCGGGCGTGGCCGGTCGCGTCCTGGTCGACGGCGATCAGCGCCGGCACGCCGCCGCCCTCGGTGTACGTGCGTCGCACGAGATGGCCCGGCCCCTTCGGGGCGACCATGATCACGTCGACCTCGGCCGGCGCCTTGATCCGCCCGAAGCGGACGTTGAAGCCGTGGGCGAACGCGAGCGCGTCGCCCGCCTTCAGGTGGGGCTCGACCGACTCGTCGTAGATCCGCTTCTGCTCGGTGTCGGGGGCGAGCAACATGATCACGTCGGCGTACTCGGCGGCGTCGGCGATCGACATCACCCGCAGGCCGGCCTCCTCGGCCTTGGCCTTGGACGACGAACCGTCGCGGAGGCCGACGACGACGTCGACGCCCGACTCCTTCAGGTTGAGCGCGTGCGCGTGGCCCTGCGAGCCGTAGCCGACGACCGCGACCTTCCGGTCGCGGATGAGCGAGCTGTCCGCATCAGCCTCGTAATAGACGGTGACGGCCATCGTCAGCCAACCTTTCCAGTGGGGTTCACGGCGCGCAGGCGAGCGCCTCGATCGAGTTTGGGCAGCGCCACCCGGCCGGTGCGCTGGAGCTCAACGATGCCATATCCGCCGATCAACTCCACAAAGTCGTCCAGCTTGTCCGGATGGCCGTCGAGGCTGACGGTCAGCACCTGCTCGGAGACGGCGATGATCTTGCCCTCGAAGATGTTGACGAGATCGGCGATGTGGCTGCGCGCGTCGGCGCCGGCCTTGACCGTGGCGATCAGCAACTCGCGCTCGACCGAGCGCCGGGGGTCGAGCTCGGAGATCTTGACGACGTCGATCAGCTTGAACAGCTGCTTGGTGATCTGCTCCAGCGGCGTCGACTCGACGTCGACGACGATCGTGATCCGGCTCATGCCGACGTCTTCGGCCGGGGCGACGGCGAGCGAGTAGATGTTGTAGCCGCGCCGGGCGAACAGCCCGGCCACCCGGGCGAGCACGCCCGGACGGTCCTGGACCAGCACCGAGAGGATGTGGTGGGTGACGCCGGTTCCGTACGGATTGCTGTGGGTCATCGGAGGTTCTCCCGCTTGTCCTGCTGTGTCGGGTGGAGGATGACGTCGTCGTTGGAGTGACCGGCCGGGACCATCGGGAACACGCCCTCGGCGGCGTCGGTGCGGAACTCGATCACGACCGTCCGATCGTTGATCGCGTTCGCCTTCTCGATCGTCGGCCCCACCTCTTCGGGCGACTCCACCCGGAATGCCGCACAACCCATCGACTCGGCCCACATCACGAAGTCGGGGACCGTCGAGGAGTCGAGGAACACCTCCGAGTAGCGCTCGTCGTAGAACATCTCCTGCCACTGGCGGACCATGCCGAGGTAGCTGTTGTTCAACAGCGCGACCTTGATCGGGAGCTTCTCCAGCGTGGCGGTGACCAGCTCCTGCGCGGTCATCTGGAAGCAGCCGTCGCCGTCGATCGCCCAGACGGTGCGGTCGGGCATCGCCGCCTTGGCGCCGATCGCCGCGGGGATCGAGAACCCCATCGTGCCGAGGCCGCCGGAGTTGACCCAGGTGTACGGCTCCTCGAAGTGCCAGTACTGCGACGCGTACATCTGGTGCTGGCCGACGCCGGAGGCGACGATCGTGCCCGGCGGCGCGTGGTCGCGGAGCTGCTCGATGCAGTACTGGGGCTTGAGCTCCCCGCCCGGCTCGGACGGCTCGTACGTCATCGGGAACTGCTCCTTCCAGCCCGACACCTTGCTCTTCCACGCCGACGTGTCGGCCTGCGCCGTCCCGCCGGCCAGCAGCGCCCTGATCTCCTTGACGATCTCCTCGATGACCAGCCGGGCGTCGCCGACGATCGGGACGTCGGGCCGGCGCACCTTGCCCTGTTCGGCCGGGTCGATGTCGACGTGGATGACCTTGGCGCCCTGGGCGAACTGGTCGACCTTGCCGGTGATCCGGTCGTCGAAGCGGCTGCCGAGGGCGATCAGCAGGTCGCACTTCTGGAACGAGGTGACCGCCGTCGCGTTGCCGTGCATCCCCGGCATGCCGAGGCACAGCGGATGACTGTCGGGGAACGCCCCGCGCGCCATCAGCGTCGTCACGACGTAGACGTCGGTCAGCTCGGCGAGCTCGCGCAGCGCGTCGGCCGCCCGCGCCTTGAGGATGCCGCCGCCGGCGTAGATCACGGGGCGCTCGGACTCCAGGATCAGCTTGGCCGCCTCCTTGATCATCCTCGCGTGGCCCCTCACGGTCGGCCGATAGCCGGGCAGCGCGGCCAGCACGTCCGCGTCGGACGGCCAGTGCCACGTCATCTCGTTCTGGAGCACGTCCTTGGGGACGTCGATCAGCGTCGGGCCGGGCCGGCCCGTGCGGGCGATGTGGAACGCCTGGCGCACCGCCATCGGGATGTCGTCGGGAGACAACACGAGGTCGTTGTGCTTCGTGCACGAGCGGGTGATGCCGACCGTGTCGCACTCCTGGAACGCGTCGCTGCCGATCGCCTTGGTCGGCACCTGGCCGGTGATCGCGACCATCGGGATCGAGTCCATGTAGGCGTCCATCAGCGGCGTGACCAGGTTGGTCGCGGCGGGGCCGGAGGTCACCATCGCCACACCGGGCTTGCCGGTGACGTGGGCGTACCCCTCGGCCATGTGGCCCGCGCCCTGCTCGTGGCGCACGAGCACGTGGCGGATCGAGCTCTCGAGCAGCGGGTCGTACGCCGGCAGGATGCATCCGCCGGGGTAGCCGAACATCACCTCGACGTCTTCGTGCTCGAGTGCTCTGATCAGCGCCTGGGCGCCGGTGATTCTGTCAGCCATGGTGGTGGCCTTTCCTGTGTTGCGGTCTCGATGCGACGGGGTGGGTTGAGGATGGATGCGAATCACGCCGAAAAAGCAAACGACCCCCCGGCCCGGGAGGTCGTGAGCACGCGCGGCGTTGGGGCCGGCGTGCTACCGGAGAATTACTACGACGGCGCGAAGTTCGTGCGTCACGGCTTCCATACTGCCATCATCGGCGCGGTTTGACAAAGTCTTGAGGAAAATGTTGGCCGCGCGTCACGGCGGCGCCACCCCTCGCGCGGCAACGTCGTCGTGCCCGACCACCGCCCGACCGTGCGACCGGCGACCGGGCGAGAGGCCGACATGAGATGACCGCTATCGTGCCCCCGATGTCACCCGCCGGCACGCGCCTCGTCACGTCGGCTGGCCGATGCTCGTGATCACGCCTGCCGAGCACGGCGCTCCGAGCGGCCGGCTGATCCGGCTCGGGGACGTCGACGCCTACCGCATCGACCGGGTCGAGCGGATGGAGCCGTTCCTCACCACGGTCGTGTCCGACACCGACCTGTGGATGTTCATCTCCAGCAACGGGGCGCTCACCGCGGGCCGGATCGACGCCGACCACGCGATCTTCCCGTACGTGACCGACGATCGGCTGCACCGCTCGGTCGGCGCCGCCGGGCCGCTGACCGTCATCGCCCGGACCACCGACGACGGCCGCGAGTTGTGGCGGCCGTTCGCCGCCGACTGCGCCCGGCACTGCACCCGGGCCATCACGAAGACGACGCTCGGTGACGCGCTCGCCTTCGAGGAGCGCAACGACCGGTGGGGCCTCACGTTCCGGGCGACCTGGCGGCCGTCGGGAGCGTTCGGTTGGGTGCGCGTGGCCGAGCTCGTCGACCACGCCGGCGCCTCCGGCCGGTTCGACGTCCTCGACGGGCTGCTCGACGTGATGCCCGCCGGCGTCGACGCGGCGACCGAGCAGACGCGCTCCAACCTCGCCGACGCCTACAAGCGCTCCGAGACCGGGCCATGGGGTTCGGCCGCGCTGTACACGCTCGAGTCGCTGATCACCGATCGCGCCGAACCAGGCGAAGCCCTGACCGCCGCGCTGGTGTGGTCGGCCGGGTTCCCCGCCGAACAGCCACACCTCGACGAGCGGGCGGTCGGCGACGTGCTCGCCGGGCAGCCGCCCCGCCGCCCTGGCTTGCTGACCGGGTTGCCTGGCGCCTACCTGCTCCATGGGACCGTCGCAGTGGCCGCCGACGACGGCGCGACGTGGACGATCGTCGCCGACACCGGACTCGACCACGCCACGGTGCTCGACCGGTTGGACGAGCTGCGGCGGACCGACGTCGAGGCCAGCCTCGCGGCCGACATCGAGACCGGACGCCGCCGTCTCCGCGCCCTGTTGTCCGGCGCCGACGCGTTCCAGCGCTCGGCCGACCCGATCGCCGACGCCCACCACCTCTCGAACACGCTCTTCAACTCGATGCGCGGCGGCGTGTTCCCGTACGGCCATCGCATCCCCGTCGCCGACCTCCGCGACTTCGTCGGCGTGCGCAACCGGCCGTGCCTCGACCGCCACGCGCCGGCGCTCGACACGCTCGGCGAGTGGACCGACCTCGACGACCTGCACGCGCTCGCCGACGCCACCGACGACGCCGACCTGCGCCGGCTCGTCCGCGAGTACCTGCCGCTCACGTTCTCCCGCCGCCACGGCGACCCGAGCCGGCCGTGGAACCGGTTCGCGATCAGAGTTCACGGCGAGGACTGGGGGGAGTTGCTCACCTACGAGGGCAACTGGCGAGACATCTTCCAGAACTGGGAGGCGCTGCTCCACTCCTATCCCGCCTACTTCTCACACGTCGTGGCCAAGTTCCTGAACGCGTCGACCGCGGACGGCCACAACCCGTATCGGATCTCCCGCGACGGCGTCGACTGGGAGGTTCCCGACCCCGACGACCCGTGGAGCAACATCGGGTACTGGGGCGATCACCAGATCGTGTATCTGCTGCGGCTCCTCCAGGGGTGGGCGAGATTCGCGCCGGGC
>JBFGCT010000043.1:0-24835 GCA_041581055.1 Ilumatobacteraceae bacterium | reverse complement strand
TCGTGCCGCTGGTGGTCCATTCGACAAGGCGGTGCAGTCAGCCGTCGAGGCGGGAGCGGTCACGAGCGAAGAGGCCACGACGTACTTCGACGCCTTGACGGAACTCGACGAGCGAGGCGCATTCTTCTTTGCCGCGATGGCGATCGCCGTGGAAGCCTCGCGACCCAGACGCCCATAGCCACGGACGGGCGACCCACTGCTTGTCGCCGAAGAGCACCCTGCCCGGGGTGTTCGCAGCTCGACGTCGCGGGGCCACCGGGCCGAACCCGACCTGAAACGCGCGTCGTCGCTGCGCCGCTGGACAGCGATGAATCCGGCATTATGCGCAGAGTGGAGTGCTCGATAATGCCGGTGATTGGTGATCCATCCTGGAGTTAGACGGTGCTTCGGAGATCGACTGGTCAGCGGGCGACCTCGCCGATGGCAGCCTCGATCTCGGTGACCGCGGTGGCGGCTCGCCACAGTTGGTCCTCGGGGCTCGTGTGGTTGCGGTTCTCGCGTCGCCAGTCGTTGTCCCAATAGCGGTTGAGGACGGAACGCAGGTGAGTCTTCGATGCGTCGAGCTCGATACCGAGCTGCTCGACCAGCTCGTGTGTGTTCGGCGCGATGACACCTTCTGGGCGCCCAGTGCGCAGCGCGTCGATGACACTGCGGTCGAGTCCACCGGTCGCTGACCAGAATCGTTCGACCTGCCGATGTCGGTAGGTCCATGGTGGCCAGGCGGTCGGTCGGTAGCTCCACCACATCGGGCGTTTGCCGAGCCGGAGTTGGGCGCCGACTTGCTCCGCCGTGGGGTGGACGGCCAGCCAGGCGAGTTCGTCGGCGGCGAGGTCGATCATCAACACGACCGTGCCGTGGTCGATGTCGTCGGTTGGTTCGAGCAGCGCGCCAGCGACCCACAGCTCCTCGAGCGCCCAGCCGATCTCGGTGGAGCGGAATCGCATCTGGTCCGAGGCAACCTCGGCCATCTCGACCAGGTGACGGATCGCGGTCGAGCGCTTCACGTCACCAGTCTGACCGTCTGCCACGGCAATTGGCTACGAGTGGGCTGCTCCGGGTTGAGGAGCTTCATCGGCCCGTTGCAGCGCGGAACGCTTCGCGGATCGCGGGGCGGAGGCGGCCGCGGTCGGAGACCTCGTAGCCGTTCGCGCGGGCCCATTGCCGAATCTCGGCGGTGGTCGGCTCGGCGGGTGGTACGACACCAGCAGTGGGGAGCTCAGCAGCTCGTCGGTCGCCGTGTTCATGGTCGTGGTGGTGCGCCGCCGCGGCACCGAGGTAGCGGTAGGTCCATTCCTGGGCGAGTTTGCGGGTTTCGCAGAACACGATCGGCACGGCCGGGAACCGGATCTGTGCTTCGGCGAGACCCTCGGCCACGACGACGGGTCGGACGCGGTCGAGTTTGAACACCGACGACCAGCGATCCTCGACGACCACCGCGGCCCGAGGCAGTGCGGCGAGATCGGCGAGCAGGTAGCGGAGCTTGCCCGAGGTGAGGGTGGAGACGAGATCGGCGAGGCTCTTGCGTTCGACGGCGGCGACGATCCCACCGTCGACCGCGACCGCGTAGTCGCCCGCCGGCAACGCCTGGCGGATGGTGGTCGCTTGCTGCTGGTCGAACTTCCACGCGTAGCGCTCGTGGGAGTCGACGATGATCTCCAGCACACGGCCCGCAGCACGGGCGGCCGGAACCGACACGGCTGGTCGCGCCTGCTTGGCAGTTCGAGCGCTCTGCCAGAAGATCACGTCGCGCCCGCGGGCCGTCGTGAACACGAACTGGGAGCGATGCTCGCGGGCCCGGTCGAGCACGACGTCGATCGCGGCACCACGTCGGACGCACGAGCGCACCGGCACCCGCTCCACGATCTCCGCGTCGTCGGGCCAGTCGTCGGCGCGATGGCAGTACACCTTGGTGGTCCGCGGCCACGTCTCGCGCACCTTGAGCGCGATCCCATCGCGCCCGAGCGGCACGCGCACCAGGAACGGCAACGACGAGCCCTCGTCCGGGTTGCGTGCGATCACGAACTCCACCTCCGTCATCACTCCGTCTCGCCGAGGTCGTCTCCGCGGGTTCGAGCGTGGGCTTCGAGATCAGGGAGCGCCACGATGTCCTTGGGGCGGCCCGCGGCTCGCTTGGAGCGGATCACGTCGCTGAGGCTCGCGACTGCGACGTCGGTCGCTCCGATGAGGACCGTGACGGCGTGGCGGCTGAGGTCTTCGTAGCCATCCGGGAATCCGGCAGGAGCGAAGCAGACATCGAGTGGCCCGGACTCGGTGATCAACGTGAGCATCGACATCTGGCGCAACGTCTCGGGGTGCGGGTCGAAGGGCACGCCGGTCGGGTCGTCCTCGACACGCAGTCGGCCGCCGAGTGTCCGCAATGCCGTCGCCAGCCGATCGAGGTTGTCTGCATTGCTCGCTGGGCAGATGTCGATGTCGACGGTTGCGTACCCGGTCCGGTGCAGTCGCGCCGCCATTCCGCCGATGACGACGAAGTCGACACCGTGTTCGATGAGGACGCGGCAGATTGCTTCGGCGTGGTCGTCGTCGAGCTCAGGCAACATCGCTCACGAGCCGGTAGCCGCGGGACCGGAGTCGTTCGCGGGTGGCGTCGTCGAGCGAGCGTTCCCACTCGGCGAGGATTTCGTCGTGCCCGTCCTGTTCGGCCAGTTCGAGCCGGAGGTCGAATCCAGCGCGAGCGAGCAGGTCGACGAGCGTCGGAAGGGTCGGCTGACGACGGCCTGACTCATAGGCCGACAGGGTCGGCTGAGCGATGCCGATCAGGTCGGCGAACGCGGTCTGCGACAGCCCCAGGCGGGTGCGCGCCGACCGCAACAACGAGCCGGCCAACCGATCCGTCAATGCATCCACACCCATAGCGTATCGTCTATGGCGGTCGTTGGGCAAGCGGCCACCCGAGGGCCGATCCGTGCCCACGGATTGCCCACGAACGTCCCACGATGGGACGATACGAACCAACACGAGTCGGACGACTTCGGCGCGAAACCCCTGATCAGGCGGTACGAGCGATCACGAGCCACCACGAGCTGGACCCCCTGGGCGGCTCTTGTAATCATGTGGTCGCGAGTTCGACTCTCGCACCCGGCTCCAGCAAAGGACCAGCGTGCGACGCTCACAAGACTGTGCGCTTGTGAGACTCCCCCTCTTGGGCGACTCCCTCTACCTGCCGCCGGCCGCTCGTTCGAGCAGCCGTTGGCCACGCCGCCGCGTTGTCGATATCGCGCTGGTCCCGAGGGCCTGAGGAGTCCTGTCATGCACGTCGTGAGCCGAGTTCGGAATTCAGGACGTGGACAGGTTCATTCGGGTCCCTCCCCGAATTCGTCGAATAGCCGTCGACGGTGCCTGTTCACCGCTGCGTCGTCTTCCGTTAGCTCCAGAGCTCGATCGTCGGCCTTCAAGGCCTCCTCATGGCGACCGAGTTCGGTCAGCACGGCGGCTCGGTGCGCGTGGGCCACGGGATCGTCAGCGTCGTATTTGATCGCGTCGTCGAAGGCAAGCAGCGCCTCCTCGCTGCGGCCGAGCTCCGCAAGGGCCGACCCACGGTTGATGTGAGCGTAGCCGGCCGCCGGGTCTAGTTCGATTGCTCGATCGCACGCGGCCAGGGCCTCCTGGTAGCGGCCGAGCTCGATGAGCGCCCACCCGCGGTTGTTGTGACCACGGGCGTTGTGGGGATCGACCTCGATTGCGAGTTCCGAGGCTGCTAGCGCACCATCGTGGTCGCCCAACTCGTTGAGGGCCCATGCCTTGAACGCGAGAGCGTCTGGATCGCCGGGTTCGAGCTCGTGGGCCCGGTCGAGCGCGATGACAGCAGGTCCGGGCTGCTCGAGACCGAGAAGACGTCTGCCTTCGTCGAACCAGAACTGGTATGCGGTCGGCCCTCGTTCTGGAACGGAGGCAGGGGTCGTGGTGGCAGCGGGTTCGGTTGAAGTGAGGTGCTGGAGACGCGAGATGAGGGATGGTGTCGGCATCCGCCGGTCGGAGACATCGTCGTACTGCGTCGTGTTCAGCTCGAAGAATGGGAGTCCGTCCAACAACAACGGGAGGATGAGTTTGGCTTGCTGTTGGGCTCGTCTGATCTCGCGTTCGACCCATTCGGATTCGTCCGAGCTTGGAGTCATCACCACCAGGAGCGCAGCACAGCCGTCGATTCTGTCGCGGATGACCTTGGGCCATCGTTGACCGTGACGCGTGTCGCGGTCGATCCGTGCAACGACCCCGTGCGCGGTGAGGTGCTCGATCAAGTCGTCGACGTAGTCCTGGTCGGCTCTGGCGTAGCTGATGAACACGAACGACCCGCCCACATCACGACTCGTGTGCCCGCCATGGGACCTCGGGGTGAGCCGCTCTGGTTTCATCGGAGACGTGGGAGGCGGCTTCCCCGAGCACCTCGATCCCACCGTTGAGCGGCGGCTTGGATCACCGGGTCCGTCTTGAGGGCCTGTGGATTCGACGCGTGCCGAATGAGGAGCTCGCACATCTCGATCATGTCAAGCAGCCCATCGCGATCGTTCCTCACAGGTCGACGGCGTCGTTGAGGACGCGCTCGGCGACGCGCGGCCTGAGAGCCGCTTCGGTGGCGACGTCGACGTCGTGACCGAGGAGGTCGCGCAGGTCCATCAGCAGGCCGCCCAGATCGAGAAGCCCTCGTTCCGAATCGAGGTCGACAAGGAAATCGATGTCGCTCATCTCCGTAGCGTCGCCTCGTGCGACGGAACCGATGACACGGACACGGGTTACCCCGCGCGAGCGCGCGACCTCGAGGATCTCGCTGCGCCGGCGACGCAGGTCGGCGAGCATCGGTGCCGTCACAGCAGCCAGGATAGATCGCCAGTTGCCGTCACCGGATCGAGCGATCGGTGAGCCGCTCGAAGCGGCGTGTTCGGCTGCGATCGTGAGTGGGTGCAAGCGGTGCGACACGACGCGAACGGCCGGTCAGCGAACTCCTGTCAGCGCCACGATTGAACACTCAGAAACACCAGTTGGACACTCTCAGTGGGACCTGTAATCATGTGGTCGCGAGTTCGACACTCGCACTCCGCCGCTGGCCTGACCTTCGACGTGGTGTCCGCCGACTCCCCCTGTCCTTCGCCGGGGTAGCCGAGCGTGGTTTCGTCGCCGCGTTCCGTGATGTGGCAAACTCCTTTCAACGCTCCTGGGAGGACCGACATGACCGGACCAACGCGCCGACTGCCGTGGATCGCCGCGATGCTCATCGCCTTCGTGTTCGCGGCCACGACCGCCACGGTCAACTCGCCGGTGACGCCCGACGTCGAAGCTGCACCTCCGTGCGGGACACCACGAGGCGGACCCTGCCCCACCACGACGACGACCTCGACCACGACGACGACCACCGTCCCACCGCAACCGCAGTGCACCTCACCCCAGGACTGCCTCGGCCAGATGACGCTCGACGAGAAGATCGGCCAGATGACCCAGGCCAACCACCTCGCGCTCAACTCGAGCCAGGACATCGCCGACTTTGCGCTGGGCTCGCTGCTCGCCGGCGGCGGCGGCGCGCCGACCACCGGCAACACCCCGCAGGACTGGGCCGACATGGTCGACACGTACCAGACCGTGGCGCTGTCGGGCCGGTTGGGGATCCCGATCATCTTCGGCGTCGACGCCGTCCACGGCCACAGCAACGTGTACGGCACGACGATCTTCCCGCACAACATCGGTCTCGGCGCCACCCGCAACCCGGCGCTCGTGCAGCAGGTCGGCGAGGTCACGGCGAAGGAGGTCTACGCCACCGGCATCCCGTGGAACTTCTCGCCGTGCCTGTGTGTGGCCCGCGACGAGCGTTGGGGCCGCACCTACGAGAGCTTCGGCGAGGACCCCGAGATCGCGGCGATGATGACCACCTACATCGACGGCCTGCAGGGCACCGACCTCAGCGCCCAGAACACGATCCTCGCGACCGCCAAGCACTGGGTGGGTGACGGCGGGACGACGGGCGGCGACGACCAGGGCGACACGCAGCTGTCCGAGTCCGATCTGCGGGCGATCCACGTGGCGCCGTTCATCGACGCGATCGGCCGGAGCGTGGGCAGCGTCATGCCGTCGTACAGCAGTTGGAACGGCCAGAAGCTCCACGGTGATCAGTACCTGCTCACCGACGTGCTCAAGACCGAGCTCGGGTTTGACGGGTTCGTGATCTCCGACTGGGCCGCCATCGACCAGCTCCCGGGCGATTACGCGAGCGACGTGCGGACGTCGATCAACGCCGGCGTCGACATGGTGATGGTGCCGAACAACTACCAGCTCTTCCAAGACACGCTGTGGACGGAGATCCAGGCCGGCAACATCCCGATGGCCCGGATCGACCAAGCGGTCACCGAGATCCTCGAGGCGAAGTTCGCCCTCGGGTTGTTCGACCAGCCGTTCGCCGACCGCACCCACATCGGCGACATCGGCTCGGCTGCGCACCGCGAGGTGGCCCGTCAGGCGGTCCGTGAGTCGCTGGTCCTGCTCGAGAACGACGGCGTGCTCCCGCTCCCGAGGGCGACCGGTGAGATCCTCGTGGCGGGTGGGAACGCGGACGACATCGGCAACCAGTCGGGGGGATGGACGATCACGTGGCAAGGGTCGAGCGGCGAGACCACCATCGGTACCACGATCCTCGAGGCGATCCAGGCGACCGTCGACCCCGGCACCACGGTGACCTACAACCGCCGTGCGACGGGGCAGATCAGCGGCGACTTCGGTGTGGTGGTCGTCGGTGAGCAGCCATACGCCGAGGGGCAGGGCGACGACCAGCACCTCGGGCTGAGTGCCGCCGACACGAACGCCATCGACCGCGTCTGCTCGGCGATGCCGTGCGTCGTCGTGCTTGTGTCAGGTCGGCCGATGCTGATCGCCGACGAGCTCCCGAACACCAACGCGTTCGTCGCCGCCTGGCTCCCGGGCACGGAGGGACAGGGCGTCGCCGACGTGCTCTTCGGCGACTTCGACTTCACGGGCACGCTGCCGATCACCTGGCCACGCGACATGGGGCAGATCCCGATCAACGTCGGCGACGCGGTCTACGACCCGCTGTTCCCCTACGGTTTCGGATTGACCTACGGCCCGTAATCGGCCTCCGGCCGCGTCGGCTCTCGCGGACAGGCCTGTTCTGCCTACAGCTCGTCGAGGTCGAGACCGGGTGTGGTGTCCTGTCGGAAGAAACGTCCGACCGCGACATAGATGCCGAAGACGAACAAGAGAAGGACCAGGCCGAGGGCCAGCATCCTGTCGTACCGAGCGGGCGTGATCTCCAGGTACTGCTCGGCCTCTCCTTCTGGCGGTTGGTCGACGACGACCTTCCCCCTCCAGTCGGCATCCGCCTGCAACTGCCGGTACTTCGCTTCCGTGAGCACTCGTCTCGACTGGGCATCCTCGATGGCCGGCATGTCGAGTCGTCGGTCTCCGTCTCTGCCTCCTCGGAGTGCCCCGTCCATCTGGATGCGCTCGGCCACCCATGAGTCGCCTTCGAGGTCGGCGGTCGTGGTCAACGTCAGTGTCGACGAGCCGTCGAGCGGCATCACGTTGGCCCAGGTCGCGAAACGGCGCTCGTACGGGATCATCTCGGTGTTCGCGTCGTAGCCTCCCGCCACCAGGTTGCCGAGGACGTTGTCGCCTCCAAGGCTGCTGCCGATCAGGTGCAACCACTCCCACCGCCCGCCGGGATGACGTCCGTTCAATTGTCTGATGTCGGAGGTGTAGTCCTTCGCGGAGCGCCCGAACATCACCGCGCTCTGCGAGGGGTTTCGGCTGCCCTTTTTCCACGGCTCACGGTGAACGATGGTGCTCGTGACGCGGTTCGCGTTGACGCTGATGTCCAACTCGCCGCCGCTGGTGGCTCTGGCGCGATGTCCGCCAAACTCACTCGGTCTCGCATACCTGTAAAGCGGGGTCTTGTATCGAGCGCCATAGTCACGTCGCTGCCCTTCGTCCGCGGACGCGCGCCCGATGCCCGAGAACGAGCGGCCCGTAGACGGCTCGCTGGTGAGATCGTCATACACGCGGTGGAGGATCTCGATGCCCCAACCGTCGATGTCGGAGATGATCCAGATTGCTCCGTTGACGGCCTCGATGACGACACGGTCGCCGTCAACCTCCGCACGTGTCAATCCGTCCCAGACTTCCTGGATTGCCTCCAGGAGCTCGTCGCGTTGATCGTCTCTCACGTTTGGCAGGGTGATGGCATGAATTCGCCCTCGGCCCTCGGCGTTGCTGATGCGCTCAGGCTCACCACTGGGATCGGTCTTCAGCACCTGCCAGAGCTGAGCGACCTCACGGACCGATGAGGGCGAGGTCGAACCGCTCGGAGCGGTGAGACCACGGCTGGCGCCGCGTCGTGCTCCCGAGGTGGAGCCCGCCAGCTGAACGCTCGCCGCCTTCGCCCCCATCGTGTCGGCCTCTCGTTCCAGCCCGACATCGTCGTTGACCGCGACGCCTCCCCACCGAAGGGTGGGGCGCACGCGTCCTTGCCGTTGCTGCACGACATGCCAGGCTTCGTGCGCGAGGTGTCGGTGCTGCCCCGGGCCGACGTGGATGTCCGCGCCCTGCGTGTACGCCGACGCCTGGAGGGTGGCCGGTTTGTCGGAGTTGTAATGCACTCTCACGTGCTCCATCGACAGCCCGGAGAGCGCTTCGATGCCGGATTTCAGATCGTCCGGCAACCCGGTGCGGTTCTCGCCGCCGACCCCAGCCGCCGCGTCGCCCTCGCGGGCAACGGCCGTCGTCGGTCTGGCCTGCACGACCGATGGCGGGTCCATGCAGAGCGGCCCGTCGGTGCCGGGGCCGCAATCGACGAAGCCGATCCCCGATTTCGGCGGCGCCAACGAGAATCCCTTCGGTCCGCCGGCCGCGCCAACCGACCGGTGAGCCCTCGATCGCCGCGTCGCCGTGATCGTTGCCGGCTCCTGCTTCATCTCCGTGACCCCCTCCAGCGCGCCTGGAGCGCCGAGCGCCTCAGGATCACCGTACACCGCCAGTCGCGGCACGGCGCCCGAGCGCCCCGTGCGACGATCGGTCCTCCGACGATCTCGGTCCGATCCGTCCCGGTGGGCGGGACGATGCGGCCCGAGATCGCTTGCCGCGATGGGTGGCGGTTCAGTCCGGGTAGGCGTCGTGGCGGTGGAGCCACTCCATCGAGTACGCGAGCCCGTCCTCGTCGCGGCCCTTCGAGGTCAGATCGAGCCAGTGGTAGGCCCCGTTGAGCATGTCGAGGCCGCGGCTGAACGCCTGGTACGTGAGGAAGACCCGCCCGTCGGCGGCCAGGCGGAACACGCTGACGCCCGGCGCCTCCTCGCCCCCGAAGGCCTGCGTGCCGAAGTTGTAGAGGCGCTCGCCGGACTCGACCTGCTCGGCGGTGAAGCTCACCCCGAAGTCGAAGTTGAAGTCGCTGCCGGCCGACGACAGCCACGGGAACGACGTCCATCCCATCCGCTTCCGGTACGCCTCGATCTCGTCGAGCGGCGCCCGGGAGATCGCGACGAGCGTCGTGTCGCGGTGGGCGAGATGCACGGCGATGCCCTCGAAGTTGTCGGCCCAGAACGAGCAGGACGGGCACCCCTCGCCCCACCCCGCACCGAACATGAAGTGGTAGACGGCGAGCTGGCCCCGGCCGTCGAACAGGTCGGCGAGGCCGCGCTCGCCGTCGGGGCCGTCGAACCGGTAGTCGTCGGCGACCTCCAACCAGGGCAGCTCCCGCCGCTCCCGGCTCAGCTCGTCGCGCCGCCTGGTGAACTCCTTCTCCCGCTGCAGGTGGGCGAGGCGGGCCGCACGCCATTCGTCGCGGTCGACCACCCGTGCCATCGAGTCGTGTGTCATGACGGTCTCCTTGTCGCGCGTGCCGTCGAATCTACCCGCCCGTCGAGGCGCCGTCAGTCGGTGACGTCGATGACGGCGGTGCGCAGGTCGGTCATCTCGACCAGGGTGTGCTTGCCGCCGATCCGGCCCCACCCGGTGCGCGTGCCGGCGGCCCCGCCGAAGGGCGGGTGTTGTTCCCAGAAGTTCGTCGACTCGTTGATCAGGACGGTCCCGGTCCGCAGCTGGTCGATGAAGCGGTAGGCCCGGCTGAGCGACCGGGTGAAGACGGCGGCCTGCAACCCGAGGTGCGAGTCGTTGGCCAAAGCGATCGCCTCGTCGTCGGTGGCGAAGGTCGTGATCGGGATCACCGGCCCGAACGACTCCTCGCGGAACAGCAGGCAGTCGGTGGTCACCCCGTCGACGACGGTCAGCGGCCAGAACAGGTCGGTCGGATGACCCGGCGCCCGCGCGCCGCCGAGCACGACCCGCGCCCCCCGGGCGACGCCGTCGGCGATGTGCGCGTCCATCTTGGCCGCCACCGCCTCGTTGTTGACCGGGCCGTAGGTCGTCGTCGGGTCGAACGGGTCGCCGAGCACCGCGTCGGCGCACGCCGCCAGCACGGCCTCGACCAGCTCGTCGTGGCGCGACTCCTGCACGAGCAGGCGCTCGGTGGCGACGCAGCACTGCCCGGCGACGAACGACGCGCCGTACACCGCGGCGGCGGCCGCCCGCTCGACGTCGGCGTCGTCGAGCACGATCTGGGGGCCGTTGCCGGACGCCTCGATCATCGTCCGCTTCAAGCCGGCCGACCGCACGATGTGCTCGGCCGCCTGGTGCGAGCCGACGAACGCGATGCCGTCGACGCCGTCGTGGGTGACGAGCGCCTCGCCGACCGCACGGCCGCCCTGGACGACGCCGACGGCGCCGGCCGGGAAGCCGGCGTCGTGGCACGCCTCGACCAGCGCGGCGCCGGACAGCGGCGTCTGCTCGCTCGGTTTGAGGATCGCCGCGTTGCCCCCGGCGAGCGCCGCGGCGAGCAGCTCGGCGGGGATGTTCATCGGGAAGTTGAACGGCGTGATCAGGGCGTACACGCCGACCGGCTTGCGGTGCGTGAACACCCGTTTGCCGGCCTCGATGCTCGGCATGACGTGGGTCTCCAGCCGCTTCACCTCCTCGGCCGCGAGCCGGAAGACGTCGGCCACCTCGGCGAGCTCGTCGGTCGCCTCGGCGGCGAGCGGCTTGCCCGACTCGGCGGTCAGCTGCCGGGCCAGCGGCTCGGCCCGATCGACGAGGAGATCCGCCGCGCGATGGAGGAGCTCCGCCCGCTCGAACTCGGTGAGCGCCGCCATCGCGGGGACGGCGGCCCGGGCCGCGGCGACGGCGTCGGCGACGTCGCCGCCCGCCGCCTCGGCCACCGAAGCGACCGCGCGGCCCGTCGCCGGGTCGACGACGTCGAATCGGGTGCCCGACCGGCTCGGCCGCCACGATCCGCCGATGAAGAGCCGATCGTGGCTCACGACCCGCCCCCGGTTCGGTCACCTGCCCACGGCATGGCCGCAACCTACCCGTCGAGCGTCGACCCGGCGCTCGATCGCGCCCACCACGAACGCGCTCGGTGAGGTCGCCGGGCGGCGCCGCCCCGCTCGGCCCGCGCCTCGACGCCGGGAAGGCACGGTTTGACACGGCCCGGATCGGTGTTACTACGCTGCTCGCAGTCTTCTTCTGGGGGGTTCCGATCGTGGTCAAGCGGCCCAACGCACGCCGTTCGATGTCCGGCTTCGTCGCCGGCACCGTCTTCGCGACATCACTCATCGCGGTCGGTGCCCGGCCCACGTCCGCCGAGGTCGGCACGCTCCCGGACGGCACGGAGATCGAGCTGTCGATCACGAGCCCTGAAGACGGCGCGCAGATCGTCGACGGGGCAGTCGACCTCGTGGGCACCGCCCGCGTCGGCGCCGGCGGGACCGCGCCGGACACGTCGCTGGTCGTGGTCTACGACGCCTCGGGCTCGACGCTCGACCCGGCGGGCGGCGACTGCGGCGGCGATCTGAACGGGGACGGCCGCAGCAACTCGATCCTCGACTGCGAGATCGCCGCGATCGACGCCCTCGACGCGACCGCGGCGTCGCTCGGGAGCGTGTCGGAGATCGGCGTCAGCCTGTTCGAGATCAACGGGCGGGCGACCGACCTGCAGCCGGCCGCCGGCTTCCAGACGCTCACCGAACCGGGGGCCGACCTCAACGGCAACCTGGTCCGCGACGTGCGCGAGGTCGTCGAGACGACGACGTGGAGCGGCTTCTTCTTCATCAGCCGGGCCCGCGTCACACGATTCACGGGCGTCAACGCCGGCGGCTTCGGCGGCGGCACGAACTACTCCGCCGGCCTCAGCTCGGCCTGCGACACGCTGGCGGCGACCTCGCAGCCGAACCGGGTGATCGTGTTCCTCAGCGACGGCGGCGCCAACCGCGGCACGAACGTGGCGAACGTGCTGCCGTGCGGCCAGAGCGCGGTCGTCAACACGTTCGCCGTCGGCGTCAACAGCACCTGTGCGCTCAACCCGAGCGGCTTGGGCAGCCTGCAGGACATCGCCGACCTCACCGGCGGGACCTGCACCGAGGTCGTCGAGCCGAGCGACCTCCCCGACGTCCTCTCGGGCGCGATCACGCCCGAGATCGTCAGGCTGGAACTGTCGGTGAACGGCGGGCCGGCGATCGACATCTCCGCCAGCGCCGCGGTCCCGCTCCCGGCGGAGGGCCCCGATCCGTTCGACTGGTCCTACCGCGTCGAGGGGCTGGCCGGCCCGACCGACGAGCTGTGCGTCACGGCGTTCGCCCGCGCCGGCGCCGACGAGAGCTCGGTGACCGACTGCGTGACGGTGATCGACAACCGGCCGCCGGTCGCCGACGCGGGCGGCGACCGCACCGTGGTCGAGGGCGAGCTCGTCGTGGTCGACGGGAGCGCCTCGTCCGACCCCGACGGCGACCCGCTGTCGTACTCCTGGGAGATCGTCGACCAGGTCGGCCCGCCGATCCTGCTGACCTCGACCACCGACGTGGCGGCGGCGTTCGCCGCGCTCGACGACGGCGCGTACGAGCTGCGCCTCACCGTGTCCGACGGCCGCGCCGAGGATTCCGACACCGCCGTCGTCACCGTGGTCAACGACGTGCCGGACGTGACCGGCCTCGCCGAGCCGGCGTCGGAGGGCGGCGTCGCCCTCGTGACCGCGACGTTCACCGACGGCGGGGCGCTCGACACCCACACGGCGAGCGTCGACTGGGGCGATGGCACCCCGCCCGAGCCCGTCGACCTCGCGGCGCAGGGCACCGGTTGGGGGTCGGTCGTCGCGTCGCACGTCTATCCGGACACCGGCTCGTACGTCGCGACGATCACGGTCGTCGACGACGACGGCGGCTCGGGCTCGGACACGTCGGTGTCGGTCGAGGTGCGCGAGTCGCTGGCGTTGTGGGCCAACTCCGAGGTCGGCACGCGCGTCCTCGACTGGACGGGCGGCAACGGGTCGGCGTCCGGGCTGGTGCACAGCAACGCGGACATCCGCGTCTCCGGCGCGGTGAAGACGATCGACGGCCGGACCGAGTACGTCACCGACGCCACGTTGAACGGCCAGTCGGTCGTCGACCCCGCCCCGGCGCTGGTCGCCGCGTCCGACTACCCGATCCGCTTCGAGCTCGACGACTACCGCCCGGGCGGCCGGGCGGCGGTCGACGCCGGCGCCGACTACCACGACGTGACCGCTGAGTGTGGTCCCGGCGGCACATGGGATCCGAGCGGCCCGCTCGCCCCGGGCCTCTACTTCGCGGCCTGCGACGTCCACCTCAACTCCGGCGCGCTGACGGGCACGGTCACCGTCGCCGCCGACGGCGAGATCCAGGTCTCCGGCTCGTCGGCGGTGTTCGACCCGTTCATCGACGGCCTGCTGTTCATCTCCGGCGCGCCCGGCGACGCGGCGATCGACGTCTCCGCCGCCAACAGCCGCTTCCTGGGCTTCCTCTTCGCCGAGGTCGGCGGCGTCGACCTCGCCGGCAGCGGCGACCAGTACCTGTGCGGGATCCTCGCCGACCGGATCGACGTGTCCGGCGCCGACATCGAAGTCAGGGCGTCGGACTGCGTGCGCCCGCGCCGGACGACCGCCCCGCCGACGCTGGTCCCCGAGCTCTCCGTCGACGTCGCCAACTCCGCGGCCGAGGCGCTGCCCGGCGACGAGGTCGTCACCACCGCGACCGTGTCGAACGCCGGCGCGACCCTGCTCGTCGCCGGCATCGTCGGCCTCGAGAACCTGGGCGCCGAGACGGTGACGGTGCAGGCGGCCGAGGTCGCGCTCGAGCGGCTGCCCGTCGGCGGCGTGGCCTGGGAGCCGGTCGACGCAACCGTCGCCGTCGAGCTGCGGCCGAACCCCGCCGCGGGTGTGGCGTTCCCGCCGGCCGACCCGGTCGCCGGCACCACGTTCGCGCCCGGATCACTCGGGACGTGGACGGTCGTCCTGACCACCGTGCTCCCGCCGGCGACCGTCGCCGAGCTGCTCGACGGCGCGTCGACCGCGGGCATCCGGACGCGGGTCGGCTTCGACGTCGACAACCCGACCGGCGAGCCGGTGCGCACGCTGTACCGCTTCGGCACCGATCTCGCCGGCGAGCTGCGGGCGATCGGGGCCGACCTGACCGACGTCGAGGTCGCCATCAGCTCGGTCGACGGCGCCGCCGAGCTGCGCGACGCGACGACCGACCTCGGCCTGGCGCTCCTCGCCCCCGGCGACAGCACCGAGGTCGAGCTCGGCGGGTCGATCGCCGTGCCCGATCCGCGGGGCGTCATCGAGCCCGTCGACGCCTACCTCGGCCGGCTCCTGGCCCTCGACCGCGCCACGCTGTCCGGCGCCGCCTTCGGCTCAGCGTCCGGCGGCATTGGCCGCGTGCTCGGCCCGTTCGACTCCGACGCGACGACGCGTCGAGTGCCGGCGGTCGACCTCCGGCTCGACGGTCCGGAGAGCGCGGTCGCCGGCGAGAGCGTGCTGTACGACGTGCGCGCCAGCAACCTCGGGTCGACGAGCGCGGCGACGCTCGCCGCCGACGCGACGATCGGCGGCGACCCCGTTCCCGTCGTCGGGCTGGCCGCGTCGCTCGTCCCGTCCGGTGTCGACTTCGCGACGTTCTCCGACGTGATCGCGCCGGACCGGCCCGAGGGGTCGCTCGCGGCGACGATCGACCTGAACTGGACCGACGGCAACGGCAACGCGTACGGGCCGGTCGACGGCCTGGTCGTGACGCTGGTCGGCACGCCGCCCGACCTGTCGTCGCTGCTCGCCGACGAACTGCTGGTCGACGCCGACGGCACCGGCCTGCCGAGCCCGGGAGACACCATCCGCTACCGGGCGACGATCACCAACCGGGGCACCACCGCGACGAGCGGTGTCGTCCTCAGGGTGCCGATCGACCCCAATTCGACGCTCGTCGCCGGCTCGGTGGTCGGCGGGACGGTGACCGGCGCCGACCCGCTGACGATCGACGTCGGCTCGATCGCCGGGATGTCGTCGGCGGAGATCACGTTCGACGTCGTGATCGACGACCCGCTCCCGGCGTCGGTCACCCAGCTCAGCGTGCAGGGGACGGTGTCGTCCGACGACGCCGCCGACTTCCCCACCGACGACCCGGGCGAGTCGGGGAGCGCCGACGCGACGGTCACCCGGATCGTCGACACGCCCCCGAGCCTGCAGTTCGCGCTCGGCGCCCAGCTCACCGTCGACGTCGACGGCAACGGGTTCGCCGGCCCCGGCGACGAGATCGCCTACCTCGCGCAGGTCAGCAACGCCGGGCTGAGCGCGGCGACCGACGTCACGGTGTCGATCCCGATCGATCCGCGGACCGCGGTCGTCGCCGGGTCGGCCGTCGCCAGCCTCGGCGCGATCACGTCCGGGTCGTCCGCCGGCGACACCGTGATCGCCGTCGAGCTCGACACGCTGCCCGGGCTCCAGTCGTTGCAGGTCGAGTGGCGCGTCTCGGTGGCGAGCGGCGCCACGAGCGGGGACATCGTCGTGCAGGGCACGGCCGACGCGGCCGAGGTCGCCGCGCTGCTCAGCGACGACCCGACCGTCGCCGGCACGACCGACCCGACCGTCACCCCCGTCTTCGTCGGCGGCGGGTCGGGAGGGTCGGGAGGCTCCGGCGGGTCCGGCGGGTCGGGCGGCGTTCCCGGCGCGACGATCGACGAGATCGGCCCCGCGTCCGGCACCGTGCTGACCGAGCCGCTCGTCGTCACCGCCGGCGGCATCACGCCGCCGCCGGGCACGACGGTCGAGTCGTGGCGGGTCGTCGCCTACCCCGCCGGCGGATCGCCCGGCGCCGGGATCGTGCTCGCCGACGGCCTCGGCGACCCGCCGGCCGAGCTCGGCACGTTCGACCCGACCACGGTCGGCAACGGCACGTGGATCATCCGCGTCGAGGTCGTCGACAGCGGCGGCGGCACCGGGGTCGCCGAGACCGACGTGGTGGTCGACGGCCAGCTCAAGCTCGGTCGGTACTCGGTCAGCTTCGTCGACGCCGACGTGCCGGTCGGCGGCGTCCCGGTGCGCGTCGAGCGCACGTACGACACGTTGGATCGGGCCACGTCGGGAAGCTTCGGCTACGGCTGGACGCTCGACGTCGCCGACTTCCAGGTGTCGACCAACGGTCCGCTGGGCGCCGGCGGTTGGGAGCAGTACACGTGCGGCTCGCTCGGGCTGTTCTTCGCCAAGCTGTGCTTCCGCACGAGCCAGCGGCACCAGGTGACGGTCCGCTGGCCCGACGGGCGGATCGAGCGCTTCGACTTCACGCCCGACGGGCTGAGCACGTTCTGGCCGATCGGCGTGACGCCGGCCTACACGGCGCGGCCCGGGACGACCTCCTCGCTGCGCCCCGCGCCCGGCGACGGCAGCGCGACGTGGCTCAGCGACGGCAACATCTACGGCGGCCTGTTCGGGATCGGTGGGATCTACGATCCGCAGCGCTTCGTGCTCGTCGGCCAGGACGGCACCGAGTACCTGCTCGACGCGGCGGACGGCCTGATCTCCTCGACCGACCGCAACGGGAACACGACCACCGTCTCCTCGGCCGGGATCATCTCGAGCCAGGGCCCGAGCGTCCTCTTCGACCGCGACGCCCAGGGGCGGATCACCAAGCTGACCCATCCCGACGGCGCGGTCACCAGCTACGCCTACGACGCCGCCGGCGACCTCGTCCAGGTCACCGACCAGAACGGCAACGTCACCGGCTTCATGTACGCCGCCGGGCACTACCTGACGGTGATCGACGACGACGGGCCGGGCGCCTTCCGCACCCTGAACTACGGCCCGGACGGCCGGCTGGAGTCGATCACCGACGCCGAGGGCAACACGACGCAGGTCTCGTTCGACCTCGCCACGCGCACCGAGACGAACGTGTCGCCCGACGGCCGGCTGACCGAGTTCACCCGCCATGACGAGCGCGGCAACGTCACCCGGGTCGAGCGCGTGTACGACGGCGTCACGACCGTCACCGAGCTGACGTACGACGCCAACGACCGCCCGACCACGGTGACCGATCCGAACGGGGACACCTGGACGGCGGTCTGGTCCGACGACGAGCTGCTGACGTCGATCACCGACCCCGAGGGGGGCGTCCGCTCCTGGACGTACGACGCGCGCGGCGCGCCGACCAGCGCGACCGACGAGGTCGGCGCGACGACGCTGTACCGCTACGACAGCGTCGGCAACCTGGTCGAGGTCACGTATCCCGACCCGTCGCCGGCGGCCGGCTTCCGCGCCCAGGCCACGCCCCCGTCGATCTCGCTCGACTACGACGCGGCGGGCAACCTCGTCGCCGTCACCGACGAGCTCGCCCGCACGACGACCTACGGCTACGACGCCGCCGGACGCGTCATCTCGGTGACCGACCCCGGTGGCGCGACCGCGTCGTACACCTACGACGGCGCGGGGCGGCTCACGTCGTGGACCGACGGCGAGGGCGGCGTCACGAGCTGGACCTACGACGCGCGGGGCAACACGCTGAGCGTCACCGACCCGCTCGGCCGGGTGACGAGCTGGACCTACGACGGCCGCGACCAGGTGACGGCGATGACCGACCCGTCCGGAGCGGTCTGGAACTGGACGTACGACGCGACCGGGGCGCTGCTCACCGCGGCCGACCCGCTGGGCGACACGACCCGCTGGTCCTACGCCTTCGGGCGGCCGACCTCGGTCGAGGCCGCCGACGGCGGAACGTGGACCTACGCCTACGACGGCGCGGGGCGGCTGGCGTCGACCGCCGACCCGCTCGGGCGGACGATCAACTACGCGTACGACCTCGCCGGTCGGTGGACCACGGCCGTCTACCCGGCCGGGTCCGGCGGGACGTCGACCGAGACGGTGGTGTTCGACGGGGTCGGCAGGGCGCTCCGGGCGACCGACGCCGAGGGCTCGACGTGGGAGTTCACGTACGACCCCGCCGGGCGGGTCACCGACGTGCTCGACCCGCTCGGCCGGACGTCGGTCACGACGTACGACCAGCGCGGGCGGCTGACCGGCGAGATCGACGAGCTCGGCCGGATCACCGAGTACGGCTACGACGCGGCGGACCAGCTCGTCTCGCTCACCGATCCGGCCGGAGCGGTCTGGAGCTGGGACTACGACGACCACGGGCGCGTCGACCGCGCGACCGATCCCGAGGGGCGGGTGACGACCTACGGCTACGACGGCGCGGGGCGCATCCTGACGCTGGCCGACGCCGGCGGCGGCGTCGAGCGATGGACGTACGATCCCGCCGGCCAGATGATCGCCCACGAGTCGGCGGCCGGCGTGGCCAGCACGATGGCCTACGACGCCCGCGGTCTGCTCACCGCCGTCGTCGACGGGCTCGGCAACGCGACGACCTACGGCTACGACGACGCGGCGCGGCTGGTGTCGACGACCGATCCGCGTGGCAACACGACCACCCGAGAGCTGGACCCGCTCGGCCGCGTCCTGGCGACCGTCGACCCGCTCGGCGGCCGCGCCGAGTCGACGTTCGACCTCGCCGGGCAGCTGGCGACCGTGCGGGACCCCGCCGGCGGGCTGCGGACCTTCGCCTACGACGACGCCGGGAACCTGACGTCGATGGTCGACCCGCTCGGCGTCACGAGCTCGAACGAGTACGACCTCGTCGATCGGGTCCTGGCGACCGTCGACGGCCGCGGGTCGCGCGTCGACTACACGTACGACCCACTCGGCCGCCTGGTCGCCGAGACTTCCGCCGACGGCCCGATCTCGTACGCCTACGACGCCGCCGGCCAGCGGATCGCGATGACCGACCCGCTGGGGACGACGACGTTCGCCTACGACGTGGCCGGCCGCGTCACCCAGGTCGCCGCTCCGGCCGGCACGGTCGGCTACACCTACGACGCGTCCGGCCTGCGCACGTCGATGACCCAGCCGGAGGGCACGTCGACCTACACGTACGGTCCGGACGCGTTCCTCACCGGGCTCACCGACTGGGCGGGGCGGACGACGACGTTCGACTTCGACTCCGACGGGCGGCCGCTCACGGTGGCCCGCTCGAACGGGGTGACCAGCACGCACGGGTACGACGCCGCCGGGCGGCTCAACTCGATCGCCCACGTCGGCCCGGGCGGCGCGCTCCAGCGATACGACTACGCGCTCGACGCCGCCGGCAACCGCACGTCGGCGACGCTGACCGAGCCCGCCGGCGTCCGCACGGAGACGTACGCGTACGACGCGCTCGACCGGCTGATCGGCGTCGACTACGGCGACGGGGTCAGCGAGGCCCACGGGTACGACGCCGCGGGCAACCTGCTGTCGACGGCCGTGGCGGGCGGCCCGGCCGCGGGCACGACCACCTACGGATACGACGCGGCGCAGCGACTGGTCTCCGTCGCCGGCCCGGGCGGGACGTTCGCCCCGAGCTACGACGCGGCGGGCAACATGATCGCCGACGGCGCCGGCCGGACGTACACCTGGGACGCGTACGGCCGCCTCAGCACGGCCACGACGCCCGCCGGGACGATCGCCAACGCCTACGACGCCGATGGTGTCCGGACCGGCGTCGACGGCGTCGGGCAGGTCTGGGACCGCGTCGACGGCCTGCCCGAGCTGGTGTCGACGGGCGCCGGCGACGCATATGTCCACGCCAGCGGCCGGATCCTCACCGAGGACGGCGCCGGCGGCGTGCGGTGGCCGCTGCTCGACGGGCTGGCGAGCGTGCGGGCGCTGACCGACTCGACGGGCGCGATCGTCGGCACGTCCGACTTCGAGGCGTACGGCGCGCCGCGGGCCGCGTCAGGCGATGTCGGGACGTTCGGCTTCACGGGCGAACAGGTCGACGGCAACGGCCTGTTGTTCCTCCGGGCGCGGCACTACGACCCGACGATCAACCGGTTCCTGTCCCGCGACCCGTACCAGCCGAACCTGGCCGGGACGCAGGGCTGGAACTGGTACAGCTACGTCGGCGCCAACCCGACGACCTTCGTCGACCCGACCGGGTACACCTCCTCGGTCGAGTACGGGTCGCTGCTCAGCCGGATCACCTCGGCCACCGTGACCGCGATCCGCATCCTCGGCCTCTGCATCAAGGGGATCATCGAGGGGATCGCCTGGACGATCATGTTCGCGCCGATCTTCGGATTCGGGTACGGCGTCGGCGACGCCGCGCTCGATTGCGTGATCGAGCCGTTCTTCAACCGCCCCCGTGGCCCCGACGGCCCGAACCCCCCGAGGGGCGACCCGCCGCGGCCGCGGCCCGACGGCCCCAACCCGAAGCCGGACCCGAAGCCGAGGCCCGATCCCGACGGCCCGAAGCCCCGCCCGGGCGACGACGGCCCGAACGGCCCGCGCCCCCGTCCCGGCGGACCGGACAACGCACCTGACGGCCCGCGGCCCCGCGACCCGGACATCCCGCCCGGCTCGCGCGGCGGCGACGGGGCCGGCGACCGGATCCCCAAGTCGATGCGCGACGACTACTTCCCCGAGGGGCAGCCGCCGCCGAAGTGCGCGTACTGCCGCACCCGCGACGCCTCCCAACTCGATCACGTCGAGCCGCGGAGCAAGGGCGGCGACCTGACGCCCGACAACATCACGCCGGCGTGCAACCATTGCAACCCGTCGAAGGGCAACCGGCCGGCGCCGAAGACGCCGCCGCCGGAGCACACCGGGCCGTGGCCGCCGCCGCACTGGCCGCAGCGGATGAGAGACTGGTGGAACCAGACGTACGGGGGAGGTGGTTGAGCCACGTGGACATCGTCCAGCACGAGCCGCCGGCGGGGCGCGGGGCAGACTTCGTCATCCGCATCGACCTCGCCGCCGACGGCATGCCGGGCCGCGGTGAGCAGGTGTGGGCGCGGCAGGTCGGCGAGCGCCGCTTCGTGCTGTGCAGCCTGCCGTTCTTCTCGTACGGGCTGCGCGCCGACGACGTCGTCGAGACCGGCGAGTCGTACGTCGTCGAACGCGTCGCCGAGGCGTCGGGGCACCGCCTGCTGCGCCTGGTCGCCGTGCGGGAGCGGGCCGACGAGGTCCACGAGATCGTCCATCCGCTGCTCGAGTCACTCGGGCTCGACCACGAATACCATCATCCGGGCTACGTCGCCGTCGACCTGCCCGCCGGTGTGGAGCCCGACCGACTTCTCGACGCCGTCCGGCCGCTGATCGACCAAGGCGTCCTCCACACCGAGTTCGCCTGACCGCCGGCGGACGTCGGCGGCCTCGCATCCCGCGGTGGTCAGCCCCTGACGCGGCGCCAGGTCGATTCCGTCCCGAAGGCGGGACGATGCCGACCCAGATCACGTCGGTTTCGAGCTGACCGAGGGTCCGCGCGCGTTTCGCCGGCTGGGCTGGCGGGTATCGGGGGATCATGCGGTCGATCGCCGAGTCCCCCGTGCGCGCGGAGCGCCCCCAGGCGGAGGAGCCTCCCTGGTGGAGGGAGCCGCCGCTCGACCGTCGAGGCGGGCTGATCGCGCTCGCCGGCTACGTGTCGCTCACGGCCGCGCTGACCATCGCCGGCCTCCTCCTCGTTTTCGCCTGGGAGGACAGCGCGCTCGGCGGGCTCGACGCCGACGTCAACGAGTGGCTCGCCGACCGCCGCACCCCGACGTGGACCACGCTGAGCGACTACGGGTCGATGTTGTCCGACACGCTGACGATGGTCGGCGCCGCAGCCGTGCTGCTGCCGGTGTTCCTCTGGGCGTTCCGGCGCTGGCACGACTGGGTGTTCCTCGTCGGCGCCCTGCTGCTGGAGGTCGCCACGTTCCTGACGACGTCGACGCTGGTCGGGCGGGACCGCCCTCCGGTCGAGCAGCTCGACGGCGCGCCGACCGCCAGCTTCCCGAGCGGCCACATCGCGGCGGCGGTCGCGTTCTACGGCGGGCTCGCCGTCGTCGTGTCGTGGCACACCAGCGACCGGTCGGCCCGGGCGCCGTTCCTCGCCCTCGCCGTCGTCGCGCCGGCCGTGGTGGTCGCCTCGCGGCTATATCGCGGCATGCACTACCCGACCGACGCGGTGGGAGGTGTGGCGTTGGGCGCGGCGGTCCTCGTGATCACGTGGTTCGCGATCGAGCGGAGCAGCCGCCGCCCGCTGCGGACCACGGACGGAGGGTAGGCCGACGTGGCCGACCCCGCGCACCCCAACGGTTCGGACTACGTCGCCGCCACCGGCGAGGCCGCGACCGTGGTCAGCGACTCGTCGTGGGAGCGGGTCCACCCGTGGTGGGATCTCGCCCGGGTCGTCGGGGTCGTGCTCGCCGCGGTCGTCGTCGTCGGCATGATCGGGCGGCTCGGCGACGTCATCGGGCTCGTCCTGCTCGCCGCGGCGATCGCGCTGCTCACCGATCCACTGCGCCGCCGGCTGGCCCGCCGCCTCCCGGCCGGCGCGGCGATCGCGCTGACCGCGCTGCTGACACTGGCCGTGATCGGGACGCTCGGGGTGCTGCTGTTCCGGGACATCTCCGAGCAGGCCGACCGGGTGTCGACCGAGCTGGTCGACCGGATCCGCGCCCTCCGCCCGGGCACGCTCCCTTCGGGGGTGGCCGAGTCGCTCGACGCCGTCGACGGGATCGAGAGCGGCTTCGACCAGCTCCCGGCCGTCGTCGTCACCGGCGAGGGAGACGTGACCGGCGTCGGGCGGCGGGCGATCGACATGCTGCTCGTCGTCATCCTCGCCGCGTTCTTCCAGAGCGGCGCGCGGGCGGCGCTCGACCGGGTCGTGGCGCTCTGGCCGCGCCGCGCGCGGAAGGAGGTCCGCGAGGCGATCGCCGACGTCGAGGCGCGCGGGGGAGGGTACGTCCGGCGCACGATGGTGCTCGGCGCGTTCGGCGCCGCGGTCGTCGCCGGCGCGTCATGGATGGCGCACGTGCCCGGCGCCGCCGTGCTCGGCGCGTGGGCCGGGCTGTGCCTCACGGTTCCGGCGATCGGTTGGCTGCTCGGGCTCGCGCCCGTCGTCGCCGCCGGCTTCGCCGAGGACCCGCGCACCGGCGTCCTCATGCTCGTGGTCGCCGGCGCGGTCGCCGTGCTCGCGGCGCGGGCCCGCGGCCGCCTGGTCGAGCGGTGCCGCGTCCGTCCGGGGCCGGCGCTGTCGGCGTTGTCGTTCGCGGTCGGGTTCGTCGCCGCCGGCTTCGGCGGTGTCGTCGTCGCGTTCGTGGCGACCGGGCTCGCCGTCGCCGCGATCACGTCCGCGCACCAGGTCCCCAGCCCTGGCCCGCTCGACGGTGAGCAGCCCCGGCCGGCCGGAGTGCGGGCGATACTCCGTCCCACGGACGACGGGATTCGCGTCGCCCCGGGCTGGCGGGGCGCGCTCGCGCTGATCGCCGCGGCGTCGGCCGGGATGCTGGTCTGGATGTTCGCCGGCAGGGTCGGACACGTCGCCATCTGGCTCGTCGTCGGCGGGTTGATCGCCGTCGCGCTGGCGCGCCCGGTCGCGTGGTTGCAGCGCCGCGTCCGACTGCCGCGCCCGGCCGCCGTCGGCGTCGTGTTCGCCCTCGCCATGGGCGTCGGCGCCGCCGCCGTGCTCGCCGGCATCGACGGCGGCGCGTCGACGTCGAGCGAGCTGGCCGAGGAGCTGCCGTCGATCGTCGCCGACCTGGAGTCGGCGCCGGTCGTCGGATCGTGGCTCGAAGACCGCGACGCCGCGCTGTGGGTCAGCCAGCAGATGACCAACCTCCCGCAGCGGCTGGAGGAGGCGCGCGACGTGGCGGCGTGGCTGCCGACCATCGGCGCCCGGCTGTTCGACCTGTTCTGGACCGTCGTGCTCGCGCTCGCCCTGCTGCTCGACGGGCCCCGACTCGTCGCCGGCCTCGAGCGCCGCATCCCGGCCCGCAACCGGCGGCAGTTCGCCCGGCTGGTCGACGTCTCGCGCCGCGCCGTCGGTGGGTACCTGGCGGGCGCCGCGCTCGTCGCCGCGATCAACGCCTCGGTCGTGTTCCTGATCGCCGTGGCCATCGGGGTCGCGCTCGCCCCCGTGCTCGCCGTCTGGGCGTTCATCTGGAACTTCGTCCCACAGATCGGCGGGTTCATGGGCGGCTTCCCGCTCGTCGTGCTCGCGCTGGCGGTCGGGCCGATGCAGGCGGTGGTCGCCGGGCTGCTCTTCATCACCTACCAATTCGTCGAGAACCACCTCATCCAGCCGACCGTGATCGGCGAAGCGATCGACGTGCCACCGTGGGCGACGCTGCTCGCCGCGCTCGCCGGCGGCGCGGCGGCGGGCGTGATCGGCGCCGTCGTGCTGACGCCGCTGGTCGGTGTCGTGCGCGTCGTGCTCCTCGACCGCCGCCGGCCCGACTTCCCCGGGGCCACCGTGCCCGCGGTGTCCGCCGGTGAGGACGCCGTCGCCGACGCTGGCGCCGGCGACCCGCGCCACCGAGGGGCCACCGCGTCGGCGGTCGCTCGGGCGTGACGCTGCGCTCCGACTGACCGACGCCGCTCAGCTCCAGTCGAGGATGACCTTCCCGCAGTTGCCGCGCTCGACGATGTCGAACGCCTCGTCGAACCGTTCGGCCGGGAGGCGGTGCGTGATGACCGAGCCGA
>JBFGCT010000042.1:0-24903 GCA_041581055.1 Ilumatobacteraceae bacterium | reverse complement strand
CAGACCTCCGGCAAGGTGCTCGCCGACAACACCACCAGCAAGTTCCTGAAGTAGCCCCCACACGCTCCCTCTGGTGAGATCTCGGGCGACCCCCTGGTCTCACCTCTCACCGGACGGGGCAGGGCTACTTGAGGAACTTGCTGGTGGTGTTGTCGGCGAGGACCTTGCCGGCCGTCTGGCAGGTGGGGCAGTAGTTGACCGTGTACCCGGAGTACTCGACGGCGCGGACCGTGTCGCCGCACACCGGGCACGGCTCGCCGGTGCGCTTGTGCACACCGCTGATCCGGTCCTTCGACGAGCTCATGTCGGGCCGGCCGCGCTCGTACGCCAGGTCCTCGGCGACGCAGGCCGTCAGCGCGGCGACCACGACCGCGGCGCCCTCGGCCCCCAGCTTCCTGGTGTTGGCGAACGGGGAGATCTTCGCCCGGTGGCACACTTCGTTGGCCAGGCGACGCCCGACGCCGGCGATCATCCGCTGGTCGCGCAGGAAGCCGTGCACCCGCATCGAGTTGGCGGCGAACAACGCCGCCAGCTCGTCGCCCGTCACGTCTGACGCCTCCGGCCCCAACCTGTCGAGCGGCGGCGACGTCAGCAGGTCAGCGGACGGCACGCACCAGACGCCCGCCCGCCGCTCGGTGCCCTGCTCGGTCAGCAACAGCGCGCCGTCGTCGAACGCCCCGTCGCGCTCGGCCGGCTCGAACAGAAACCGCGCCTGGCCGCCCCGCGGCTTCTTCGACTGCTTGGTGTCGACGAGTAGCCGCCCGCCCTGCATCAGGTGCACGATGAACGTCACCGGCTCGAAGCGCAACAGCAGGTACTTCCCGCGCCGACCGATCCCGAGCAGCGGCAGCCCGTACGCGTCGGACGGCGGAGGCACGGCGGTCTTCAGCGCGGTGAACGTCAGCGGCACAAACTTCGTGAGCACGCGGCCCCCGAACTGCGCTTCGAGCCGCTCGGCGTGAGCCTCGACCTCGGGCATCTCGGGCATGGCGTCAGCTCGGCCGGGCGCTCACGAATACGCCGTCCGCTCGCGCACCGACTTGAAGATCGTGTCGAGCGCGCCGAACACCGGCTGGCTGTCGAGGAGCTTCTGCTGGTCGCCGAACAGCTTGACGTGCCCGTTGACGAACGCGTCCTGCGCGTTCATCTCGCCCGTGGCGACGGCGACTGCCGTGTCCCAATCCTGCACCATCCGCACATCCTCGGGGTCGGCGGGGCCGGCGCCGAAGTCGGCGTCGCCGTCGGCCACGCTGAGGTGGTAGATGACCTCGCCCTCCGGGCCGTCGACGACGACCTGGGTTACACCGATCGTGTGGCCGCTGGCGATCTCGCGCAGGTGATCGCTCGCCGCCACCTCGGCGGAGAGGGCGTTGATCCAGTCGAGACTGAGATAGCGGATCATGGGTCCGTAGTCTGCCTGATCGTGACCGCCTTCGTGGATGGCAGGCACGCCGACGCCCCGATCGAGGAGTGGGTGTTCGCGGCGTGGCGGGACGACGCGGCGCTCGGCGTCGTGTCCGGCCACCGGATCGTCGGCCGCACCGCGTGGTACTGGGCGGCGCTCGCCCGCCGAGGTCGGCCGCTCCTGCACATCACCGACTTCGACGTCCCGGTGCGCAAGGCCGACCCGTTCATCGTCAAGGGGGAGGCGTTGTGGGCCGAGCACACCCGGGATGCGCCGATGGAGCAGTGGTCGATCGGCAACGAGACCTACGCGTCGGCGCTCGACGACCCCGACGACGCGCTCGGCCGGGCCTACGGCACCCCGACGCCGATCGCCTTCGACCTCGAGTGGTACGCCACCGGCGAATCGTCGCCGGTCGCAAACGCCGCGGCGCGCGGCTACCAACAGCCGGGTGTCGTCCATGGCCGGATCGAGATCCTCGGCGAGCCGCCGGTCGACGTCGCCGAGATCCCCGCCCACCGGTGGCACCGGTGGACCGAGGCGTCGGACCCGCCGATCGATCTGCCGCCGCTGACGCTCCCCGAGGCCGTGGCCCACACCGGTGTGCGGGCGCCGTTCGCGTTCCCCGATGGCACCGTCAGCGACTGGGTGCTCAGCCCGACTGGCTGGCGCGACCGCCGAACCCGGCGCGGCGGAAGCTGACGTCCGCGCGTCGTGGCCGCTGCGACCGCCGAATCCGGCGCCGCCGACGCGCGCCGACGCGCGGGGTCAGACCCGGCGCGTCTGCGACGTGTCAGTCCTCGTGGCTGGCGCCGACGAGCTCGTCGTCCACCGCGGGCTTGACCGGCTCGGGGGCCGGCGCCGGGGCCGGGAGTCGGCGGCGGTTCGGGCGGCGGCGGGTGATCAGCCAGCCGGCGAGCAGCACGGCCAGGGCGAGGATCAGGAACGGCGCCGAGATGGCGAGCACGAACCCGACCGCGAACAGCGCCCCGGCGAAGGCATCCCATCCGTCGCGGAAGGCGTCGCCGATCCCGTCATCCTCGACGACCTCGTCGGCGGCGACTTCGTCGGCGGCGATCGGCTCGTAGGAGATCGTGACCGTCAGCTTCGACAGGGCCACCCGGCCCTCGACGCCGCGTTGCGCGGCCAGCAGCCGCTCCAGGTCGACCTGCCGCCGGGCGAGCTCCTGCTCGATCTCGATGAGATCCTCGAACTCGGTCGCTTGGCCGTACAGCACCTCGATCTGGGCGATGCCGGTCCGCGCCTGCCGGATCCGAATCTCCAGGTCGACGAGTTGCTCGCTCACGTCCTGGGTGTCCTGGGTGACGTTGCTGATCCGGGCGACGCCGCTCAGCTGCTGGACCAGACCGTCGAGCAGGTCGGGCGGGATCCTGATCACCAGGGTTCCGCCGCCGGTCACCGAGCCGTCCTCGAGCTGCTCGCCGACGTTCACGTCGGCCGAGAACACCGCGCCACCGCTGGAACGCGTCAGCCGCCGGACGTCCTCCAGCGTGGCCTGCACGTTGGACGTCGACATCGTCAGACCCATCTCGATGATCAGGTCCCGTCCGAACGTGTCGTCAAAGGGCAACGCGGTCAGCGTCGCGCCACCGGTCGCCGGGACGGTCGTGGCCGGCTCGACCACGCCAGGGTCCTCCGGCGGCCCGCCGCCGATCGCGAGGTCGGATGGGGGGTTGGACGGCGAGTCGGCTTCCACCGCGTCCCTCGTCGCGCTGGTGGCGCTGTCGTCGCTGCCGCACGCGGCGATGCCGAGGGCGGCGAGCGTGGCGATCGCCGCCGCCCGCCGTCGCCGATGTGTCCGTCCGTGCTGCCGCCGCGTCATGTGCGTCCCCGCTCGTTGGTTGGTGCGTCGTCCGGTGAGGCCGGTGCCTGTGGTTCTCCCCATGGCGCTTCGACGCACCGGCGGCCGGATTGGTTCCCGCGCACGGTCAAAAGGCCCTGGTGCCGTCGCGCGGTGGCCGCCAGGATCGCCGTATGAGGACCATGGTGCTCGGCCGAATGGGGGCCGAGCGGGCGCGCCTCGAGCGCATGATCGTCGCCGCCGGGCACGACCTCGACGCCTGCCACGACCGCAGTTGGGGTTGCATCGGGATGGACGGGGGGTGCCCGCTGGACGAGGTGGCGGTCGACGTCGCCGTCGCCGTCGCCGAGCCCGGCGGGCGGTTCGATCCGCAGGGCGTGGCGTGCGCCCATCGGGCCCGGATCCCGATCGTCGCCGTCGGGGCCACCGAGGCCGACCCGGTGCTCGACTACGTCGTCGCCAACGTTCCGCACGGCGACGAGTCGGTGCTCGTCGCCATGGAGGCGGCGGCGACCGACGCCGGCGGACATCGTTTCGCGGTCAAGGCGGCGCTGGTGCCCCATCACCGGGCGCACGAGAGCATCCACGTCTCGGTCGAGCGCAGCGCCAGCAACATCAACGTGCTCCTGACGGTGGCGAACGTCGACGAGGCGCGCGCCGCGGCCCTCGCCGACATCGCCCGCGCCGCGGTCCGGGCATTCGACCCGCACGTCAACGTGATCGACGTCAGCGTCGTCGCCGGCGACTGAACGTCGGCCGCGCTGAACGTCGGCCGCGCTGGATGTCGGCCGTACTGAACGTCGGCCGCGCTGGACGTCGGCCGCGCTGGACGTCGGCCGTACTGAACGTCGGCCGCGCTGGACGTCGGCCGCGCTGGACGTCGGCCGCGACCGCGTCGGTGGGGTCACGCTCGCGCGCCAGGGGTGGCTGCCAGAATCGGCGCGTGGCATACCAGGGCGACATCCTCGACGACTTCGAGGCGCAGCGGCGGCGGCCGCGCTACCCCGACGTCGTCGTCGAGATGGGGATGCTGGTCGAGGACCGGGCGAGCAACTTCTGCGGCGACGTCGTGCGCTGGGACGCCGAGGGCGTCACGATCCAGGACCGCCGCGACCACATCCGCCACTTCACGTGGAAGCCGGGCGGCTTCCTGATCGAGGGCCGGCCGGTCACCCTGACGCGCCCGGCGGCGAGCCTGGCGGCGACGCAGCGGCTCACCGCGTCGGGCTCTGTCGCCGGTGACGCGGCGGCGCGGGTGGCCGAGGCGAGCCGCATCTGGGTCGAGGGCAAGCACGACGCCGAGCTGCTCGAACACGTCTGGGGCGAGGACCTGCGCGATCTCGGGATCGTGGTCGAGCCGCTGCACGGCGCCGATGATCTGGCCGCCGCGGTCGCCGACTTCCGGCCCGGTCCGGACCGGCGGCTCGGCGTGCTGCTCGACCACCTGGTCGGCGGCTCGAAGGAGTCGCGGATCGCGGCGACCGTCAGCGACCCGAACGTGTTGATCGCCGGCCACCCGTTCGTCGACGTGTGGGCGGGCGTCCGTCCGAAGGTCCTCGGGCTCGACGAGTGGCCCGCCGTCCCGAAGGGCGACGTGCCGTGGAAGCGGGGGCTGTGCGCCGCCCTGGGCGTCCAGTTCGACGGGTTCTGGCCGCAACTGCGCAACCGGGTGAACACGTTCGCCGACCTGCGGCCAGAGCTGGTCGGCGCGGTCGAGCGCCTGATCGACTTCGTCGCCGAACCGCCCGACTGATCGCGCGATGGCCCCGGAAGGGGCGCTTCGACGCCGAGGGCATCCCATCGGGCGCGTTCCGGCGACACGTCCGCCCGACTGACCACGCCGGCGGGCGATCGATCAGACGAAGGCGCTGGCGAAGACGAGCGACACGATCGTCATCACCTTGATGAGGATGTTCATCGAGGGGCCCGACGTGTCCTTGAACGGGTCGCCGACGGTGTCGCCGACGACGGCGGCCTTGTGCGGGTCGGAGCCCTTGCCGCCGTGGTGGCCGGCTTCGATGTACTTCTTGGCGTTGTCCCAGGCGCCGCCCGAGTTGGCCATGAAGATCGCCAGGGCGAACCCGGTGACGAGGGCCCCGGCGAGCAGTCCGCCGAGCGCGTCGACGTCGATGAAGCCGACGACCAGCGGGACGACGATCGCCAGCGAGCCGGGCAGGATCATCTCCTTGAGCGACGCCTCGGTCGAGATCGCCACGCAGCGCGCCGAGTCGGGCACGACGCCCGGCACGCCCTCGCGCAGGCCCGGGATCTCGCGGAACTGGCGGCGCACCTCCTCGATCATCTGCTGGGCGGCACGGCCGACGGCGTCGATCGTGAGGGCGGCGAACAGGAACGGGAGCATCGCGCCGAGGAACAGGCCGATGAACACGTCGACCTCGCCGATGTTCAGGTTGAGGGCGGCCGACGGGTCGGCGGCGCGCACGGCGAACTCGAAGCTCTTGAACAGTGCCAGCGCGGTCAGGGCGGCCGAACCGACGGCGAAGCCCTTGGCGATCGCCGCGGTCGTGTTGCCCAGCGAGTCGAGGGCGTCGGTGACCTCCCTGACGGACGGGTCCAACTCCGCCATCTCGGCGATGCCGCCGGCGTTGTCGGCGATCGGCCCGTAGGCGTCGACCGAGACGACGACGCCGGTCGTCGCCAGCATGCCGATGGCCGCGACGGCGATGCCGTAGATGCCGCCGCCGTCGCCGAGCGTCTGCTCGCCGCCCCAATACGCGACAGCGACGCCGCCGAGGATCAGCAGGACCGAGGCGGCGACCGACTGCATGCCCCCGCTGATGCCGCCGAGGATCGTCGTCGCCGGCCCGGTCTCGGACTGCGCGGCGATCTTCTTGACCGGCCCGTAGTGGTCGGACGTGTAGTACTCGGCGCATTTGCCGAGCGCCCCGCCGACGAGCAGCCCGCCGACGACGGACACGCCGAGGCCCCACGGCTTGTCGAACAGCTCGTCGTCGCCGAACAGCCAGAACGCGGCGCCGATCGCGCCGACGACGGTGATCGCCATGGCGACGTTGGTCCCCATGTGCAGCGCCCGGGCGAGGTGGTGCGACTCGGTCGAGTCGCCGCCGCGCACCATGAACGACCCGATGATCGAGGCGACCATGCCGATGAAGGCGATCGCCATCGGGAACACGAGCAGCGGGAGCACGTTGTCGTCGCCGGACTGCGAGGCGACGATACCGAACGAGAACGCGGTCAACGAGATCGGGGCGATGATCGAGCCGGCGTACGACTCGAACAGGTCGGCCCCCATGCCGGCGACGTCGCCGACGTTGTCGCCCACGTTGTCGGCGATCGTGGCCGGGTTGCGCGGGTCGTCCTCGGGGATGCCCGCCTCGACCTTGCCCACCAGGTCGGCGCCGACATCGGCGGCCTTGGTGTAGATGCCGCCGCCGACGCGGGAGAACAGGGCGATCGACGAGGCGCCGAGCCCGAACGCGGTCACGATCTCGAAGGCCTCGTCGACCTCGAGCCACACGACGAACAGCAGGTAGGTGAACATCAGCCCGAGCAGCGCCAGCCCGGCGACGGAGAAGCCCATCACCGCGCCGCCGCGGAAGGCGACGGGCAACGCCTTGGCCGGGCCCTGCTTGGCTGCCTCGGTCGTGCGGGCGTTGGCCATCGTCGCCACCGTCATGCCGACGTAGCCGGCGGTCGCCGACAGGATCGCGCCGAGCACGTAGCTGACCGAGGCGAGCGGGTTGATCACGACGGCGAGCAGCACCATCATCGCGACCACGAAGAACGAGACCCAGGTGTACTCCTTCTTCAGGAACGCCCGCGCCCCCTTCTGGATCTCGGTCATCAGGAAGACCATGCGCTCGTTGCCGGGCGACGCCGCTCCCACCGACTTGTAGTAGTAGAACGCGACGCCGAGAGCGGCGAGGGCCGAGAGCGCTGCGAGATAGGGGACGATGTCCACGGTGTTCAGGCCTCCTGGGCGATTGACGACGATGTCAACGTCCCGGACACCTTGCCGGGACCGGACCATGATGGTCGGTGCGGCAGGTTACGTCCGAATCCGGTCGACCGGTCGGATGTGACGATCGTGACCGCGCGGGATTGGGCAGCGTGACATCGGCGCGCGGTAGCGTCCCCGTCATGGCACAAGCGTTGTCCCGCGGCCCGGTCTCCGGAACGGCGGTCACGTCCCCGGGCAAGCGGAAACCGTTCCTGCTCGACCTCTACGCCACCGCCGTCGGCAAGAAGTACGTGATGGCGATCACCGGGCTGATCGGCATCGGCTTCGTGCTCACGCACATGATCGGCAATCTCAAGGTCTACCTCGGCGTGATCAACGAGGGCGGCGAGCGGATCTACGACATCGACGTGTACGGCGAGTTCCTGCGCGACCTGCTCGTGCCGATCCTCCCGCGGACGATCACGTTGTGGCTGCTCCGGCTCGTCCTGATCGGCGCCGTCCTGCTGCACATCCACGCGGCGTACGGGCTGACGATCCTCAACCGCCACGCCCGGGCGGTGAAGTACCAATCGCCCCGCGACTACCAGGTCGCCAGCTTCGCCAGCCGCACGATGCGCTGGACCGGGATCATCGCCGCCCTCTTCATCCTGTGGCACCTGGCCGATCTCACCTGGGGCTTCGCCAACCCCGACTTCGTGCGCGGCGCGGTGTACCGCAACCTCGACGCGTCGTTGTCCCGGGTGCCGGTGGCCGCGCTGTACGTCGTCGCCAACCTCGCCCTCGGCGTGCACCTGTTCCACGGCACCTGGTCGCTGTTCCAGTCGATGGGCTGGAACAACCCCCGGTTCAACGAATGGCGGCGGTACCTCGCGTACGGCGTCGCCGGCGCCATCGTCGCCGGCAACATCTCGTTCCCGGTCGCCGTCCTGGCCGGCGTGATCGAGTACGACCCGACCGCTGTGACCCATCCCGTCGACGTGGAGGCACAACCGTGAGTTTCATGCTCGACTCCAAGATCCCCGACGGCCCGCTCGAGGACAAGTGGACGAACTTCATCGCCCACCAGAAGCTGGTCAACCCGGCGAACAAGCGCAAGTTCAAGGTCATCGTCGTCGGCACCGGCCTGGCCGGGGCGTCGGCGGCGGCGACGCTCGGCGAGCTCGGCTACGAGGTCGAGGCGTTCACGTTCCACGACTCGCCGCGCCGGGCGCACTCGATCGCCGCCCAGGGCGGGATCAACGCGGCGAAGAACTACCAGGGCGACGGCGACAGCATCTTCCGGCTGTTCTACGACACGATCAAGGGCGGCGACTTCCGCGCCCGCGAGGCCAACGTCCACCGGCTGGCGGAGGTGTCGGTCGACATCATCGACCAGATGGTCGCCCAGGGCGTGCCGTTCGCCCGCGAGTACGGCGGGCTGCTCGACAACCGCAGCTTCGGCGGGGCCCAGGTCAGCCGCACGTTCTACGCCCGCGGCCAGACCGGTCAGCAGCTGCTGATCGGCGCGTATCAGCAGATCGCGCGCCAGATCGGCCTGGGCAACGTCAAGCTCTGGAACCGGGTGGAGATGGTCGACGTCGTCAACATCGACGGCCGCTGCGCGGGCATCGTCACCCGCGATCTGATGACCGGCGAGGTGTCGTCGCATTCGGCGCACGCCGTCGTCCTCGCCACCGGCGGCTACGGCAACGTCTTCTACCTCTCGACCAACGCGATGGCCTGCAACGTGACCGCCGCATGGCGCGCCCACCGCCGTGGCGCGGCCTTCGCCAACCCGTGCTACACGCAGATCCACCCGACCTGCATCCCCCAGGCCGACGACTTCCAGTCGAAGCTCACCCTCATGTCCGAGTCGCTGCGCAACGACGGCCGCATCTGGGTGCCGAAGAACCCCGACGAGACCCGCCCGCCGGATCAGATCCCCGAGGCCGAGCGCGACTACTACCTCGAGCGGATCTACCCGAGCTTCGGCAACCTCGCCCCGCGCGACGTGTCGTCGCGCGCGGCGAAGCGGGCGGTCGACTCCGGTCAGGGTGTCGGCCCGCTCAAGAACGGCGTGTACCTCGACTTCGCCGAGGCGATCGGCCGGCTCGGGGAGGACACGATCCGCGAGCGCTACTCGAACCTGTTCGACATGTACGAGCGGATCACCGGCGAGAACCCGTATCGGGTGCCGATGCGCATCTATCCGGCCAGCCACTACACGATGGGCGGGCTGTGGGTCGACTACGAGCTGATGACCACGGTGCCCGGCCTCTACTGCGCGGGCGAGGCCAACTTCTCCGACCACGGCGCCAACCGGCTCGGCGCGTCGGCGCTGATGCAGGGGCTCTCCGACGGGTACTTCGTCCTGCCGAACACGATCTCGAACTACCTCGCCGACTGGCTCAACAAGCCGATCCCCGACCAGAGCCACGAGGCGTTCAAGGCGGCCGAGGACGAGGCCCGCGACCGCTACCGCCAGTACCTGTCGATCGGCGGCACGCGCGGCCCCGACCATTTCCACCGCGAGCTCGGCCAGATCATCTGGGACTACTGCGGGATGGACCGCAACCAGCAGGGCCTGGAGAAGGCGCTGTCGGAGATCCCCGCGCTGCACGCCGAGTTCCGGGCCGACCTGCGGGTGACCGGCGACGACGCGAGCACGAACCAGACGCTGGAGAAGGCGGGCCGGGTCGACGACTTCTTCGAGCTCGGCATGCTGATGTGCAAGGACGCGCTCAACCGCGAGGAGAGCTGCGGCGGCCACTTCCGCTCGGAGTACCAGACCGCGGATGGCGAGGCGGTGCGCAACGACGACGAGTTCGCCTACGTGTCGGCGTGGGAGTGGACCGGCGACCCGCTCGCGCCGGTCGAGCACAAAGAACAACTCGAGTACGAGGTCGTCCAGTTCCAGACACGGAGTTACAAGTAATGCCGACGCTCACGAACCTGACCCTCAAGATCTGGCGTCAGGCCGGGCCCGACGCGCAGGGGCGCTTCGAGACCCACCACGTCCCCGAGATCAGCGACGAGGCCTCGTTCCTCGAGATGCTCGACATCCTCAACGAGCGCCTGATCGAGGAGGGCAAGGAAGCCGTCGTGTTCGACCACGACTGCCGGGAGGGGATCTGCGGCACGTGCTCGCTGATGATCGACGGCCGGGCCCACGGCCCGTCGAAGGGGGCGGCCACCTGCCAGATTCACATGCGCGTCTTCGACAGCGGCGACGAGATCGTGATCGAGCCGTTCCGGGCGACCGCCTTCCCGATCATCAAAGACCTGATGGTCGATCGGGGGCCGTTCGACCGGATCGTCGAGGCCGGCGGGTACATCACCGCTCCGACCGGCGGCGCGCCGGACGCCAACCTGATCCCGATCCCCAAGCCGGTCGCCGACGCGTCGATGGACGCCGCGGCGTGCATCGGGTGCGGGGCCTGCGTCGCGGCGTGCCCCAACGGCGCGGCGAGCTTGTTCACCTCCGCCAAGCTGGCGCACCTCAACCTGCTCCCGCAGGGTCAGGCGGAGCGCTTCAAGCGGACCGAGGCGATGGTCGAGACGATGGACGAGCACTTCGGCTCGTGCACGAACCACGGCGAGTGCGAGGCGGCGTGCCCGAAGGAGATCTCGATCGACAACATCGCGACCATGAACCAGGACTACCTGAAGGCCAAGTTCAAGAACCGCCGCAAGCTCTCGCGGATCTGATCACGGCGGCGGGCACTTGTCGAAGTCGTACGCCGCCGAGTTGTCCGCCCAATCCGATTCGGTCCACGACGGGTCGACCTCGACGCCGAAGCGATCCTCGAGCAGCGCGAGCAGGCCGGAGGTCATCCGGCGGCCGCCCTCGGGGCACAGGTGCCGCCCGTCGGTCTGGAACAACCGCACCGGTGGTGAGACCGTGTCGTCGACCTCGACATACCGCCCGTTCGGTCCGGCGAGCAGCGGCGCGCCGTCGAGCCAGGTCATCCTCGGCTCGTTCTCGACGACGCCGCGCCAGATCGCGTTGAGGAACTCGTACTGGGCCGACTCGACGGGATCGCGAGCCGGCGGCAGGCCGATCCAGATCACCTCGGTGTCGCCGGAGCGGAGCGGCGCGACGAGCGGCTCGACGAACTCGCGGACGTAGCGGTCCGGCCAGGTCGGGTCGACCAGGTCGAGATCTCCCCGGTTCAGGGCGCTCAGCTCCCACGGCGCGAAGAACACGATCAAGACGTCAGGGAGGTCGGCGACGACCTCGGCCCAGTACTCCCCGCGCTCGGGGGCCAGGAAGCCGGTGAACCACTGCGCCCTGAAGTCGTAGCCGGAGCGCTCCAACGCCCGCTGGAGCGGCGGGATCATGCCGAGCAGCAGCGAGTCGCCGGCCGTTCCGACGCTGCGCACCGCGGGCGCGGTCGTCGTCGTGGTGCTGCTCGTGCTCGTGCTCGTGCTCGTGCTCGTCGTCGTGCTCGTCGTCGGCGTGGTGGTCGTCGGCGTGGTCGATGCCGGCGTCGAGCCGGCGGCCGTCCCCGCACGAGGCTCAGCGGCGAGCTCGGTGCTGATCGGGGTGGTGATCGGGGTGGTGATCGGGGGCTGCGGCGGGTCGGTGGAGGCGCCCCGCGGTTCGGCGTCGGTGGTCACCCCCGCGTCGCAGGCGCCGGCGACGAGCGCCAGCAGTCCGACCCACGAGACGATTTTCCGCACGCTCGGAGGTTAGGTTCGGCGGACCCCGGCACCGGGGCAGCCGGCAGGAGGAGCAGGAGCGAGATGGCTGAAGAGCACGTCGACGTGCTGGTGGTGGGCGCCGGGATCTCTGGCATCGATGCCGCCTACCACCTCAAGACGATGTGCCCGGACCGGTCCTTCGTGATCCTCGAGGGGCGCGACGACCTCGGTGGCACGTGGGATCTGTTCCGCTACCCGGGCGTCCGTTCCGACAGCGACATGCACACGCTCGGGTTCGGGTTCAAGCCGTGGACGGGCGCGAAAGCGATCGCCGACGGCCCGTCGATCATGGAGTACCTGCGCGAGACCGTCGCCGAATACCGCATCGACGAGCACATCCGGTTCGGCCACCTCGTCGTCGCGGCCAGCTGGTCGAGCGACGGCGCCCGGTGGACGGTCGAGGCCGACCGGGGCGGCGAACGGGTCACGTTGACCTGCAACTTCTTGTTCATGTGCTCGGGGTACTACAGCTATCGGCGCGGCTACACCCCCGACTTCGAGGGCCGGGACCGGTTCCGGGGGCAGATCGTTCATCCCCAGGAGTGGCCCGACGACTTCGACCACGCCGGTACGCGGATCGTCGTCATCGGTTCCGGCGCGACCGCGGTCACGCTGGTCCCGGCGCTGGCCGCCGACGCCGAGCACGTGACGATGCTCCAGCGATCGCCGACGTACATGGTCTCGCGGCCGGCGCGCGACCCGATCGCCGACGTGCTGCGCCGCCTCCTGCCGAGCCGGTGGGCGTACCGGCTGACCAGAGCCAAGAACTCCGCCCTCCAGGAGTGGATGTACAAGCGCATCCGCAAGGACCCGGCCAAGGCGAAGGAAAAGCTGCTGAAGCTGGTGCGCGACCAACTCGGGGCGGCGGAGGTCGAGGAGCACTTCACCCCGACCTACGACCCATGGGACCAGCGGTTGTGCCTCGTGCCGGACAACGACTTCTTCGACGCGATCAAGGCGGGCACGGCGTCGGTCGTCAACGGCGAGGTCGACACGTTCACCGAGAACGGGATCCGGCTCGAATCGGGCGACGAGCTGGACGCCGACGTCATCGTCACCGCGACCGGCCTCAACCTGGTGACCGTCGGCGACATGGCCGTCACCGTCGACGGAGAGCCGGTCGACTTCTCCCGGACGTGGACCTACAAGGGCGTGGCCTACTCCGACGTTCCGAACATGGCGTCGTCGTTCGGGTACATCGCCGCCTCGTGGACGCTGCGCGCCGACCTCACCTGCGAGTGGGTCTGCCGGCTGCTCAATCACATGGCCGACGTCGGCGCGGACCAGTGCACCCCCCGGCTGCGGCCGTCGGATCGGGACATGCCCGAGCGACCGTTCATCCGCCACTTCACCTCCGGGTACATGCAGCGGATGATGCCGATGCTGCCCAAGCAGGGCGACCGGCCACCCTGGCTCAACCCGCAGATCCACAGCGCCGACAAGCAGGCGCTGCGCAAGGACCCGTTCGACGACGGCGTCATGCAGTTCACCGATGCCCGCGACCGGACCCCCTCCGAAATCCCCGTCTGATGTTGCGCTGAGCGCAACATCTCTCGAACAGAATCCACGGCGCGCGGCGCCAACCGACTGGATCGTGGTCATCACCGCCGTCGTCGGACACCCGATCTCCCAGCGTGGCCGAGGTGGTACGGTGAGCGAAGCCGGCAGGGGCCTGGCGTGTTGGGGAAAGGGGGCAGGCGTGCGCACGACGGTGGTCGGTTTCATGGTTGCGCTGTTCGGAGCGGCAGCGTTGGTGATGGCCGTCCCGGCCGCGGCAGTCGTCGGGCCGACCCCGGAGGAATGCGCCGAGGCCGACAACACGCCGGACGACTGCCCGATCTACCCGATTGGCCCGACACCCGTGCCGACGCCGACGGTCCAGCCCTCGATGCCGACGACGACGCTCCTCGTAATTGCACCGACCTCAGGGCCCCCGGGGTTGCCCCGCACCACACCGCCCCAGGCGACGCCGACGCTCGTCGCCGCCGGTGCCTCCGGGACGTACGGGGTGCTGCGCGTCAGCGTGCTGTTCGTCACGGTCGGCCTGATCGTCCTGGTCGCCGTCCGGCGCCGCGAGGACCACGTCCCGGCGACCGACGAGGGGAGCGGGTGATCGACGGTGGCGACCCGCGACCTCCCCGGGCCGGCGTATGTTCAGCGCCAGAAGCTGATCAGGTCGATCCGCAACGGTCGTCTGGCGGTGATGCTCGGGCCCGACGCGGTGACGGTGACCACACCGGGGACTCGCGTTCGCACGCCGGTCCTCGACGCGCTGCGTGATTTCCTCGCCGACGAGTGGGAGGAGAAGCACTCCGAGGATCTGCGGATGTTCCCGACGTCGGCGGTGGCCGAGGTCATCGAGCGGCGCACAAACCGCCAGAACCTGCTCGAGCTCGTCGGCATCTTCTACGACGAGTACGCCGACCTGCGTGGCGATCCGACGCTCGACGCGCTGAAGCAGCTCGGCGTCGGTCTCGTCGTCAACACGGTGCCGGGCCTGCCGGTGGAGCAGGTCCTGGAACCCGAGTTCACCGTGATGGCGTACCACCACGGCGCCGACGCGGCGCAGTTCCCCACGGAGTGGCAGCCGGAGACGGCGCGCGACCGACCGCTCCTGTACCACCTCAGCGGCTCGTTCGAGCGCCCCGAGTCGCTCGTGCTCACCGACTCCGACCTCGTCGACGGGCTGGTGTCGGTCGTCAAGGGCGACCCGAAGCTCCCAAGCAAGCTGACGAGCACCCTCCACGACCCGAAGCAGGCCGTCGTGTTCCTCGGCTTCCAGCTCCACCGCTTCCAGCTCCGGGTGCTGATGCACGTGCTCAACGACGGTGGCAAGCCGCAGATCTCGTACGCGCAGGAGATCAAGGACTACGACCCGGGCACGCAGACCTTCTACGGGGAAGGCCTGCAGATCCGGCTCTTCGTGTCGAAAGGTGCGGAGTTCGTCCACGGGCTCGTCGAGGACATCACCGGCGGCGACGCCGCCGGCGGTGACGCGGCCGGCGGTGACGCGCCCGGGGAGGTGGGCGAGCACCTCGGCGACCGAGTGCCGTTCTTCGATCCCAGCGAGGAGCCGCGCGTGTTCCTGTGCCACGCGAACGAGGACAAGGATCAAGTCCGCGCCCTCGCCCGTCGGCTGCGCAGGCAGGGTCTCAACATCTGGTTCGACGAGAGCGACCTCTCGCCAGGTGCCGCTTGGAGGCTGGAGATCGAGAGCGCCATCGGCGACGAGGAACTGGTGAGCTACTTCCTCGTCATCGAGAGTGCCGCCTTCCTCGAGGCGCGCAGGCGCGAAGATAAGCGCTTCTTCAACCGCGAGATCGAACTGGCGCTCGATCGGAAGTCCCACTTGCCGACGGGCACCGCGTTCATCATCCCCGTACTGATCGACGAGGAGGCGGAGCGCCGGCCCGACCCGGAGTTCAAGGACAAACATCGGGTCTCGCTGAACGAACGTGAGGGCTTCGCGAAGCTCCTTCGGGTCCTGGCGGGAGACGGCACGTCCGTGTCGGCGGGCTGATGACCGAGGCCCCGCCCGGCAGGCTCCGTTACCCGGGCTCGTTCCCCTTCGATGACGACGAGCTCAGCACCCGCTTGTTCTGCGGACGGGAGACCGAGATCGACGAGGTCGTGCACTCGATCCTCAGCCACAACCTGTTCGTCCTCTACGCCCGGTCCGGCGTCGGCAAGACGTCGCTCCTCCAGGCCGGCGTGATTCCCCGGCTCCGCAGCAACGACCTGTGGCCGGTCGTCATCAGGTTGAGCGAGCCGAGCTCGCCGGGTGCTCGCCCGTTCGACGTGATCCGGGACGCGCTCGAAGCGTCCGACCGCGATCGACGCGTCGACGTGCTCATCGACGACGCGCACGGCAGCGGAACGCTCCGCGAGCGGCTGAAGGCCGCGCAGGACTTCCCGAGTCTCATGGCACAGCTCGAGATCTGGCATCGCGAGCGCCAGCGCTTCCTCCTCCCGGTGCTGATCTTCGACCAGTTCGAGGAGCTCTTCACACTGTGGTCCGCGTCCCAGCGCGTCGACTTCGTCGACGAGTTCGCGGGTGTCGTCCGTGGGTCGCCGGTCGTCCGGGGGAACACGGAGGACGTCGACGCGTCGGCTCCGACCCCGGGGTCGGTCAAGATCGTGATCGCGCTCCGCGAGGACTACCTCGGCTCGTTGGAGTCGTTCTCCCGGCAGGTGCCGCAGATCCTCGCCAACCGGTGGCGGCTGGAGCCGCTCCGGGAGTCGGCCGCACGAGAGGCGATCCGGGACCCCGCGCGGGTCGACCACCCGGAGCTCCGGACGCGTCCGTTCCGGTACGACGACTCGGCGGTGCAGAAGATCCTCGCCGACCTGAAGGCGCGCCCGGAGACACCACGGCGGCAGGACACGGTCTACACGGATGACGCGGCGGTCGAGGCGTACCAGCTCCAGCTGGTGTGTCACCACCTCGAGAACGAGAAGGTCCGCGCGAGGCAGACGGAGGAGCCGGGCGAGGTGGTCCTGAGTATCGACGACGTGACGGGCGAGGCGAGCGCACGGGCCATCCTCAAGGCGACGTACGCCGAAGTCGTGAAGAAGGTGAAGCGGCGTCGCGACCGGCGAACGGTCCGCACGTTCTGCGAGGAGGAGCTGATACGGAGCGACGGTCGGCGCCGGCCGGTCGACGTCGACGAGAAGATGCGCCCCGAGCTCGCCGAGCGGCTCCCCGCACTCGAGGAGGCCAGGATCGTCCGCCCCGAGCGGCGCGGCGACATCTACATCTACGAGCTCAGCCACGACTCGCTGATCGAACCGGTGCTGGAGTACAAGCGCGAGCGCGACGACCGGGTGCGGCAGCTGCGCAACCGCGTGTTCGCCTTCGCCACCGTTGTCTTCCTCCTGGCGGGTGCCGCACTGTTCGTTCGCGCGATCACGACCGGAGACGGGGGCTCCGCTCCCGCAGCCGAAGCGGCCCCGCCACCGACCCCGATCTCGGTCGGCGACGTCGAGCGGGGGAACGTCACCGACCCGACCGACGTCGCCGAGTTCTCCTACACCGCCGCCGGAGCGGAGGTGCTCGCGCTGTCGCTGGTCAGCGACGACGGTGCGGCGTCGTTCGAGGTGGAGGTGCGCGACGAGGGCCAGACGATCGCGCAGGGGTCGTCGTGGACCGGCGAGGAGACCGGGGTGATCCCCGCGATCCTGCCGCAAGGGGGTGACTACCTGATACGCGTCCGGTCGACGTCGGGGACGGGCACGTTCAGCCTCGGCGTCGATGACGTCGACACCCGTGCCCTGACCGACGACCGCGTGATCGAGGGGGAGCTCGAGGGAGCGGCCGACCTGGCCGCGGTGAGGTTCGAACCGGAGGCCGGCTCGGTGATCACCGCCCGGCTGTCGCCGGCTCGGGGATTCGACGGCGTGCTCGAGGTGGGCCGGGCCGGCGACGCCGCCCGGACCAGCCGCGATCGCGCCGGGGTCGGCAAGACGGAGGTGCTGACCGAGCAGCTCGACGTCGCCGGTTCCCACGTGGTCCTGATCCGCGGCGCCGACGACACGTTCGGCGCCTATTCGTTGCTCGTCGAGGTGTCCGAGCCGATCGAGGCCGGGCGGCCGACGGGCGACCGTCGGCTGTCGGCCGAGGGTGCGGTCGACGTGTACACGATCTCCGCCGACGGCTCACCGCCCGTCGCCGGTGCGGCGAGTGGCGGCGGTACGGGGTCCGCGGCCCGCGACGGGGACGACGGGACACCCGCCGTGGCCTCCTTGGTCCTCGACTCCCTGGGCGCCCTCGACGGCACGCTCGACGTCGTCGAGCTGGCGACCGGCAAGAGCGTCGCCCGAGCCGATCGCACCGGTGCCGGAGATCCCGAGTCGCTCACCGTCGTGCTCGATCCGTCGCCCGGCCCGTACCTGGTGCAGGTCGAGGGCGCCGACGGCACGCTCGGGGACTACCGGCTGGCGTACGAGGTGGACGCGGCGCTGCCGATCCCGGCCGGCGAGCAGCGACTCGAGCCGACCGGCGCGGCCCACCATCATGTCTTCGAGGGCGAGGCCGGCGAGGTGGTCCGCCTCGCCGTGTCCGGCGAGATCGACGCCGTCGTCGAGCTCGTCGCGCCGGACGGCAGCCGAGTTGCCGCTGCCGCTGCCGATGCCGCCGGGCCAGGGGGGACCGAGGTCGTGGCGTGGGTCCTGCCGGGCACGGGGACCCATGTCGTGCGGGTCACCGACTTCGGTGGTGCTGGTGGCTCCTACGCGTTGGATCTCGCCACCGTCGAGGTCACGGACCTGTCGGGCGGGGGCGGCACGATGTTCGCCCTCGACGGGTTCGGCGGCGAGGTCGTGACCGTCGTCGCCGCAGACCGGCCGGTCGTGATCGTCGGCCCCGCGGGCGACCGGGTCGCCGACGTCCCGGCCGGCGAGTCGCAGGTCACGATCTTGCCAGCGGACGGCGCCTCGATGGCGCTCGTCGGTGCCGAGCCCGACTCGGTGGAACCGCTCGAGCCGGGTCGGGCGGTGACGCGCGCGCTCGCCGAGGCCGATGCCGACGTGTTCTTCACGTTCCCGGGCTCGACCGATGAGCTGGTGACGCTCACGATGGAGATGCTGACCCCGGAGTTGGACGGCGCCTTCGAGGTCGTCGACCCCAAGGGTGACCGGCTGGTCCGGGTCGATGCGCGTGCGACAGACGTCACCGAGACGACGCCGCTGGTGCTTCCCACGGGCGGCACGTACGTCGTTCGGGTCGAAGGTTCGACGGCCGCTGGTCGGTTCACACTCCGGCTCGCCGAGGTGGTCGACGAGGTGATCAAGGTCGGCGTCGACGCCGGCGGTGCCGTCGGCTCGCCGCACGAGGTCGACGCATACCGCTTCGCCGGCCGGGCGGGCGACGTGATGGCGTTCGAGGTGGCGCCGGATCCCGCCGGTCTCGACGCCGTTGTGTCGGTGTTCGGCGACGACGGTGAGCTGCTCGAGGGAGCCGAGTCGAACAACGCGGAGGACGGCGGCACCGAGCGCTTGACCGTCGTCGTCCCCGTCGACGGCTCGTATCGGGTGCTGGTGCGGGGATTCGGGCGGTCGGAGGGTACGTACCGGCTGTCGTGGAGTCGGCTCGAGGTGCGCGAGCTCGAGGTCGGCGCTGCGCCGGAGCGGTACGACCTGGCCGACGGATCGCAGATCGACGCGTATTCGTTCTTCGGGCGCGCGGAACAGCAGGTCCGGGTGCGATTGGACACGGCGCTCGATGGCACTGCCGGGTATCCCGGGAGGTTCCGCGTCTTCGATCCCGAGGGCTTCGAGCTGGCCAGCCTCACCGACGACGAGGACGTCGACAACGACCTGATGACGCTGATCCTGCAGCAGGGTGGCGTGCACACGGTGCTCGTCGGCGGACCCTTCGGCTCGGGTCCGTACGCGCTCGCGATCGAGCGAACCGCGTTCGTTCCCCTCGAGCGCGGTGTGGCGTTCACCGATCGCATCGACGACCGCCGCGAGGCCGACGAGTTCTCGTTCGAGGGAACGAGGGGCGAGACGGTGTTGATCGAGTTGATCCCCACCGACATCTCGGCAGCAGGTTTCCGCGGGATCCTCGACATCATCGAACCGGGTGGCGGGACCGGCGTCATCCGCAGCATCCCGGCGGACCCCGGCCCTTCGGTGGGGACGTTCTACGTGCTGGATCGGGACGGCCCCAACTACCTCCGGGTACGCGCGCAGGGCGCGTCGATCGGCGGGTACACGATCGAGGTCAGCACCGCCACCGACTAGTCGGGGGGGAGGGTGACGGCGGTCCGGTAGCCGTTGGCCGACCGGACGTCGCCGGCGGTCAACGTCAGTTCGATCGACAGCTCGCCGAGCGTGTCGGGCACGTCGAGGGCGAGCGCCCCGACCTTGACCACCTCGTCGGCCGGAACGGGCCCGCCGAAGCGCCACCGCCGCTCGCCTCCCGCCCACGTGGCCACGGCGTCGACCACGGCGAAGTCGATCTCGTCGCGCAGATCGCTGACAACGTGGACGTCGAGGGCGAGCGTGTCGCCGGCGTTCACCCAGTCGGGCGGCTGATCGGCGACGACCAAGACCGGAGCGCACGCCGCGCGCACCGCGTCGTAGGCGTCCTTGGGCACGCGGAGGTGATCGAGGACGCTCGACGAGATCAGCGGCGCCGGGTCGGTCAACCGCGAGAAGCAGAACCCGCCGGTCGGCCGGTACTTCAACCGGCGGAGGGTCTCGATCTGCACCTTGAGCACGTGCGACTGGTAAGCCTGGGTCGTCGCCCGCCATTCCTCGAACGTCGCGGAGTTGGCGGGCGGGATGAGCCGCTCGAACACCGCCCGCTCGTAGCCGTGCTCCTCGACCAGCCGGTCCCAGTCGAGCTCGGGCCAACGGTGTGTCCGCAGTTGCCCGTCGATGAACGCCGCGCTGGTCGGGACGGACTCGGCGCCGAACTCGCTGACGAAGCGGACGCGCCGCGGGAACCGCGCGGCGTGCACGGCGAGCCGTGTCGCCTCACCGGTCGCCCACCCGAACCAGAGGTGGCTGTCGGTGCCGTCGAGCTGCGGGAGGTGGGGGAGCGCGCCCGAGTGGGCGATCGTCGGGCGGGTGCTGTCGGCGCGCTCGAAGGACCGCTTGACCCAGCGGTCGAGCACCGAGCGGTTCCACGTCGGGAGCTGGTGGGCGAGGAAGCGGCGGGCGGCGCGATCGAGCCCCTCGCCACCGACGAGCGCGTCGGCCGCCGACGGGTCGTTGTGGGCGCTCCACTGCACGATCGACGGATGGTGGCCGAGCGTGTCGACGGCGGCTCGGGCCTGGCGCACGGCCTGGTCGCGGACGGAGCGGGCGTGGCCCCACTGCAGCGGGAAGTCCTGGAGCAGCAGGATGCCGAGCTCGTCGGCGGCGAGGTACACCTCGCGGTGGCCGATGTGGCCGTACACCCGCAGCGCGTCGAGCCCGAGGTCGACGGCGAACTCGATGTCGCGCCGCACGGCGGCGGGGTCGGCGTTGGCCAGCCCGGCGGTCGTCGGCGGCAGGTTGGCGCCCTTCAAGAACAGGCGCTCGCCGTTGATCGAACACACCCAGTCGTTCCAGTCGACCTGGCGGAGGCCGGTCCGCCGCTCCCGCCGGTCGCTGCACCGCCCGTCGACCTCGACCTCGACGGCGACCTGGACGAGCGGCTGGTCGCCCATCGCCCGCGGCCACCACAGCGCCGGGTCGAGGATGTCGATGCTCCACTCGAACTCGTTCTCGCCGACGGCGATCGCCTGTTCCTGCTCGTCGGCGACCGTGCCATCGAGCGTGGTCCGCACGAGGACGGTGCGCTGGGCGTCGCTGTCCAGCCGGGCCGCGAGCACCACGTGGGCCCGCCGCTCGTCGGCGTCCCGGCACAGCACCCGCAGCCGGTCGATCCGGACCGGGCCGGTCTCGTAGAAGCGCACCGGGCGCCACAGCCCGCCAGGGTTCCAATCCCGGTCGAGTCCCTCCCATTGCTGGAAGACGCCGGTGATGTTGCGTCGCTTGCGGGCGCCGGACTGCGGTGCGCAGGTGACCTCGACCGCCAGCACGTGTTCGTCGCCGATCCGCGACAGCGCGGTGATGTCGAACGCGTGCGGGAAGAAGTAGCCCTCGGGGTCACCGAGGTACGCGCCGTCGAGCCAGGCGTCGGCTTGGTAGAAGATCCCGTCGAAGGTCACCCAGCGGCGCCGGCCGGGGGCGGGTGGCTCGGATTCGAAGCGGTGGCGGTACATCAGCGGGCCGTCGCTCGACGCGAACTTCGCGGTGTCACGCCAGTGTCCGGGGACGGCGACCGGCGTCCAGTCGTGGTCGTCGGCGTCCAGGCCGATGCCGTGTCGGCGCACGTCGTCGTCGGCCTCGGTGGCGACCCAGTCGCCGAGCGCGCTCATCGCCGAGAAGCGTAGCGACCGGCGGTCTGCGCGGGTCGCCCGGCGCGGCGTGTCCCGCATGCCCATCGGCGGGCACGGCGCGGTAGGTTCGGCGGATGGACGACGTGACGACCGCAACGGCGGCCGACCGGCCGACGACGCTCGGCGCCCTGCTCGCCGCCGGCTGGATCTCGCGTCCGGTCAAGCGCGAGGTGCGCGAGCACGCCATCGAGAAGGTCGCCGCCGGCGAGCCGCTCTTCGGCGGGGTCGCCGGGTACGAGAACACCGTCATGCCGCAGCTCGAGAACGCGCTCCTCGCCGGGCACGACGTGATCTTCCTCGGCGAGCGCGGGCAGGCCAAGACGCGCATCATCCGATCGCTCACCGGGCTGCTCGACGAGTGGATGCCGATCGTTGCGGGGAGCGAGATCAACGACGACCCGTACCACCCGGTGTCCAGGCATGCCCGGGACCTGATCGCGGAGTTCGGCGACGACACCCCGATCAGCTGGGTGCACCGCGACATGCGATTCGGCGAGAAGCTGGCCACGCCCGACACGTCGATCGCCGACCTGATCGGCGAGGTCGACCCGATCAAGGTCGCCGAGGGGCGCTACCTGTCCGACGAGTTGACGCTGCACTACGGGCTGGTCCCGCGGACCAACCGGGGGATCTTCGCGATCAACGAACTGCCCGACCTCGCCGAGCGCATCCAGGTCGGCATGCTCAACGTGCTCGAGGAGCGCGACGTCCAGATCCGCGGCTACAAGATCCGCCTGCCGCTCGACGTCATGCTGTTCGCCTCCGCGAACCCCGAGGACTACACGAATCGCGGCCGGATCATCACGCCGTTGAAGGACCGGTTCGGGAGCCAGATCCGCACGCACTACCCCTTGGAGGTCGAGACCGAGGTCGAGATCATGCGCCAGGAGGCGACGCCGCTCGAAGTCCGCCTCCCGGCCGGCAAGGTGAAGGTCGACGTGCCGGAGTACCTGGCCGACGTCGTCGCCACCTTCAGCCATCTGGCGCGGGCGAGCAACCACGTCAACCAGCGCAGTGGGGTCAGCGTCCGCCTGAGCGTGAGCAACTTCGAGGCGCTGGCGGCCAACGCGCTGCGGCGCGGGCTGCGGGCGGGGGAGCGCAACATCGTCGCCCGGGTCGACGATCTCGACGCGCTCGCCGCCAGCTCGATGGGCAAGATCGAGATCGAGTCGATCGAGGAGGGGCGTGACGGCGCGATCATGGACAACCTGATCAAGGGGTCGATCCTCACCGTGTTCAAGGACATGGTCCCGCCCGAGCAGACCAGGGCGATCGTCGACGCCTTCGAGGAGGGCGCCATCGCCCACACCGGCGCCGACGTGAGCAGCGAGCGGCTCGCCCGGTTGGTCGAAGAGATCGGCGCGCTGCGGGCGCCGGTGGCGTTGCTCACCGCGGGCGACGAGTCCCCGTCGGCGGTCGGCGCGGCGGTCGAGTTCGTCCTCGAGGGGCTGCACCTGAGCAAGCGCCTGAACAAGGACGCCAGCGGCGCGAGCGCGACCTACCGCGGCCGGGTCTGATCCGCCCGGATCACCGCTCGAGCAGTGCGGCCAACGCCGGCAACGGCGCCCGATCCTTGTCGAACAGGCCGGAGCGGCGGTCGGGGCCGGCGATCCCGGGGTCGATGAAGCACGTCGTGACCTCGGCGCCGTCGGCCACCGCTCCCCCGATCGCGGTGACGAGCCCCGCGACCAGCCGGCCGCTGACGTCGGGGTCGTCGTGCGACGGGGTCAGGCTCACCGTCGCGGGCGCGTCGACGGCGGCCGCGGCCGCCACGATCGACTCGCACCAGCGCTCGGCGAGGTCGGCGATCTGCCGGTCGGACGGGTCGACGCCGCCGACCGACTCCGCGTCGAGGTCGACGCCGATCCGATCCGTCGATCCCGCCAACCACGCGAGGCGCTCGGCGTCGGCGCCTTGCACCGACGCGACCACCGGCGGCCCGCCGGCGAGGATGCCCCAGGTGTCGCTCCATGGTCGAGTGGGCGATCCAGCGGGGATGACGGCGAACGGGATCCAGCCGTCGACGACGTCGCCGAACCGCTCCGCCATCCGCTCGACGAACCGCGGCCACCACCTGATCAGCGCCTCGTCGTCGTCGAGACCGCCCTCGTTGTCGAACCACCGTGGGACGTGGCCGTCGAACATCGTCGCCCAGACCCGCAGGCCGATCGCCTCGGCGGCGCTGATGATCTGCTCGTACTGATCGGCCCAGTCCCCGTCGATGACGCCCGGCTTGGGTTGCAAGCGGGCCCAGTCGAGCGTCAGGCGAACGTCGGTGATGTCGTGCGCCTGGAACAGGGCGAGGTCGTCGGGCCAGCGCCGGAAGAACCCGTTGCCGGCGGTCGGACCGCCGGCGGAGGTGTCGGCCAACCCGAGGGTGGGGGCCGTCGCAAGGGTTGCGCCTCGGTGAAAGTGCATCGTTGGCTCGTTCGCGGTTCGTCGTCGTGATGGGTGGGGTGGGAGCGCGTGCGCCGCGGTCAGATGAAGGGGGTGCGAGTCCAGAGCTCGCCGGCGTCGGAGGCGACGGGCTCGGGCACACCGGTCAACTCGACGACCTCGATCGTCCCCGGGAAGCCGCGCAGTTCGACCTGGCCGTGCGGGACGGCGCGGGCGCCGGGCGGGAGTTGTTGGACGTGCGCCGCCGGAATGAGCACCTCGACCCCGGTGGCGACGTCGCACAGGCGGGCGGCCATGTTGACCGCCGACCCGATGTAGTCGTCGCCCTCGAACAGGAGCGCGTGGCCCGTCGCCACCCCGGCGCGCACCGCCAGCGGATCGCACACGTCGGCGGCGCGGTGTTCCAGGTCGAGCACGAACGCGATCGCCTCCTGCTGCTGGACGGCGACCACCATGCACCCGTCGCCGAGCCACTTCGCGATGCGCACGCCGCGCTCGGAGGCGACCGCGCGGACGACGGAGCGGAACGCGCTGAGGACGCGGCCGGCGGCGTCGTCGCCGGAGGCGGCGGTGTAGTTCGTGAACCCGTTGAGATCGACGAACACGAACGTGCGGGGGACACGCATGGCGGCCAGGCTATGCGCGCGCCCCGCCCGAACCAGCCGGTCTGTGTGACCGAACATGCCGACCTCGGTGATATTCGGTCACACAAACCCGGGGGCGGGCGGGGCCGGGTCTGGCGGTTTGTGTGACCGAACAT